>CAZVAQ010000107.1:0-11708 GCA_964625145.1 uncultured Candidatus Sumerlaeota bacterium
CGCCACAGGCATCGCAGGTGACATAGACGTCGGGGAGGAAGTGCATCTCGACGCGCCTGAGGCCGTCGCCCTTGCACTCCTCGCATCGACCGCCTTTTACGTTGAAGGAGAAGCGTCCCTTCTCATAGCCGCGCATGCGCGCTTCCGCCGTCTGTGCGAACAGATCGCGAATATGGTCGAAGACCTTTGTGTAAGTTGCCGGATTGGAGCGCGGTGTGCGGCCAATCGGCGTTTGGTCAATATGAATGATCTTGTCGACGTGGTCGATTCCTTCGAGCTGCTTGTGCGCGCCGACCGGGTAGCCGGTGTCGTACACATGATTGTGAATGGCGGGAACTAGCGTCTCCATGATCAGGCTGGACTTGCCCGAACCGGACACACCGGTCACGGCGATCATGAGGCCAAGTGGCAGCTCCAGATCGCAGCCCTTGAGATTGTGATGTGTGGCTCCGCGCAATTTCAGCATGCGATGTTTGTCCGGCGCGCGCCGCTGCGAGGGAACCGCAATCGTCTCCGCACCGGTAAGGAACCGGCCGGTCAGAGACTCCGGGGTCTTCTCGACCACTGATGGGGTACCGGAAGCGATGAGTTCGCCACCGAGCCGTCCGGCACCCGGTCCAAGATCCACGACATGATCCGCCGTGCGGATTGTCTGCTCGTCGTGTTCCACAACAAGCACCGTGTTGCCCAGATCGCGCAGGCGGCACAACGTCCCGATGAGTCGCTCGTTGTCACGCTGATGCAGGCCGATGCTTGGTTCGTCGAGAATGTAGAGGACGCCGGTGAGTTGCGAACCGATCTGTGTCGCCAGGCGGATGCGTTGCGCTTCTCCCCCGCTAAGCGAGCCGGCATGGCGGTCCAGCGTGAGATAATGCAGTCCCACATCGAGCAGGAAGCCCAGCCGGTCGCGGATTTCCTTCAGAGGTTCCAGGGCAATGCGCGCTTGCCGGTCGCTGAGCTTCAGCGCATCAAAGAAGTCCTTCGCCTCGCGGATGGAGAGATTGCTGATCTGCGAGATGTTCCTTCCCTCCAGCCGGACAGAGAGTGCCGCGGCCTTTAGTCGCGCACCGTGGCATTCCGGACACGGGACGTCGTGCAGGAACTGCAGACCTTCCTCCGTGTCGGACAAGTTCTCCGCCTCGTGCAGCTTCTTGCGAAGGCGATGGACGATGCCTTCCCATGCGGTGGACAGCTCCTGCGTCTCTCCATTGCGCATCGGCACGCGGACGCGTATCTTTTCCTTCCCCATGCCGAACAGGATCTTCTGTCGGACGGATTCGCTGAGCTTCTTCCACGGCGTCTGAAGCTTGAATCGCAGTTCCCGCGCGAGTGCATGGATGACCTGACGATTCCACGAGCGCGACTGCGGATCGAGATCGTCCTCCGTCTCGAAGAGTCCGCGCCATGGAACCAGGGCACCTTCCGCAATCGAAAGCGACGGATCCGGGACAAGGGCATCCAGGTCCACCTCAGGAACCGATCCAATCCCATGGCATGTTGGGCACGCACCGAACGGCGCATTGAAGGAGAACATCCTGGGGGCCAGTTCCACATCCTGCGGTCCGTGTTCGGGACAGGCCAACGCCAGCGAGAACATCCGCTCGCCGTGCCATTCCAAACCTTTGGGATAGTTCCCTTCGCGGTCCGGCAGGATCTCGATGATGACGAAGTTTTCCGCCTTGCGGAATGCCGTCGTCACCGCATCGGTCAGCCGGCCGCGCTGGTCTGGGCCCACAATCACGCGGTCGACCAGCAGGCTGATGTCGTGTTTGAAACTGCGCTTCAGGCGTCGCTTGGGATCGAGGTCCTCCATCTCTCCATCGATCTTTGCGCGGACGAAACCCTCCTTGAGGGCCTGCTGGAACAGCGCCTGGTACTCCCCTTTTCGGCCGCGAACGATCGGCGCCAACACCTGCAACCGCGCACCCCTTGGCAAGGCCAGCACGCGCTCCACGATGTCCGGAATCGATTGCCGCTCCAGCGGCCGACTGCAGACCGGGCATTCCGGCGTTCCGATGTGCGCAAACAACAGGCGCATGTAGTCGTAAATCTCCGTCACCGTACCAACGGTGGACCGGGGATTGCGAGACACGGTCTTCTGCTCGATGGAGATGGCGGGAGACAGGCCTTCGATGTGCTCCAGATGCGGCTTGGGCATCTGGTCCAGGAATTGTCGCGCGTAGGCGGAGAGCGACTCCACGTATCGCCGTTGGCCTTCTGCATAGATCGTGTCGAATGCCAGCGACGACTTCCCCGATCCGCTCAAGCCCGTGATGACCGTGAGCGAATTGCGGGGAATGCGCACGTCGATGTTCTTGAGATTGTGCTCCGCGGCGCCGTAGACCGCCAGATCGAGAAGAGCCATGGGAACTTGATTGAAAGGATTTGTCTCAGGCGGCCGGATAACGCACCAACTTGTGGCCCCATCGAGCGCCGACTACTCCCCGTTGACCCCCGAGAGATGAATGATGTGCAGCTTGGACGCATCCAGCGGCACATGCTCTGCGACCCACGCAGGCGCTGTCGGACCATACTGCGCCAGCAACGGCGAAGTCCACCCCAGCCAACGCTCCTGAAGCTGCCCCAATGGCCACAACGCATTGCCGATGCGTTCCACTTGATCCGCAACGGTCTCCGCACGCCGGATGAGGAACTGGTCAAGCCGCTCGCGCAACTTCGCCTCACTTGAAGATACCGCCTGCGCCATCTTCTCCGCCGCCTTCACAAGACCCGTGTCGCGTGTCTCGGCCTCCAGCAGGTCGCGCAGGGACTGCAGTGTCCTCGTCGACTCCGCCAACTGGGCCTCCACGCGTTCACGCACACCCGTTGGATCGGCGACGGAGGCGGCGCGATGCTTCAGATCATCGGGACCGCCACGCACCAGCTCTTCCGCTTCAAGGCCCAACTTCTCCATCAATCGCTCGGTGCGCCGGTCCAACAACACCGCAGACGGACGCGGGAGCAACGTCGGCCTGAAAACGCCGAAGTGCCCGTACAGGTCACGAATCTGGGCGTGGTACAGCAACTCGGATGGACCCAGCACCGCCCCCACCGTCGGCAGGATGGCGTCCTGCACGATTGGCCGCAGTGCCGCTCCGGGACCAAAGCGTGATGGGAACTCCCGCAAGTGGGCCAGGATCTGCTCGCCACTGAAGCGCGCGAGCTCCTCGCCTGTCACGGGGTGGGAAACAACCGCGTTGTCCCCACCGTGCCACGTGATCTTGCCGCGGACACCTTCGCATTCCAGGAAGACATTCGCTTCATCGCCCCGCCGGTGAAGCGTGTGCCCCGAGGCGCCAAATGAATCCAGCAACGAGCCGGCATCGCGCACCAATCGGGTGCTGGCAGCGGGTTGCTGCAGTTCAGCGGCGATGACCGGAATGGCGCGCTGGCGGGCAAAGCCCAACCGTGGGGCGAATGGAACAATCCCCAAGGATCCAATCCAGCGGAGAAGGCAACGCACAAACTGGCTCTCCCAAGTGGCGCCGCCGGGATGCTGGCGCAGCCCATGGAGAAAATCGAAGAGGTCCTTTCGGAACTCGGTCTCCGCTTCCCCTTCGGAGAAGTCGGCAAGAAACGAATCCAACAGCGGCGGCAGAAGCGGCCGCGCATAGACCGGCGAGCCCGGCCGGCCCGGTTCCGGCGAAGCCGTCCAGGTTCGCGGCGCTGCGGAGGTCGACAGCCAGTTGACCGTGGCAACCTCCGGGAAGTCATGATCGTCCGAGGCGACCCAGAAGACCGGCACGCACCGGCGGCCTGTCTCCTTCTCCACCAACCGCGCGGCATGGATCGTCGCGGCGGCCTTGTACAGGCAGAAGATGGGGCCTCCGAACAGTCCCGCCTGCTGGCCGGTGATGACGCAAAGCGTGTCCGGATGCGAGAGCGCCTCGACATTGCGTAGCACTTCTGCGGGAGCCTGATGCGCGCGAAGCCATGCGATCCACTCCTCGGATTCCGCGGAAGACAGCGGCGTCCACGATTGCGCCGGGCGTTTCTGCGCGTGGCGGGCAATCTCATGAGGCTGGGAGGGGTACCAGCCGCCGACCTCCGGATCACCCGACAGGTAGCGATGCTTCCATGATTCAAGAAAGTTCAAGGTGGCGTTCACTCGGTCGTGATGAGGACGAACTCAACGTTGTTTGAGTTTCTCCCCGGCGCCGAGGGCAAATGGTTCATTGGCCCCGGGACGCTTGTCCACGATCGTGCCCGGTCCGATGGGCGGGGTCCACACCAACTCCGAGGCATCGCGTTGCAGAGGCAACAGGTCAAAGACTCCAAGGGCATCGGACTCCTGCTCCTGAGGCGAATCGAAGCCCAATCGGACAATGCCGGGTGCCGATTGATCCCGTCGCGCAGTCAGGGTGACGGGAAGCTCATAGCCTGAAATGCCCAGTTCCACATGCAGCGCCACGTCGTTCTGCGCGGTCTCGGCAGCTTCCTCCAGGAAATCGGCCGTGCGAAGACGCGTGATCCATTCACACAAGGCATCCGCGATCACCGGATTCGCGTCCCGCCGCGCGCCATTCACAGTCACCGACCAACCCGTCGTGGTACCGGGGGTGCGCGCGAGGGAGTAACTCGCGGTCGCTTCCTGTGCCGTCACAGTGATCGACTCAACTTCTGACGGAGACAAGTTCGGGAATAGGAAGCGACGCCGCCAAGTGTAGACCGACTCGCCGGAAACGCACTCGGTCAACTTCCCGGGAATCTGGTACACAGCGTTTGAATCCGGCCGACGCACGTAGGTTCCCCACCCCGCCGTTCCCTCGACGGCCCGGCCCACAACCAACTGCTCCACAAGGCGCTCGCCCGCGAAAAAAGACACGAGGATGCCGCAACTGGCCGAGACGCTGAAGGCCCTCTGGTGATTCGCTGGATTCGAACCCTGGATGATGCCCGGAATGCCCGAATGTCCCTCCCCCGCAAGGGCAGCCAGCAGAGTGGCCTCGCGGTCCGGGTTCACCGGAAACCAATGGCTTCCATCGAGAATCTCCCAGCCATCCGTACCCCGGCGCAGCTCGTGCTCGGTGCCTGAAGGGTACACGATCTCGAGGCGGTCAATCGCCCCGGGAGGAACTGCCGCGAAGAAGCGCTCTTTGAAGGGGTATTGCGGTTCGTTGCTGGCGGTGGCGGAGCGGGACTCAATGGCGCCGAGGCTGGAAAAAAGCCAGATCCCGACAGCCCCGACGCCCACGCACACGCCCGTGGTCCTCACGATGCGGGAGAAGGAGGCGGACAGGGACCAGCGAGCCGGTTGCAATCTCATCAAGTTTCGTCCAAAGCGTCCGGATCTTCCGGAGGGCGAAAACCCTTCGATGTCCGAACCATCACCAAGCAAGTTACCCCGCCGCACGGGCGCTGTCAATCACCCGGTCACCCTTGGCTTGCGGTTTTCGGGCCAATCGAGCTGGTTCAGGCCAAAGGGCATCACCACCCAAAGCGGACACTCGACATCGGCTTTTGGCCCAAGGCCGGTCAGAGACTGGCTGTGAACGCCCGGATGCGCCGACCGGCCTCCACCAGCTTCGCCTCCGCCGTGGCAAAACTGGTGCGGATGTAGCCCTCCCCGCCGCGTCCAAAGGCGCTTCCCGGCACTGCCGCCACGTCCTGTTCTTCCAACAGGCGCTCGCAGAAGGTGTTCTCGTCCAGCCCCGTCCCCGTAATGTCGGAGAAGCAGTAAAACGCACCCCCGGGGACCGGTGTTGGCAAACCCGCGGCGTTCAGCGCCTCGGCCAGAATCCGGCGCCTCCGGTCATAGCTCTGGCGCATCGATGCCACATCCGTGTCGATACGCCGCAACGCATCGATGGCCGCCACTTGGGCTGTGATGGGGGCGCAGAGCATGGCGTATTGGTGGATCTTCAGCATGCCCGTCACCAGGTCCGCCGGTGCGGCAATGTAGCCCAGGCGCCAACCGGTCATGGCAAATGCCTTTGAGAATCCCGAAACCAGGATGGTCCGGTCCTGCATCCCTGGAATCGTTGGAAAGGCCAGATGCTCGCCCACGTAGGTCAGCTCGGCATAGATCTCATCGCTCAACACCAACAAGTCGTGCGAACGGGCCAGCGCCGCCAGATGCTCCAGCACATCCTGTGGGTAGGTGGCGCCCGTGGGGTTGTTCGGATAGTTCAGGAACAGCAGCCGGGTGCGATCCGTGATGGCGGCGCGTACGTCTTCTGGATCGGGGATGTAGTCGTTCTCGCTGCTGACGGGCACGCACACGGGAACGCCACCGGCCAGCCGCACAAGCGCCTCGTAACACACGTAGCTCGGGTCGATGATGATGACTTCATCACCCGGATTGAGAACCGCACGCAATGCGATGTCGATGGCCTGGCTTGCGCCGACCGTCACGAGCAACTCCTCGCGCTGATAGGACAAACCAAACCGATCGTGGAGATAGCCGCCGATGGCATCCAGACTTTCGGGAAGGCCCCGATTGCCCGTGTAGCTGGTTTGTCCGCGTTCCAGCGAAAAGATCCCCGCTTCGCGGATGCTCCATGGCGTGACAAAATCCGGCTCGCCCACACCCAGCGAAATCGCATCGGGCCGCGAGGCCACCAAGTCGAACAGACGGCGGATGCCGCTGGGCGGTAGGTCGGCGACAACTTGCGACAGGCGCTGGCGTTCGGATGTGACCATCATGACAGGGACGCTTTTTTCGTGTGAAGTGGATCAAAACAAGGAAGGTTGAATGATCGTGGCCAGCCCACCAATTGCATGGGCAGGAAATCAACCTGCTTTCGATTCAAATGTTGGATAAACCGGCAAGCGGTTGATCAATCGTCGATGGGATCCGGCGACGGCGGACCGGCTTGCAGGACCGCGTCCTCAATCCCACCACGCAGAATCACGGGCCCGACCCACGTTTCGCGCTCGCTGTCGTTGGCCATCAGCGTGAAAGTCCCGCGTGGCACGCGCGGAAATTCAAAAGCGCCATCCACTGCGATGGGAGCTTCCAACCGCAGGTAAGGCGTGCCTTCCCAATCGGTTAGGGCGACAACTCCATCGAGGAATGGGCGCCCGTTTTCCCGCAGAACCCGTCCGGCCAGCCGCAGCGGCTCGTCCAGTTGCATCTCCAAGTGCACGCGGCCGGGGAGGACACCGAGTTGCACAACATCCTGTACCGCCGCGGCGGGAAGCGACGAGGCTTCCACCTGCTCGCGAATTTCCCACACGCCGCCCATGGTCCCGCCGAGACGCGTTTGCCGCGACATCGTGAAGGTTCCCCTCTGATTCATGCCTTCCACGGTCAGCGTCCCTTCAAGGCGCGTGGACGTTCCATCCCACTCGGCCTCATAGTGGACAGCCGTGGGGAAACCCGTCACTCCCTTGTCCTCGCGCACCAGCTTCACGACTCCGTCCTTCCAACTCCCCCGGAAGTCGCTCGTGTGCCCTTGGGGCCACAGGGCCACGTCGCCCTCATACTCCTCCTGCTTGCCAGCGATCGGCTTCAGGAGCAGATCCGCGATGGCCCAGCTCCGCTCCGAAATGGTTGGGATGGCAAATAGCTGGATCTCCTGGCGCGGAGCGAATGGCCCAACGGACCAGCGGCCATGGCGGTCGGAGAAAGCCTCCAACGTGCGCTCGCCTGACGTCGCAACCAATCGCGTTCCGGGAGCAGAGCGGCCATTGGGCAGGCTCAACTCGCCGGCCACATGAATGCCCGGATCCATCACCACACGAATTCCTTCGTTCACATGCTGCTCTTCCACCTTCAGACGCGCGGGAAGGTAGCCCTCCGCCACGACAAGCAGCTCCAGATCCTCCCGTCCCGCCGGCAGGGCCCGGAATTCGAACCGTCCCTCGTCATCAGTTTGGCCATTCAGAAAGCGACCACCGTTGAACAAGCGCACAGTCGGCCGCGGCAGTGGTTGATCGGAGCGATTCACCACCTGACCCGTGAGCATCCGCGCCGAACGCAGGACGACTTCAAAGCCTTCGTAAACACCGGGTGCCGGCGATTCGATGTCGAGGGTCTCACGGACATAGCCATCAAGTCCGAACTGGAGCCGGTCGCGGGGGGAGGCGAGGCCAAACACTTCCCAAGTGCCATCGGGCAGCGAGTTGTGGAACGGCATCAGTTGATGGCTGATGACGACATCGGGGAGCGGGTTTCCTTCCTCGTCCACGACCCGGCCCCGGGCGAGTACCCCGGGTTCAAGCAGGACATCGAAGTCAAAGGGTAGCGCGACCTCGTCGATTTCCTCGATCTTGGTGTAATAACGGTAGCGCGGCGAGTGCGCCCGCAGGTCGAGTCCGATCCGGGCAGCGCGGAATTCGCCCAGTTCGAAGCGAAAGCGGCCACTGGGATCTGTCCGAGTCTCCAAAGACAAATCCGGTCGCCGAAAGGCCATGTTGCGCACATCGAGCAGAACCCGCACCCCACCGGCCGGGCCGTCGGGTCCGCGCACGGTGCCGGTGACGATTCGAGCGTTGCCCCCGGCGGGAGGAAGTTCATCCTCGCCCAGCGGGACGAGGCCTTGGGCGAACAGGGCCATGGGCCACAGGATGCAGCCGGCAAGCAAGAGCAGTCCGATCAAGCAGGGCGGGGCGGTGGTCCGGTTCACCACGGTCGGCTCCTCGTCTCCGAAAAGCATCACGAATCAACAGGGCTGTAGGCCCTCCCCCCTTTCCGCCGCAAGAACAGCCTTACCACGGGAGCTTCACCAGCCTTGAAACTTGCAGCCTTGCTCGATATTGCCGCCGAATTGCTGCGAACCTTTCGCAGCACCAACGCCCCCGCCGACCGCGTCCAGAAGGATTTTTTCCTGGTGAAGAAGTTCCTGGGCTCCAAGGAACGGCCCTTTGTGGGCGATGCGTTCTACCACAGCCTGCGCCATTTGCGACGCATCGACCGCGCCCTGGTCATCGCGCTGGAGGGAGCACCCGTTGGCAATTGGCTGAGCCGGGCCACGGGATACCCATGTGACGAGATGCCCAACGACCGCGTCTGGGCCTATCCGGGCGAGGCGGCCAAGCGCCTGACCCGCGAGGACCAATGGATCGACCGGGCCCGAGTCGGGCTGGCCACCGTCGAAATCCGCCCCAACCTGCGATTCGAGATCGAGGAGATCCTGACCTCCACCTTTCCGACTCGCGACGGGCGTTTCGACGATGAATGGGTGCCGGGGCTTGGCAACCGGCTCGTGGAGACATTCCTGGATCTGGCCAATCGCAAGGGGATCGTGCACTTTGCCATTCGCCGTTCACTGCCCGAGTGGATCCTTCCCCATTTCGGCGACGGACTATCCGCCAACGAAATCGACGCCCTGGCCGCGGCCCTGAACGAGTCGGCCAACGTGTGCCTGCGCGTAAACCGCCTGAAGATCAGCCGCGACGAGTTCCAGGCCCAAGCGAAGGAAGCCGGCGTGGTGTTGCAGGCGGCCAGGCTGGCGCCGGATTGCCTCACCGCTCCCGGCCGGGTTCGCACCGGTGATTTGCCCGGATCCCAGGAAGGGATGTTCGAGTTTCAGGACGAAGGCTCCCAATTGGTTGCCCATCTGCTGGGCGCGCAGCCGGGCTGGACTGTCGTCGATGCCTGTGCGGGTGGCGGCGGGAAGGCGCTGCAATTGGCCGCGGCGATGGAGAACAAGGGGAAGGTTTTGGCCGGCGATGCATCTCCCGGAAGGTTGGCCAGCCTGCCACCTCGGGCAAAGCGCGCCGGAGCGACCTGCATCAAGACATTCGGCAAGCGCAGCGACATCCCCGACAAGTCAGCCGACATGGTTGTGCTGGACGTTCCATGCACCGGCACCGGCACATGGCGCCGCAGTCCGGACCTGAAGTGGCGAACCATGCGCGAGGGATTGCGCGACAAGATGAAGGTGCAGGAGCAATTGCTGGAGGAATGGCGCGGCGCCGTGAGGCCGGGCGGTTTGCTGGCCTACATCACCTGCAGCGTGCTGGCCGACGAGAACTCGGCCCAGATCCGCAAGTTCGTAAAGGCGCACCCGGAGTTTACCATCGAACCACCCGCATTGGACAAGGAGTTGGGGATCAAACCCACGCGGGAAGGCTTTGTCACGCTCCTCCCCCATCGGGAGCAGACCGACGGATTCTTCCTGTGCCTGATGAGGCGCAAAGCATAGGCGACCTCATCGGTACTGAGGTATCCGGGTGTCGATGCCCAGCAGGTGCCATTGCCCTGCGTCGGTCTTGCGAAAGACCGCGCGGGCGGGTTCCCATGGCATCATGTTGGACGGCAGCCGGTCCATCTGCTCGCGGGTGACGGTGCGGACCTCGCTGCTTAGCGTGGCGCGATAGGTCCACTCGAACTGCAGGGTGGCTTCGGTCCCCTGCTCATTCACCGTGATCTTCTGCTCGCGAACCTCGATCTTGGCGTCCGAATAACTGTCGATCGCCCGCTCAAAAAGCGCGATGGCGCTGATCCTGTCTCCCCCCCACCCCATGTATTGTTCGTGGAGGTACCGGCCGAGAAGCTGTGGATCGCGTGTTTCCACTGCGCTCTTCAGCGCCCCGAAGGAATGCAGGACGCGGTCCTCCTCCGATTCCCCCCGGGTCACCAGCCAGACACCAATGCCTCCGATGGCAATCAGGACGATTGCCAGGATGACGGCCAGCGTGCGGTTCATGGGAAGCCCCCCGGGATGTCGATTTCCAAACCATTGGCCGGACAAACCCCTTCGGGTCGAGGGGAAGATCGATACCATACAGCCTTGCCACTCCCCACCGGTCCTCATGCAGGATGCCTTTGGATGATGCTTGGCAATTCAGGGCGAGGCCCCTCGCAATGCCCGATCCCAACTCCACCGGCATGATGGCAGACATTACCATCGCCATGCGGTGGCTGGTGCTGTGCGTCCTCTTGGCCGTCGCCAGCGTGCCACTACTCCTGAAGGTGCTGCGCGGTTTGCCGGACCGTGGCGCGAGCCTGGCACCGCTTGCGGGTATTCTGCTCGCAACCGTGGCCTCGTGGTGGATGGGACAGGATTGGACGACAGGCAATGGTCTGCGGGCACGGTTGTTCCTGTCCGCCGCTGCCACCGGCATGCTCGGAATTGCGTGGCTTCAATGGACCACGGCCAATCGCAACCGCGCGCGCAAACTGCCCGTTGGAATTCATCGCGACCGGTTGGTCCTCTCGGCAGCGCTGGTGATTGTGGCCCTACTTCCGCTGCCGTTCAGCTTTGGCGGCATCCTTTGCATAGTATTCCTGATGCTGGCTGTCGCCATGCTCATGTGGTGGGGCGATTGGGACTCCCTCAAGAAGCAACTGCGGCGAGTGGCGCCCTCGGCAATCGGGGCGATTGTCCTGTTCGTCGTTGGCTTTGGCGCTTTCCTGATCTTCCGCGCACAGTTGCCCGGCGCGTATTTTGGCGCCAACCTTTACGGCGCGGAGAAAGCCGGCAATCTGATGCACCTGACATCGGCAATGCGCACGACATGGTTCCCGGTCGGCGATGCGTGGTTTCTGGGGGAGCCGGTCAACTATTACAACGGCGGTCACATCGCCGTCGCCATGCTGGCAAAGGGAAGCGGCGCGCTTCCGGGACATGCGTTCAATCTCGGGTTGGCAACCATCTTTGGCCTGACCCTGTCCACAGCGTTTGCCTTGGGTGTGAATGCGCTTCACCGCCCCTCCCAACCGGTTTGGCGTGCAATGCCATGGGCCCTACTACTATCGATGTCTGTTGGACTCTTCGGGAATCTTGACGCCTTGCATCAAGTCCTCGCCCGCGATTCCG
>CAZVAQ010000108.1:0-11679 GCA_964625145.1 uncultured Candidatus Sumerlaeota bacterium
GTGTTGTGCGCGACCGCCGGAGCGGCGGACAGGGCCGGCTTGGCACAGTCCCGCGAGACTTTTGACATTACCCGCGACACCACCGCCCTGACGCAGCGCGCAAACGTGCTGAACGAGGTGCAAGTGGGTGACGTGGTTCGCTCGGGCCTCTCCAAGGTGACGGTGAACACGACGGATCAGGGCTCGATCCTGATCAACGAGCAAAGCGCCATTGAGTTCCTCGGCGATGATGCCTTCCGCATCCTGGAAGGCGCGGCGATCTTCCATCTCCCCGAGGGAACGGCCCGCGCCGTCCGCCACGAGGACTTGGTAGTCACCACGATCGAGAACCCCGCCGGCGGCCGTGACCATGTGGTTCTGGTCAGCGCGACCAAGGATGGACGCGTCCAGGTGCAGAGCATCCGCGAAGCTTTCGCCGTCGCGCAGAAGAACGGCGACGAGCGCCTGGCCACGGTTGGCGATGGCGACCTGATGATCTTCGGCCGTAATGCCGAGGGTGGATGGTCCACCATCGACCCGAATCAAGGCCAGCCCTCGCTCTTCCGCTTGGCGCAGGACACCGCCGACGCGGCGGAACTGCCCCCAGACGAAGAGGACGAAGAAGATCGCCGTCGTGGCTGGTGGTTCTGGGGCGGCGCCGCGCTGCTGGCTGCTGCTGCCGCGGGCGGTGGTTATCTGGTCTACGATGAATTGACCGATGATGATGGTGACGACGATGACGACGGCGACCGCATCGAGGAACGCCCGCGCCGCCCCGTCAGCCCGATCATCCGGCCCGACGACGACCAGTACTTCGACGACGAGTACGTTCAGGACGAGTTCATGTGGGCAGCGAACTAGCCCAACCAAGCTCGCTGAACCGGGAAAGAAACAACAACGGGGCCCTGCAAAGGGCCCCGTTTTAATTGTATCTTGATTTGGGATTGTAGGGTAAGGTGGCGAGGGGTGGGATGCATCTGATCTGCCAGCCTCAAGCTCTGCCCTGAGGTCCAGCAGATCAGAAAGAACGTCATGAGCACGATGCCCATGATACTTTGTCCGGGTCAGGCGACGATGCGGGGTTGGCGCCGCAACGTCCGGAGCGCGGAACGAAGACTTCCAAGAACGCGGTCCAGCGCAGCAGCCCTTGCGAGCCGGGCTGTCTGGCGGCGGCGCAGGGCCACCTCCTGCAGGCCGCGCTTGATGGCCTCGTCATCACCATGAATTAACGCGTGTTGACGTCTTTGAGCGTTGTAGTTCATCTGACAGTAGAGTGCGAACTGTTGGTATTCCATGGCCCTGTTCCCCGTGGGGTCTCCCGAGTTGGTGAATTGGTATATTCCGGCGGATTGTGCTGGCCGGGTTCGCCAACTGGGCAATCGGCGGGCCGCAATTTGGACCGATGCGAATGACAGGGTGGCGCGGGGGATTCTCGTCCTTGCGCCGCGGGGGTCCTGCGTCGTTGTCTGCATATTTCCTGTGCTTGATCCGCCTTGAGTTGCGAAACCGGCCGGCGGCAATCAAGCACTTCACTTCCCACCCAGGATTGCACCCCATGACCGGCGGCCAGTACGCGAATGAATTCCCCCAAATCGCACATGGCATCGTGCACTTGAATCACGCTGGTGTTGCGCCGTTGCCTCGCCGCACCGCCGACGCGATCCGGCGCTACGCGCAGATCGGTTCGGAGGGTCTGGCGTCCTTCGATCCGGAGTGGTATCCGGCCGTCGAGCGTATCCGCGCCACCGCGGCGCGATTCCTGGGATCCTCGGCCGACGAGGTTGCCTTCACGAAGAGCACGACCCATGGGCTGATCATCATCGCGTTGTGCGTCCCTTGGAAGAAGGGGGATTGCATCGTGGTCGAGCAGTCCAGCTTTCCCGCCAATTGGTACACGTGGAAAGTGTTGGAGGAGGAGCATGGTGTCCGACTGATCGAATGGCCCGAGCGCGAATATGGCTATGACCCGGAGGATCTGGCGAAGATCCTGCGCGAACATCCCGTGCGAATGGTTTCCGCGTCGGCGGCGGATTATGCGACGGGGTTTCGCCATGACCTGGTGAAGATCGGGAAGATGGTCAAGGACGCCGGCGCGTTGTTCTGTGTGGATGCGATTCAGGTGCTGGGGGCGATGCCGCTGGATGTGGAGGAGGTGCGCGCGGATTTCCTGTCGGCGGACGCGCACAAGTGGCTGATCGGCCCGGAGGGAACGGGGCTGCTCTATGTTCGCCAGTCCGTCCTGCCGACAATGAAGCCGCTGATGACGGGGTGGCTGGGGCGCAAAGGGTACTCGGACTATGAGGCCCGGAACCTGATTCCCGACACGACCGCGCGGCGGTTCGAGGAGGGCTCGCAGTCCATCGTGGGCATCTTCGGAGTCGGCGCGTCGATCGAGTTGCTGTTGGAGGTCGGGCTCGAGACGGTCTGGCAGCGTGTGCAGCGCAATCGCGCGTATCTGCGCGAGGGGCTGGAGGCTCGGGGGTTTGAGGTCATCTCGCCAAGAGAGGTGGAGAAGAGCTGCGGCATCCTGACCGTGCGCAAGGCTGGCGTGGATCCGAAGGTGTTGGGTCCGCGGCTGGTGAAGGAGAAGGTCATGTGCGGCGCGCGTCGGGGGTTCCTGCGGTTCTCGCCGCATTTCTATGCGGAGCCGGAGATATTGGACGAAGCGTTGCGGCGGTTGGATGGGGTGTTGGCGGGGTAGGCAGTGGACAGGGTGGACACGGTGGACGAAGTGGACGAGGCCATTGGCGATTGATGAGTGAACCGGCGTGACGATGACATCTTGCAGAAGCACAGATGCAAGACACCATGACTTCGGCAAGTTGCCCCCTTCGGATGGAGGGGGCGCTTACATTCCCATGTCGGCCATGAGCTCTGCTTCACGGCGGCGGAGGGGGCCGTCGTTGGGGGCGATACGCCGCATTTCCTTCACGGCTTCCAAGGCCTCGTAAGCGCGCCCCAGATCGCGCAGCAGCGTGGGGACGTAGCGGACGCCGAAGAGGAAGTCTTCCTCATGGTCGAGTGTCCAAAGGATGTGCCTGCCGAATTCGCCGACCTTGCCGCTGGGGGGGCGTTCGCGCAAGCCGGTCTCGTAGGCGAGGCGGGCGGATGACAGCGCCTGGGTGAGGAGCTCATCGCTGGTCTGGGTGCTGCCCAGCTTCTCGCGGGCCTGGTCGAGTTTGATGAAGTAGACTGCCCGCGTCAGGTGCAGGCGGAACTCCTCCGGGTGACCCTGGTTGAGCGCGATCCCTTCGTTGATGAAATCAAGCGCCTCGCTCCATCGCTTGGGGTCCTTGGAGTCAATGAGCCACAACGTCCCCAAGCGGTAGCCGCGGACGTAGTGCGGATCCATGGTGGTCATGAGGCGGTACCACGGGAGCAGCTCGTCCTTGGGTTCGGTGACGTGCGTAAGGTCGAAGGGCTTCACGGCGCGCTCCATGTCGCCGATGATGCCGCGGAAGTCGTGTTCCTTTGGCGGGATGAGGGAGTTGTAACCCTCGTCGGGCTCCTGCTCGACGGTCTCGCCTTCGCGCATCATCGTGGCCGAATCCAGGTGGGGCACCCATGCCATGCCACCGTGCACGTAGACTTCCGTCTTCATGAACATCATGTCGGCGACGCCGGTGCGGAATTCGCCGAGGATGCGGGCGAAGGTGTTCTGGTTGCGGAGGCGCAGCTCGTAGTCGGTGAGGGTGGCGCCGGACTCGCGACGATGCTCGTGGGCGATCGAGCGGACGCGGCCGCCGAAGACTTGCAGGAAGACGAGGCAGAGGACGATGATGATGACGAGTGCTTTGGTCTTCATGGTCGGGAACCTTGCAGGGCCATGTCAGAGCGTCTTGCGCTGGAACAGGAGTTGGGCGGCGGCATAGAACAGCACAAGGAACACAAGACCGTAAGTGGCGATGGCCAGTAGATGCCCCATCGGCAGCGGATCCATGCCCCGGGCGTAGGCATCCAACATGTCGAAGGCCATGAAGTCGCCGAGGACATCGTAGACTCTCTCGATGATGGCCGATGCCCGGGCGCCATTGGTGCGGCCGATCTGGTTCGCGAGGAACCCCAGGAGCGTGGCGCCCAGGAACCACCAGAACAATCCAATCCCGCCCGCCAGGACCGCCGGCATGCGTACCGATAGGGCCATGACCATGGCGGCGAGCATGGCGAGGCTGATCGAGCGGAGGAAGAGTGCCTGCAGGAGCAGGAGGGAGTCTTGGTCTTCAAGGCGGGGAACCGGCACCCAGCAAACGAGTGTGAAGATCAGGAGGCTGCCGATGCCAATGGCGAGAACGCCGAGGAACTTGCCCAGTAGGACCTGGCTGCGCGAGATGGGCTTGGCAAGAAGAGGGTGCAGGGTGCGGTTCTCGAACTCCTCCGGCAGTTGGCGCGAGGCAAACGCGGCGACAAGGATCGCGGCGAAAGAGGCGCTGAGAGAGAGGCCGAGGGCCAGGACGAAGCGCTGCATTTCGACGCTGTCGATCCCACCGGTCAGGCGCAGGATCATGAGCCCGGCCAGGTAGATGCCGAGCAGGATGAGGACGACATAGAATTCATTCCGCCGCATGAACTGCAGCAAGACGCCCTCTGCCACCAGTAGCGGTTGTTTCATGGCACGAACCTTCACTCTTCTCAAAGGGTTTTCCTGCGGAACAGCACATACGTCAGTCCCAGGAAGAGGACGACGTAGAAGAGGCCGTAGCCGCTCATCATGATCAAGGCGCCGGTTTCCATGGTGTCGAAGCGTCCCTCGCGTCCGTGGACGACGCGGCCGCTGGCATCGAACAATGTCAGTTGCGGGACGATATACAGCAACGCAACGGCGATCTTCAGCCGGATCGGATCAAGGTAATCACTTAGCAGCGTGACGGCGTTCATCATCATCTGTGAACCGAAGTAGAGAACGACCGAGAGTGTGATGGCCGCGTCGGCATTGAGCATGATGGAGAGGAGGAAGGCCAGGGAGGCGACAACCGCCAACCCCCAAAGCTGCAGGTAGATGGCCTGCACCAGCATGATGGGGCTGAACTCTGTCTTCAAGGTGACGTTGGCCACCACGAAGATGACCATGAAGAGGGCATAGCAGAAGGCGGCGCCCAGCATGACGCCGGTGAATTTGCCGAGGATGAAGGTGATGCGGGATACGGGCTTGGCGAGAAGGGGGTAGAGGGTGCGGTTCTTGAATTCGCGGGGGAACTGCCGCGCGGCGAGCAGGATCACGGTCAGGCCCGTGGCATAGTTCATAATCATGAGGGCGAGCTCGCGATAGAACTTGCCGAGGCCCTCCATGTCGAACCACCGCACGAAGCGAAGGCTGAGGATGAGCAGGAGCGCGACGAGGACGACGACGTAGATCTCCTTACGCCGTACGGATTCGATGAAGATGGTCCACGCGATGAGCCAGAGTTGTCTCAGGGTGCCCATGGGCTGTCGGTCCACCGGGTTGGGAGGCTTTATCGTGGCCGGGAGCGATCCCGGCGGGTTCGTCTTGGCAAACGCCCCCCCACGGGTTCAAGACCTCCGTGGCCCTCGGGCATAGATTGGCGGCAGGGAGACACCATGGCAAGCGACATGCTGGGCAGGGCTGCGGCCCGCCCCCCATCTGAGCGACCCCTGTCGATCAGCCAGGTGACAGCACAGGTGCGCCTGCTGCTCGAGGAGCGATTCGCCCGCGTGTGGGTCGAGGGGGAGATCAGCAATTGGACCCGCCACGCGGCCTCGGGGCATTGCTACTTCGCGCTGAAGGACGAGGGGGCGGTGCTGTCGGCAGTGATGTTCAAGGGGGCCTTCAACGCGCAAAAGGCGGTTTTCAAGGACGGCGACCGGGTGGAGGCCCGCGGGCGCATCTCGGTATACGACCGGCGGGGGCAGTATCAGCTCATCGTGGATTCGATGCGGCCGGTCGGCGAGGGGCTGCTGTGGCAGAAGTTTCAGGAGCTGAAGGCGCGGCTGGAGGCCGAGGGGCTGTTCGATGCGGAGCGCAAGCGGGCGCTTCCTCCCCTGCCCACGCGGGTGGGGATCGTGACCAGCCCGACGGGGGCGGCGATCCGGGACATGATTTCGGTGCTGGGACGGCGGGCGCCGGGGGTGGAGATCCTGCTGTGGCCGGCGCGCGTGCAGGGGGAAGGGGCGGCGGCGGAGGTGGCGCGGGGCGTTCGGGGCCTGGCAGGTCATTGCGACGTGATCATCGTGGGGCGCGGGGGCGGGTCGCTGGAGGATTTGTGGGAGTTCAACAACGAGGCGTTGGCGCGCACGATCTTCACCTGTCCCGTGCCGGTCATCAGCGCTGTGGGGCATGAGACGGATTTCTCGATCAGTGACTTCGTTGCGGATCTGCGCGCGCCAACACCCAGCGCCGCGGCGGAGATTGTGAGCGCGCAGTATGCGGGGCTGCTGGACCGGGTGACGAACTTGTCGCGGCGATTGGAGCGCGACGTGGGCGACCGAATGCGCGACGCGCGGCACCGGCTGCGGGCCTGCACGACGTCGTGGGGCTTGCGCGAGCCGGAGCGGTTGCTGAAGGAGGCGATGCAGCGCACCGACGACAACACGCGCCGGATGGAGTTGGCGCTGGAGAGGATGATACGCGACACGCGCTCGCGGATCCTTTCCGCGCGCGGTGCGTTGGCCGGTCATGATCCGGGGTTGATCCTGAAGAAGGGCTACGCCATCGTGCGCGATGTGAAGAATGGCCGGTTGGTGATGGATGCGACGAAGCTGAAACCGGGCCGCCATGTGAGAACGCAGTTGGCGACGGGGGATTTTAGATCGGTGGTGGTGCAGGAGGGGGAGGATTTGTTTGAAGGATGAAGGCGGAAGGATGAAGGAGGAATTTGGAGAAGTGACATGTACATGGGAAGCTGGCGGAATGTAGCGGCGATGATGTTGGTTATGGTGGCGTCGTTTGCGGTGACTAATGCGGAGGAGGCTGTGGATTCTGCGGAGGAATCGCGCGTGATTGCGGTGGTGTTGGGGGAGGAGATTCCGACCGGGTGGGAGGCGCGGTTGATTGAGGTGATTTGGCCGCGCATCTATGACAACTTTGTGAAGGAGAAGGAGGAGGCAGGGGCTTTCGAGATTCGCGACATGAAGGCGCGGAACCATTACTGGTCGCAATACCCCGAGCAACCCCCTGGCCCGGAAAGCCTCATCAAGGAGGGTGAGGCAGCGAAGGAGGAGATCAACAAGCGGTGGTGGGAGGAGGAAGTGGCGGAGAAAGTTGGAATGGAGAAGGAGGGACCGGCCCGGCCCTGAGGCACGAAGGCCTTGACAGGTCCCACGGGCGTAACCACACTGTACTTACGATGTTGTGACCACCCAAGGAGCCTCCGAACATGATCAAGACACTTACAAAGCACGGAAACAGCCTCGCGCTGGTGATTGATCGGCCAATTCTGGACCTGCTGAAGATCGACGCAAACACGCCGCTGGAGATCACGACGGACGGGCGGAAGTTGACATTGGCGCCAGCCAAAGACGCGGAGCGTGCCAAGAAGGTGGAATCCTTGCTTGAGGACATCAACGCCCGGTATGGCCGGGCCCTCAAGAATCTGGCGAGCTGAGTTCCGTGGACGATATTCTGTTCTTGGACCTTGAGGAGATCTTCCGAATTCATGAGAACCAGATAGAGCGATACGGCGGCAGTCACGGTATACGATCAAACGGGCTGCTTGAGTCCGCTTTGTCTCAGCCGACGGCATCATTCGGAGGAGGCTATGTCCATATCGATCTCTATGAGATGGCGGCGGCTTATCTTTTTCACATCGTCAAGAATCACCCCTTCATCGATGGGAACAAGCGCGTTGCAGGCGTCGCAGCACAAGTCTTTCTCGGACTAAATGGATATAGACTGGAAATACCAGAAGAAGAGTTTGAGCGGCTCGTCTTCAATGCCGCTCAATCCCTCATCGACAAGCCAGGCATCGCAGAAGTGCTTCGCAAGCATTGCGTACCAATGGACAATCCATGAGTATCCCCACCCTTCACCTCATCGAAGGCGTTGCGCGGCGTGTGCAGCGCGGGCATTTTTGGGTGTTTTCCAATGAGGTGGCGCGCATCGATCCATCCAAGCCGGCACCGGGGACGGAGGTTTGCGTGGTGGATCATCGCGGGCGGGTGATGGGGATGGCGTTGCTGAGTCCTTCGTCGCTGATCCGGGCGCGGATCTATTTGCGGCGCGCGGGTGAGGTGTGCGATGGGGAGTATCTGAAGCGCGCGCTGGCAGCGGCCATGGCGCGGCGGCGGCGGTATCTGGCCGATCCGTTGCCGCATTCGTATCGGTTGGCGCACAGCGACGCGGATGGGTTGCCGGGGTTGACGGTGGATGTGTTTGGCGATCATGCGGTGTTGCAGATCACGACGGCGGCGATGGAGCTGCGTCGCGAGGCGATCATCGAAGCGATCCGTGCGGTGGTGGCGCCTCGCGTGTTGATCGAGAAGAGTGATTCGCCGGTGCGGACGTTGGAGAACTTGCAGCCGCGCAGCGAAGTGATCTTTGGCACGCCGGATGTCCCCGTGCGCATTGAGGAGAACGGGATCGTCGCGCTGGCGGATTTGGTTGGCGGACAGAAGACGGGCTATTACCTGGACCAGGTGGAGAACCGCCGGCGCGCGCGGCGTTGGTTTGCGGGGGCGCGGGTGTTGGATGCCTTTTGCTATGTGGGCGCGTGGAGCCTGGTCGCGGCGGATGCAGGTGCGGTGTCGGTAATGGCGGTGGATTCGTCGCAACTGGCGCTCGACATGTTGGCGGCTGCGCGAGCGCTGAATCCCGCGGCGCAACAGTGCCCCATGGAGTTGGTGCGTGCGGATGCGTTCGAGCATCTGCGCGCGCTGGCGGCGCAGAACGCAAAGTTCGATGCGATTGTGCTGGACCCTCCCCCGCTGGCGCGCTCGGCAAAGGATCGCGAGAATGCGTTGCGGGCGTATCGCGACCTGAACCGGCAGGGCTTGAAGTTGTTGGCGCCGGGAGGTGTGCTGATTTCGTCGTGTTGCTCGCATGCCGTGTCGGCGGCGGATTTTCGGAGGCGGTGGCGCGCGGCGCGCGGGATGCCGGGGCGGACCCCATCGTCCTCGACACGCCGCCACAGCCGCCGGATCATCCGGTGCATCTGCACACGCCGGAGACGGGCTACATCAAGACGGTTGTTGTGGGAGTGTGAAGACTATGCAGGCCGATCTCTCTGGAGGATACTTGCCACCATGCGCCACTTCATTCTGTCTGCTGTCCTGCTTGTGACCATGAGCGCCCTTGCATGCTCCGCCAAGCCGATCCGCGTTGCCGTCTACGCCGATGAAGGCGCGATGGAGCCGTACATCTCGAAGGCTGCGGAGGCGGCGGAATCGGCTGGCATGACTGTCACACGTGTGAAGGCCGCGGACATCGTCGGCGGTGCTCTTGAGGAGCAGGACGTGATCGTCTTTCCCGGTGGCACGGGGAACGGACTGGCGCGGTCGTTGGGCGAGAGCGCCAGCCCCATCGTGCGCGAATTCGCCGCAAGGGGCGGCGGCGTGATCGGCGTGTGCGCGGGTGGATATCTGTTGGCAGAGGGATACAACGAGGGGACGAACCGCCTGGAGTTGATCAACGCGCAACTGTGGGATTTGGACAATTGGGCGCGCGGCGAGGGGACAGTGCAAATCCGCCGCGCGGATCAACCGGACAGCGATCCCATCACGATCAAGTTCGAGAACGCGCCGGTGTTCGAGCCGGGGAAGAAGGGCCTGGATCTGCCGCCGTATGTGCCGCTGGCAAAGTTTGTCACCGATGTGGTGGCCGAACCACAGGGGCGCGAATCCATGGCCGGGCACGACGCGATCATCGCCGCACCATACGGTGAGGGGCGCGTGGTGCTGTTTGGCCCGCATCCGGAGCTGACACCGGGATTGGAGCCGCTGTTCCAGAATGCGCTGAAGTGGGCTGCACGGAAAGGCGATGCCGAGCCGGGGTGGGAGGCGGTGTTGGAGGGCGGGGAGTAAGAGCAAGGGCCAGCAGGAACGGCAGAGACAGCAGTGAGTTGAGGGACCCGGCTTCGCGGAGCTACGACGGGGCGAGCGGCAGGGATATCGGCAACGGCGCACTTTCGGTTGGTTGCGGTTGGGCGGAATTCCCCCCTATTCCGCGGTTGCGCCGGGCTGTCACCTCTTGCGGGATGGGCGTCTTGAATCCACGCGAGGGGGTAGTAGGGGGCTGTGCTCGCAGGCTGGCGCCCTTCATTGCAGATCATGCCCAATTCTCCCGGTTCGTCCCATCAGGAAGGCATTCCCCACGACGACGCCGCCGGCGTCAGTGGGCGCGCGCGCGATTATTATCCCGGGGGCCGCGGGCCCAGCGGCGGCGTCATGCGCATTCTGCTCACGCCGGCCACTTGGGTTTTCTTCATCGCCTTGGCGCTGGCTTATTGGGCCGGCAACAATGTGTCGCCGGTGTGGGTGCTGGAGCGGGTGGTGCTCGAGGTCCATCAGGGCGAGGATGGCAGCCTCTATTACGTAAGTCAGGGCAACAATGTGCCCATCACGGATGTCGTCCCGATCGAGGATTCGCCGCTCAACGCCGAAGCCTTTGCCTTGCTGAATCGCGAAGGCGGCGCTCCACCGATGACTTCGCAGATCGCGGTGGAGGCGGGTGACCCGCCGGTCTATTACAGCCTCAACGCGAAGAGGCATTGGCGGTATTGGTCATTGCTGCCGGCGCTGGTGGCGGTTGTGTTGTGCTGGATCACGCGCGAGCCGCTCACGTCGCTCTTCGGAGGCATCGTCATCGGTGCGTTCATCCTGACGCGCTACAACCTGACCGAGGATGTGTTGGTGAAGTCGCTCGCCAACACGAATGCGGTCGGGATCCTGATCCTGTACTTGTGGTTGCTCGGTGGATTGCTCGGGATTTGGGCCAAGACCGGCGCGGCGCAGGCCTTTGCCCGCATGATGGCGCGGCATTTCGTGCGCGGTCCGCGCTCGGCCAAGACGGTCGCCTGGATCCTGGGGCTGGTGTTTCATCAGGGCGGCACCATGAGCGCCGCACTTGTCGGGACGACGGTGAAGTCGCTCTCCGACGAGAACAAGGTCAGCCACGAGGAGCTATCCTACATCGTGGATTCCACCGCTTCACCCGTTGCGGGGATCATTCCCTTCAACGCGTGGCCGGCCTACGTGGCGCAATTCACGCTCCTGCCGGGCGTGGCGTACCTTGCCACGGAGGCCGACCGGATCTCCTTCTTCTTCAAGAGCATCCCGTACAGCTTCTACTGCATCTTCGCGGTGCTGGGCACGTTCCTGATGTGCATCGACAAGGCGCCGATCCTTGGCCGGAGAATGCGGACGGCGATCAAGCGCGCGCGGGAAACAGGGCAGCTCGACGCGCCGGGCTCGACGCCGCTCAGCGCCAAGGAACTGGAAGTCAGCACCGTCCCCGAAGGCTACAAGCCGCATCCCATCGACTTCCTGCTGCCGCTCATCACGCTGATCGGCATCGTCATCGGCACGTACTATGGAACGGGTTCACCGCAGGTGCGCTGGGCGTTTGGCGCGGCGGTCATCGTGGCCATGGCCTTGGCTCTGGTACGTGGGATGACGCTGCTAAACTTGATGGATGGGTTGATCGACGGCATGAAGGGCGTCGTGCTGGGTTCGGTGATCCTGTTGCTGGCCGTGGTCATCGGCACGATCAGCCAGCAAACCGGTGGCGGGCTTTACCTTGTCGACCTTCTA
>CAZVAQ010000109.1:0-4226 GCA_964625145.1 uncultured Candidatus Sumerlaeota bacterium
CGCCCGGGCTGATGCGAAAGTCCCTTCCAACGCGCAAGTCCCCGCCAGCCTGCGTGCCCAGCGTAAGCTTGCCACCGACGAGATGCACGTCGCGGGTGACTTCAAGAGAGAATTCAGAAGTTCCCAGCCTGAAATCTCCCGCAACAACAATCAGGTCACGGAGTCTCGTAGTTACCGCTATTGGTTCTCTCTCCAGGAAATTGTTGGCTCGGCCGAATGTCAAGTCTGCGAATCCTCCATAGTGAAGGTTGGGCAGAGTGAAGTAAGCATCGCCAACATCGACGAATGTAAAGCTCGTCTGTGCAAATGGATGCGTGCTGGATCCATCGCGCGTATCGTCCACTGTGAAGTACCATGGATCGCGCTCCCCGGTGAATCGCTGGCCATTGAAACGGACCATCGGAACGGAAGCGTAGACGAAGCCGTCTCCGCTGGTGAGGAATCCAAACCAATTAAACGACGCAGGCCGTCCCTGGCCATCCGTGACGTTGTCCCAAGGTATCGCGATCTCGCGATGGCCCTGCGCCCCGTTCTCGGCGTACGTCAGTGTATTCGCCGTCGGGCCGGTCCACCCGCCGCTGCCATCCGTGCGCCTGAAGTCATGATAACCGGACTTGAAGTATGCAAAGAAGTCCGCGCGAAACGGAAGTGGTGAATAACTCACGCCGTCATAAATGGGCGTGGTCAAACTACCATCGGCGACGGTGCCCCCATTGACGGGCTTGATGGGGTTGGCATCGATGCAGAGCATGGCCCCCTCACCAAGATTGGCAGAGGTTATGCCAACATAGAGTTGGTCTTCGTCCCATGTCATGTACCACCCTGGGCCACTATCCGTTGTTCCATGATTCTCCCCCGGCACATTGCTTCCGTACTCACCTGCCGGATTGTTGGGTATGCCGTTGATCGTTGGCGTGTTGAACTGGGCCGATGCGGGGACGGCCGTGACGAGCAACCAACAGCTAGCGCCCAGCAAGGTCGGGAGCCGTAGAGAGGGAAGCATGAGAGCGCCTCCGACGCAAAAGTGTCCCGCATCCAATGGGCGGCACCTGACCGTCCCGATAATGATGGCGAGATCCAAGGGGTGGTCACTATTATGTAACCCAGTGCTGACAGCGGGTCACGTCGTCAAACGCAATCTTCAGCTCGCGTTGCTCGCCGAGGCCTCGTTGAAGATTTCTCCGATCACGTCCTCCAGAGCGAGCACCTCGCGCACGCCTCGATCCTGCGGTGGCGTGAGTGGCGCCAGTGGCGCCACTTTTTGGGGCTCCTTTTCAGGAGTGGCGGGGGTTTCTTGGAGGTGGTCTAGGAAGATTTCTGTTTTTCGGGTTCTCCTTTTGCCCCGAAGCGGAATCGAAGGTCTGAGTCGTCACCGCTTCGGGGCGCAGTGAAGCACCGCCTCCCGGCCTTGGTTGAAGAACTCTTCATCAACCCCCACATGGACGTCGCCCGCGCTGCGAAGAGCCTCGGTGTCAGCATGCCCACCGCCACGCGGGACATCAAGGTGTTGGAGGAAATGGGAATCCTGAAGGAGATCTCCGGCAAGGACTGGGGACGCCTTTGGGTGGCGGAATCGATTCTCATTGCGGTGCGAGGGTGAGGATCTGGCGGTTGTTGCCTCCAACTCTCATCGCCCCGCCCTTGCCCGCCTCGACCGGGAATCTGTTCCCGGACTCGCGGACGAGGGCGTTTGTGTTCCACGTCACAAGTGGTGGTCGGGCTCCAATGCCACGCCGGGATCATGGCTCCGGCAGATACAGCCCCGTCAAACCGTCGATGCCGATCTTGCCGTCTTGTTTGCGGCTTTCGTTGGGTTGGACGATGTAGATTTCGTTGAAGCGGTAGGGCGCGCGCGGGGGATTGCCGGTTGGGGCGGCTCGATGGATCGATGCTTTCAGGAACCGCCACTCGCCGCGAAAGTCGATCCCCGTCTGTTCCTCGTTGAAGTCCAGCGTGATGTTGCGGCCGGTCGCATCGGTGATGGAGGCACGCAGCCATTGGCCATTGCCGTCGCCGCGAATCCACACGCCAAAGCCGAGCGGGTTGCCCTGGATGGGCAGATTCAGCGGCAGCGCGATCTTTGACACGCCACCGGGCGCCATGCCGTAGCTCCAATCCCAGGAGCCGTATCCTTCCCTGAAGTCCGTGGTGTTGAGCACCAACCCGGATGCGTCGGCGTTGGCGCGCGTCAGTGACATCCATTGGGAAACATCACCCGGAGGCAGAGCGTCGAATGTGTAGAGCGTCTTCTCGCTGTGTTCATCCACCGCAACCGGCACGCGAATGACGCGAGTGCCGTAGGTGATTTCGATCACGCCGGAACCAGGGGCGTGGGCGGTGAGCAGGCCCGTCGATTCCGACCATGTGATGTAGGGGGGCGCCTGCACATCGAACATTCCGATGCTGGTGGGGAAGATGCGTCCGTCCGGTGCATAGGCGGTCACCTCGAAGGGGAGGGACTCGTCGACGGACATCAGCAATGAGTCAGGCCGTGCAACAAGGCGGTCCACGGCGCTGACTTCCACGCGCGACCAGGTGCGCGACAGTTCCTGCTGCTGGTAGCGTCGCCTGCCGTCCTCGCTTTCGCCGAGGACCCGCTTCATCAGGCGCGCCTGCACGTTGAGGGTGGTGCCGGGGAGTTCGCGCCCCAGCAGGACGATTCCTTCCTCCGTCACCACACCGCCGCCGGGCAGGGGTTCTTCCTGGGTCCAGTCGACCTGCACCCCAACGGCGGTCAGGGGGTCGATGGGTTCGAGGGCTTCGTCGAACAGGCGTGCTTCGAGGCCGACCCGTCCGCCGGGAGGAACAAGCGACTTGCTCGGCTTGATGGCGAGAAACTGCGGCTCACCCACGGGAGCCGTCCGTCGGATCACCAACGCGTTTGAGACCGCACGCGGGCCGCCGGCGTCGCTGGGGAAGTTCACGATTTCGTCCCGCACGGCCAGCGTCGACGAGCCACCGCCGTCCAGGTTCATGGCGACCACGCAACCTTGCTCCTTCATCCATTCACCCAGATCGGGAAGGTTGATTCCGATCGAGAGACCCGCCTGTCGCCCGTCCACCACGCCGAGGACGAGCGTCTTGCCGTCCTCCTTGAGGCCGATGGCCGAGCGGGGATGGCGCGCGGTGACGAAGTCCATGCCGACGGCTTCGCGCTCGGGCGCAGTTGCGGCGACCACTTCGCCGTCCTGCACCAGCATTGGGCCGCCACCGGTGACGCCGATTATCTTGCCCGGCAGTTGGGCCAGCTTTGCCGAGAGCACCACATCACGCCCGGGCTCCATCCATGCGGGGGCATCACCTTTCAAGTGGATGACGATGCGGCGTTCATCCAGCGGGATCTCTCCCTCCTCGCCGATGGACTGCACGCGCGCAGGGGCTGGATCGTTGGGGAGCCACTCCCCGCCGGGGAGTGTCAGCACCGCCGCCTGATAGCCTTCGCGCGGCGCGGGGGCGTTCTCGCCCACGGGCCAGGTGAAGGCCATGGCTTCGAAATCCTCGCCCGGCACCAGATTGATGGAGCGCAGGGGGAGGCTTTCGCTCCCGTCCGCGTTCGTCAGTTCGGCAGTCCAGTCGGGAATGCCGATGAAGAGGTTTTCGTGCTCGTCAAAGGCGAAGACCGCGCGCGGCTTCCCCGGAGCGCCCACTCCCCACGGCCCGCGCCAGATGGTTCCTTCGTCCACAAACAAGCCGACCGGCACCGACCGGTCGCCCCAGAAGTCGGCGTTGATGAGCACGATGGGGCGCGCCATGGGATCGGCCAACCGGCGGGCCATGCGGTCGAGCGTCTCGCGCCCGTAGAGATCGTCCCGCCCCTTCTCCGCCTCCATGATCAGGTCATCGCGGCCGAGATCGACCTCCACGCTGTTGTAGGTCATCGGGCCCTTGCTGCGGGATTCGAACAGGTGCCTGACGCCCGGCACGACGCGTCGCTCGACCTTGAAGTCCTGGCCGGGGACAAAGCCCTCCTCGGCGATGTAGCCCTTGAAGTCACCGTGCGCATGGATGGCGACCGGGTCGGGGGTGATTTCGATCAGGGCCATGGTCCTGGGCGCGGCAGCCAACGCCAACACGCCAATCAGGACGAATGAAGCACAGCGAACCGGGAAGGTCTTCATGTGTGTCGTTTCTCCTCCATCGCATTTGGAGCCGAAAGCATGCACCACTGCCATCGGCGAGCACAAGGAAGAGGTGGAAGGGAAAGGATAAAGGATGAAGGCTGAAGG
>CAZVAQ010000109.1:4326-11516 GCA_964625145.1 uncultured Candidatus Sumerlaeota bacterium
GTGCCAGTCAAAAGAGGTCACCCAGGTGCCAGTCAATCGAGGTCACCTGAAGGATGAAGGAGGAAGGAGGAAGGATGAAGATGTGGGGGGATGGGGGTGTGATGACTGCAAATGGAATCGGCCCCCGGGGTTCGGGGGCCGATTCAGCAGGGTGGGCACCAAGCAGGGAATGTTGGTGGGATGTTGTTAGGAGGGAAAAAAGACGGAAGGAAGTTGTCCTTTTTCAGGAGCGAAGGTGTTTATCGGAGGGAAAGTCCGGACAGTGAGGTCCGGAGAATCGCCTGATCTTGGCCGTTCGCCCACCATGCCTGAGCTAATGTCTCGTCGTGGCAGTTCCTACTGGGTCCTCCTTTCGCTTTCCGATCCTTGATGCTGGATGGTGTGGCCTTTCGCGGGCGGGGGTGTTGTTGCCCCGGGTCCTTGGTGGTTCCACTCTCCAACGTTTCCTACGCCCAAAATGATAGAGAATCCCGTGCCAATGGCTTTGCCGGTCCGGTCCAAGGGCCCCCGAATCCCGCGAAATTCCCCATCCCGGAGAGCCGGCCAAGGCGCGCTCCAAGCGGTTTGCCGCTGATCTCAAAGGATTTATAAAAAACCGCCGGGAGTTCCAAAGGCGACTGGACCGGTCCGCTTTTCTTCGCCCGAGCGGCGGCCCCGATTGCGCGGATTTGCGCATTTAGGCCGTTGCTTGTTCGCGATACTGCAACTCAAAGAGTCTCCGGTAGAGCCCGTCGCGTTGCAGCAACTCCCGGTGGGTGCCCTGCTCCATCAGCTCCCCATGCCGCAGGACCAGGATATTGTCCGCCCGCTGGATGGTGGACAGGCGGTGGGCGATGACCACGGACGTGCGCCCGGCGGTCAGCCGAAGCAGCGCGTCCTGGATGAGTTTCTCGGTCTCGGTGTCGATGTTGGACGTGGCTTCGTCGAGAATGAGGATCTCGGGATCAAAGGCCAGTGCGCGGGCAAAGGCCAGCAATTGGCGCTGCCCCACGCTGAGCGTCGCGCCGCGCTCCATGACGCGGGCGTCGTAACCCTCCGGCAAGCGATCGATGAAGGAGTCCGCGTGCACGGCCTGTGCGACGCGACGGATTGTCGCGTCGTCGATCGCCGTGTTGCCCAGACGGATGTTCTCCGCCACGGTTCCGCGGAAGAGGAAGACGTCCTGCAGCACGATGGCGATGCGGCGGCGCAGTTCCGCCTGACGCATTTGACGAATGTCCACTCCGTCCACCAGGATCCGCCCGCGTTGCACGTCGTAGAAGCGGCAAAGCAGCGACATGAGCGTGGTCTTGCCCGACCCCGTTGGGCCCACAATGGCCACGGTCTGCCCGGGTTCGATGCGGAATGACACACCCTTGAGGATCCAGTCCTCGTCGTTGTAGGCAAACCACACATCCTCGAACTCGATGGAGCCCTTGAAGGCGGTCAGCTCCGTGGGCTCGGCCGGGTCCGCAATATCAGGAACGGAGTCCATCAACTTGAAGACACGCTCGCCAGCGGCCATGGCGGATTGCAGCAGGTTGTATTTCTCCGAAAGGTCGCGCACGGGTGCGAAGAAGCGCTCCAGCAGCGTGACGAAGAGGAACAGCTCGCCGACGGTGACGTGGCCGGCCAGGAACTGGTGTCCGCCCTGCCAGATTATCAGCGCGATTCCCAGAGCGGAGATGATTTCAATCACCGGGAAGTAGACGGCGTAGGCGAACAGCGTGCGGTTGTGGGCGTCGCGGTGCAGGTCGTTCAGCTCCTCGAACTGGTCGAACTGGCGCGCCTGGCGGGTGTTGGCCTGCACGACCTTCATGCCGGAGACATTTTCCTGAACATGTGTGTTCAGGCGCGACAGACGCAGGCGCGTCAGCCGGTACCCCACGCGGATCCGCCCGCGGAACCACCAGGACAGCAGCAACACCAACGGCACGACCGCCAACGTCCACAGCGCCAGCACCGGGTTGAACCAGAACAGGATGGCGAAGACGCCGAAGAGCATGAAGAGCTGCTGGAAGATGCCGATGACGCCTTGCGAGAAGAGTTCGTTGAGCACGTTGATGTCGCTGGTGATGCGCGTGACGAGCCAACCGACGGCCTTCTTGTCAAAGAAGGAGGCGGATTGCTTCTGCAGGTGCTCCATGAGGTCCATGCGCAGGTCGCGCATGGATTCCTGGCCGATCTTTGCGATGAGGTATGTGTTGCAGGCCTCGATGGCGAGCGTGAGCACCATGACCGCGGCCAGAATCCCAAGGACCACCACCAGTCCTCCCATGCGGCCGGGCACCACATAGTCGTCGATCACCATCTTCAGCAGGACCGACGGGATCAGGATCAACAGCGACAACAGGATCGATAGTCCTACCCCAAGGGCGATGGCCTTCTTGCGCGGCGCCAGATACTTCGCCAGCCGCTTGATCTGCGACCAGTCCTGGAAGCTTTCGTGAGCTTCCTCTTCCAATATGTCGTGCTGGCGCTTCTTGGTCATGGTCAGGTTAGGTGAGGAGGGTGGGCAGGGTGGACGCGGTGGACCGGGTGGACTATGTGGACGCGATTGAAGAGGCGATCATTTTGTATCTTGAATTTCCTATCCCGCCGCTTCGACCTCTTCTTCGAGGAGCTGCTTGCGATACAGGTCGGCGTAGAGGCCGGGGCGGGCGAGTAGTTCTTCGTGGCGGCCGCGGGCGGTGATGGTGCCGTCCTCCAGCACGATGATCTCGTCGGCCAGGGCAACGGTGGAGATGCGGTGCGAGATCAGGACCGTCGTGCGGCCTTCCATGATCCCGCGCAGGGATTCCAGGATCGCGTCTTCGGTGTGCGTGTCTACTGCCGAAAGGGTGTCATCCAGGATGAGCACGTCGGGATCGCGGACGAAGGCGCGGGCCATGCAGACGCGTTGCTTCTGGCCGCCGGACAAGTTGATCCCGCGCTCGCCAAGCATGGTGTCATAGCCCTTCGGGAACTCGGCGATGTCCTTGTCCACGTCGGCCAGGCGGGCGGCTTGGCGAATCTCTTCTTCCGACAGTTCCTTCAGCGCGCCAAAGCGGATGTTGTCCGCGATGGATTCGCTGAAGAGGAAGTTCTCCTGGAAGACAATGCCCATGCGGCGGCGCAGTTCCTCCAGCGGCCAATCGTTGATGTCCACGCCGCCGATGAAGATGCGACCGCGCTCCACGGGATACATGCGCAGGAGCAGGTGCACGAGGGTCGACTTGCCGGATCCGATGCGGCCGATGATGCCGAGCGTGTTTCCGGCGGGAATCTTCAGGGAGATGTTGCGCAACACCGGTTCGGCGACGCCTTCGTACGCGAAGGTGAGATCGCGCACTTCGATGTCGAGTCGATCGGGCAACTGTTCGGCGGCGACGACGGTGGCGCTGTCCGCCACGCGGGGCTGCGCGGTGAGGATCTCGTTGATGCGCTCCATGGCGGCGGCGGCACGTTGGAAGATGTTGATGACCCAGCCGGCCGCGATCAGCGGCCACACCAACATGCCGAACAGAAGCACCAGCGACACCAGTGCGCCGTACTCCATGCGGCCGGCGATGATCTCCACCGCGCCGGTGTAGAGGATGACCAGCAGGCCGATGCCGCCGATGAGGCGGATCGTGGGGAAGAACAGCGCCTGCATGGTGGCGAGACGCAGGCTCTTGTCGATGTAGACCTGGTTCTCGCGGGCGAAGCGGGCGAGGTTGGCGTCTTCCTGGCCGTAGGCCTTCACGACGCGCATGCCGGAGAATGTCTCCTGGGCCAGGGTTGTGAGCTCGCCCATCTGGTCCTGCTGCGCGCGGAAACGGCGGTGCATGGCGGCGCTGAAGACCTTGACGGCGGCGGGAAGCAGCGCCAGCGGCGCCAGCCCCAGCAGGGCCACCCACCAGTCCAGCCGCATCATGTTGATCAGGACGAGCGGGAGCGTGAAGATGGTGTTGGCGCTGTAAAGGATCGCCGGGCCCAGCATCATGCGCATGGCATCGATGTCGTTGGTCATGCGCGACATGATGTCACCCGTCGCATTCCGGTCATAGAAGGTGCGGTCAAGGCGCTGCAGGTGCGAATAGATGTCGTTGCGGAAATCGAATTCGATGTCGCGGGACGTATCAATGAGGATGCGGCGCATCAGGTAGCGGAACGCGCCGCTGAGGGCCGCGATGGTCACGATGAAGAAGCCGAGGAAGGCCAATTCCCGCCCCAGATTGGCGCGCGCGGTGATCTGGTTGATTCCTTCGCCCACATAAACGGGGATCTGCACCGCCAGGAAGTTGGCGAAGAAGACGAAGAGCACGCCCCAGAAGAATCGCCAGCGGTAGCGGACGAAGTAGGGCCAGAGAGTACGGATTGATTTCATAGGAGAATGGTCATTGGGGCCATGGCGGCCAACTGTGTAGCAAGCATCCAGCCACCCCGTCCGGGGATCAAGGCCACAGATGCCCCGCCCGGCCGCTTCGGAGCCCGGATCGCCTTTACTCTTTCCCTCCATCGGCGGCCTGCCCTACTCCCCACCAGAGTCACGCCAATCCGGTGCCCCCAAACATGCCTCGCGTCCTTCTCCTCATCGTCCTCTCGATCCTTGCCGTTGGCTGCGGGCTGCTGCGCGGCGGCTCCGGCGCCGGCGGGTCGGCCCTTCCCGACTATCCCCGCGTGGCGGCCACCATGACTCCGGGGCAGACGGTGACCTATCGGGACCTGTCCCTGACGCTGGCGGACATCATCCGCGAAGGCGACACTCCGCAAGTGCGGTTCAGCATCGCCCGCGGCCGGGAGACCACCAGCTACACCGCGGCGATCGGTGAGCGCGTCATCAACGGCGAAAACATGATCCAGTTCCAGGCCCGCGCCGATTCCGACGAGGATTTGGCCGTCGCCATGATGTATCACCTGCCCGAGCTGATGCGGCCCAATGTTCCGCGGGCGGCCCGCGACCTGGTCGAGACGCGACCGGGAGAGATCGCCTTCTTCCAAGACGGCTTTGCCGCCATCAACGCCGTAAGCGAAAACGACTTCGTCGCCACCGATGACGATTCGGTGCTGCTCACCATCTGGACACCGGGCGAGACCATGGAGGACATCACCCTGCGGGAGTTCTCCACCTTCCCCATCGGACAGTCGGTCCTGCGCGTAGGCAATGTTTATGGCGGGGAAAACCCCGGCGAGGGCCGCGTCGAGCTTCGCATCGTCCCGCTCAACCAGGCTTGGGAGGATGCCAGCGACCGCGAGGAGCTGCTGATCCCCTATCGCGGCACCATTGATTGGCGTGGCCATGGCCTGCGCGCGGAAACGCTCCCCGGCGGTTGGCGCTCCCGCGTGCTGCTGACGGTGCAGCGCGCCGACACGACGCATGATGTGGTGCTGACCGAAGGCCAGGCATGGCGCTACGGCAACATCGCCTGGCGCTTTGATGGCGCCAACGGCGGCGCCGCACGCATCACGGCCTTTGAATTCGATCGCTCGGTGTTCCCTGCCGACACGCGTGTTGCCAATCGCGCGCCCGAGCAAAACGCCCAGAACCCACGCGCCCCAACCACCGTCGAGCGCAGTCTCATCACCAATCAGAGCGTCGAGTTCTGGGGGGCGCGCGTGCGGCTCGCGCGCGTGCTGGACATGGACGCCACGAACCTGTTCGACGACGTGGCGGAGATCATCTTCGATGTCAACGGCCGCCTGGAAACCGTGCAGGTTCGCGAAGGCGACCGCGCCACCGTGCGTGGCGAGAACCGGTGGTACGTGGTGGAAGTCAAGGCCGCCACCCCCAGCGCCACCAACCGCAGCGGCCGCGCGGATATCATCCTGACCACGGGGACGTTCTTCAATCCGTGATCAGTGAGTTCCTCGTTCCTGGTTCCTCGTTGGAAAAGAAGGAGCACTTACCTATGGAGCGCCGAGCTCCTGCTCGGCTTGCCCACCAACGAGTTCCGAGTTCTGACGAGAAGCGTGCCTCGTTGTTGTGTCCCTGGAGCCCTCCGCGAAGACTCCGACGCAGTTCCCTGACTCCCGGATCCTGACCCCTGACTCCCCCCATGAAACTTGTCATCCAACGCGTTCGTTCCGCCCATGTCGAGGTTGATGGCGACGTCACCGGGCGGATTGGGGCGGGGTTGATGGTGTTGGTGGGATTGGGGCGCGGGGACACGGCGGCATTGTTTCCGCGCATGTTGGAGAAGACCGTGGCATTGCGCATCTTTCCCGACGAGGGCGGGAACATGAACCGCTCGCTGGAGGAAGTCGGTGGCGGTCTGCTGCTCGTCTCGCAATTCACGCTGCACGCCGATTGCCGCAAGGGACGCCGACCCGGATTCTCCGACGCCATGCCGCCGGGCGAGGCGCGCGTGTTGTTCGACGAGTTCGTCGCCGCGGCGCGCGAACGATTCACCGCCGGTCCCGTCGAGACCGGACGATTCGGCGCCATGATGCAAGTTCACTTGATCAACGACGGCCCCGTCACTATCATCCTCGACAGCGACCAGCTCATGCCGCAGCAGGCATGATGGTCGCGCTGTGCAGATCAACATTACAATAACACATCGGAGACGCCGTCATGGCCAAGAAGCCCGTCACCATCGCCGTCCTGGTCGAGAACATCTATGAGGACCAGGAAGCGTGGTATCCCATCCTGCGCCTGCGAGAGGCGGGCGCGAAGGTGGTCGTCGTCGGCCCGGAAGCCGGCGTCACCTACACCAGCAAGTATGGCTATCCGCTCAAGAGCGACATCGCCTCGAAGAGCGCAAAGGCCGCGCAGTTCGACGGCGTCATCATCCCGGGTGGCTACGCACCGGACAAGATGCGCCGCGACAAGGCGATGGTCAAGCTGGTGTCCGACTTGAACAAGGCCGGCAAGCTCGTCGCGTCCATCTGCCACGGTCCATGGATGATGTGCGAAGCCGACGTGTTGCGCGGCCGGCGATTCACCTGTGTCGGCGCGATCAAGACGGACTGTGTGAACGCGGGCGGAAAATTCGAGGATGCCGAGGTCGTGGTGGACGGGAACATCATCACCTCCCGCACTCCGCCCGACCTCCCCGCCATGATGCGCGAGGTGCTGAAGTTCCTGAAGCTGTGATTGAGAAGACTACCAGTCCAATCACGCAGCGCGATTCCATCGATGCGCCCACACGGCCCGGCATCTTTGGTGCTCCCGCCGTGCCGTCCCTTCCTTCATCCTAGCCCATCTTCGACAGTAACCCCTCTCCTCACCACTTTTTTGCGGTCTCTTG
>CAZVAQ010000110.1:0-1737 GCA_964625145.1 uncultured Candidatus Sumerlaeota bacterium
GACATTGTTTGTCACGTGGCAACGGGCGATATCCACGGTGATGAGCCCATCATAGGAGTTCCAAAAGCGCATTGGCGTGATATGGGAATCCTTCACAGTGATCTCGAGTGGGTATGTGGTCGAGAAGGTCTCGACTGAAAGGGACGTCTCCGAGAGATCGCAGTCCGAAATACGAATTCGGGCTGACAAATACGGGTAGGTAATGGAGCCACTCATCCTGATTGCCGATTCATAGCCTGCGATGCGGCATTGGTCCAGAACCACCTTTGGAATGACGTCATGTCCCCATGGGATCGACACGTCAATCGCGGGTAACGCCCGATCAAAGGAGCCGCCTACAATGATACATCTTCTTAGCTCGATGGAGGGCCAACCCCCATCGGCAAAGAATGCCTGCGCATTGGGGAGCAGAAACACCGTGTCCTCGAAGGAGAGGTGATACGAAGATTCTGCCCACAGCTCAAAGGCTGCACGCGGCCCGCCCAATGACGACGCTGGACTCGTGTGGTATGACGATTCAATCACTGAGTTCCGGACGATCACAATCGGATGCAGATTTTCCCATGCACTAATAGTGACATTGTTGGGCCCCAACTTCCAGTGGGTATGATTGAGTTGGAGCGCGGGCGGGTTGTCATCCGACGTGGCGATCTCAATTGGATAGAAGTAAACGCCCTCATGTTCAATGGTCACGGGCCTCTCGGCCGTGCCATTGGCGATGAGCTGCCCATCGCTGATTAACAGGGGGTTCATGTGATCCGGGCTCGGACGAATGACAAGGTGTGCGCCGGCCTCCAGCCGGAGCACGCCGTCGTCCGCGATATAGACGTACTCCACGACAAAGGGAGAATCCTCCTCCGTGATGACCTTCTCCTCATTCCACAGCGTGATGGAATTCTGTGCAGGGCAGAGCCCAATCATGAGAAGCCAAGCAGCGAGGAAGGTGAGGACAGTCAGGGGCTTCCTCATGGCACTTCCTCCACGGGCAGGAAGTTGAGCGTCCCTTCGGCGTAGGCCTGCAGGACAGCCAAGTCGCGAAGTCCTATCCCGCCATCTCCATCCATGTCCAGCATCCCAGGATCGTCAGGCCCCTCTACATCAAGGGCTCCGGATATGACATCCATCAGGATGCGCACATCATTGTGGTTCACGATGCCGTCACTATTGATATCCGCGGATCGAAAGGGAGAGTGGTCGAGCGGATTGTTGACGGTCGTGACCACTAGCGCATTGCTGAAGTCCTCTCCCTCGGCGATGTAGGATCGCAGAAATGAGAGCTGGGCCCGTGGTTCCTCAACGAGGCCAAAGTGGACCGGGGCCACATGTGAGTCCTCAACATGGAAATCCAAGGGCGTGTCCGTGGAATCAACCCGCGCCAGCAACCCGCAGGTGGAGAAATCCGAGCCGCGTATGGTGATCGCCAGCTGGACCTCCTCGTCTGAGGACAACATTCCGACCCGAATTGCGGATTCAAATCCGCTGAAACGACAATCCTCCAGCAGTAGCGCGGAATCGATCCATGCCGGATATGGTGAGGGAAATTGGCCGATGTTGATTGCGGAAAGGGACTGTGGATAAGGGCCTGCCGTAAAGACGCACCTGCGCATTTCCACCGGACGATTGGTTGCAATCAGCCTGAGAGCGGCATTGGTGCTTGACGAAAAAAGGGTACTCTCGAAGACAATCGGTTCGATTCCCCCCCCCTCAAGAACAAACATCGCATCGTGATAGTAATCC
>CAZVAQ010000110.1:1757-6627 GCA_964625145.1 uncultured Candidatus Sumerlaeota bacterium
GGGACGCGGTTGAAATCAGAATGCTGTTCCGGATGGAAACCAGAGGCACAGTCTCCGATCCATCGCCCTCCGAGGAGATCACCATTCGCGACGGGCCCATGTCCCAGATCGTGTGCTCGAGACTGAGGGCACGACGTTCTGAATGATGAGGGGAAAGCCAAATAGAGGACTCGTTTGTCACCGAACCTATTTCGATTCTCGCCGGCTTCTCGGGAGTGCCCTCTGCGATGAGCCGACCGCCCCGGATCTCTATTCCTCCTCCATACCCAGTCGGTGCAATGACCAGTCGGGCGCCCGGCTCGAGGCGCATGATACCATTTTGGGCAAGGTAAAGACTGGTTAGGACCAAGGGGGAGTCCTCCTCTGTGAGGATGTACTCCGTATTTGCCAGACCCAACTCCTCCCCCAAGGCACTCGTCCCTGAGGCAAGAAGGAGCAGCAGCATGGCCATGGGACGAAGACTTCCCATCACGGCGCCTCCTGCGGCGGAAGGAAGAGCAACACCCCATCCACATAAGCTCTCAGCAGCGCCGCGTCGCGGATGGTGACGGCCTCGTCGCCGTCGATGTCATGGATGGGTTCTGGGCTACCTTGCCCGGCGAGGACCTTCATCAGCTCCTGCAGATCGGCATAATCAGTGCGGCCGTCGCCGTTGATGTCGGCGTGGCGGAAGGGGGATTCGACGAGGGGGTCGATGACAATCTCGTCGTCAGGAGAATTGGAGTAGGGGGGGCCATCTTCCATATAGCAGCGGGTGAAGGTCAATGCACTGGGAGTCCAAGCGCCATCAATGTGTGTGGGCGAGATGTGGGAGTCCACAACGGAGAGGAACAAGTTTTGGTGCCCGTAATCGATGAGCATGTAGGGAGTCTGGGAGAAATCCGAGCCTGCTATCTCGACGATGCGATGCCCATTGTATCCTTCGCCGAACTGGCCAATTGCGGCAGTGTTTCCAACAAAGCGGCAGTCGTTGACGCGGATTCTCGAGGGCATCCCCCAATCAGCGGCCTGAATGCCCAAGCGCCATCCATCCCACTCTTCAACATCCTGCTGGATTCCAATAACCACGCATCTCTTCATTTCCAGGAAATTATTATCGCCAATGCCAATGGCCGTTATCGTCGAGGATTCAATAAGGCAGTCCTCCATGAGTAAGTGCGTTGGTGAGGTTCCGCCCAGGGCATCAGTGAGCGACAGGATCATGGGACCCACGTGGAATTGCCAGTCCCACTCCCATCCCCATTCCTCCCACGACGGCGTCGGCGCAGCCGACCTGATGATGGAGTCGCGAGCGATCATGATGGGGAATGCATCCGGATAGTTCTCATCGGGGAAATCGAGGAGGACCAAGCGGCTGACGCCTAGATCCCAGATCGTGTGGTTGAGATCGATGATGGTGCCATGTTCTTCGCCGCCCCAGCGCTCGGCAACGACGTTGGAGTTGGGGGCGGATTGGCGGATGATGACCGGCTTCTCTACCGTGCCCGCGGCTACTAGCCGTCCACCGTGGAGGAGATGCAAAGGCATGTCGTTGTGCTTGCCGGTTATGACAAGTTCCGCGCCCGGCTCCAGGAACAATGTCCCGTTGTTCTGGATGATCACATGACTGACGACCAGGGGGGAATTTGCCTCTGTCAAGGTGTAGTCGTCGAAGTTGACAATGAGGCTCTGCCCCCTCGCTGCTCCCGCCAGGCCAAGTGCCATAAAGAGGGGGACGATCACGGCATGAATCTGCTTCATGTGGATTCTTCCTTGGTGGGAGGCGAGTCGATCGTTTCCGACAAATGAAGAACTTTTCGGAACGAGTCAGCCGGATAAATCAGATGATCTTCAAGTTCACCAATTTGACTGCGTCACTTCCAGCAGTCGGGCAACTGATTTTTGCCAGAGGGGCCTGGTGGGGCATTTTGGGGCGAAGCCACTGGTCAGCTCATCCCCCAACCCCGCTCTTGCGTCCGGGGGGGAGGTGTGCAGGGTGGGTAAGTGATTTCACGTCCGGGGGCTTGGCGGCATGGCTCAACCGAAGGTGCTGGTGGTCGATGACGAGGCGAACATCCGTCTGGTGCTGTGCGAGGTGTTGCGGCGCGAGGGGCTGGCGCCCGAGCAGTGCGCCAATGGGGCCGAGGCGCTGGACCGGGTGAAGGCGTCGCCTTTTGACATCGTCATCATGGACGTGCGCATGCCCCGCATGGACGGTATCACCGCCCTGAAGGAGATGATGCGGGTGCGGCCGGAGACGGCCGTGCTGATCATCACGGCCCATGGTTCGGAGAACACCGCCATGGAGGCGATGGAGGCGGGCGCCTACGATTATTTCAGCAAGCCGTTTGACATTAACGAGGTGCGGGTGGTCGTCCGCCGGGCGGCGGAGCGCATCCGGCTGCTGAAGTCGTTGAAAGCCGCGCGGGAGGAAGCCGTCTCGCGCTATTCCTTTGACCGCATCGTCGGGCAATCCAGCGGCATGCGGGAGGTCTTTGACAATCTGAAGCGGGTTGTGGAGACGGATGTGTCGGTGCTGGTGACCGGCGAATCGGGAACGGGCAAGGAACTGGTCGCCGCGGCGCTGCATCACAACAGCCTGCGGCGCGATGGGCCCTTCATCAAGGTCAACACGGTGGCGATTCCGGAGACGCTGCTGGAGAGCGAGATGTTTGGCCATGAGCGCGGCTCGTTCACGGGGGCTGTGCAGCAGAAGATCGGCAAGGTGGAAGCCGCCAATGGCGGGACGCTGTTCCTGGACGAGATCGGGGACATGCCGCTGGCGCTGCAGGCCAAGCTATTGCGCGTGCTGCAGGAGCGCGAGATCACGCGCGTGGGCTCCACGAAGTCGATCAAGGTCGACATTCGCGTGGTGTGCGCCACCAACCGCGACTTGCTCAAGTGCGTGGAGCAGGGGACATTCCGCGAGGACCTCTATTACCGCATCAACGTGTTGCCGGTGCACATTCCGCCCCTTCGCCATCGAAGGGAGGACATCCCGCTGCTGCTGGATCACTTCATCCAGGTCTATAATCCGAAGCTGGGAAAGGCGATCAAGGCAGTCAGCCCGGAAGTGCTGGACAAGTTCCTCAACTATCCATGGCCGGGCAATGTGCGCGAGTTGGAGAACATCGTGCAGCGCACGATGCTGATGACGACGGGTGACACGGTGGAGGTGGATGACCTGCCACCGGTACTGAAGGCCGTTCGGGAGTACGTCTCGCCCAAGTCGGGTGTCACCATGATGCTCAGCGATGACAATCCGCTGAAGGATTTGGACCTCGGCCGGTTGCTGGACCGCGATGACTTCTCGATTCCTCTGGCGGATCGTCTGACGCAGATCAGCGACCACATCGAGAAGTACCTGATCAAGGCGGCGCTGGAGAAGAAGGACGGTCATCGCCAGGAAACGGCGGACCTGCTGGGCATCAGCCGCAAGAGCCTGCACAACAAGATGGTGCGCTACGAGCTGTTTGATGAAGGGCGCCCCACCTCGGCTGGTGAGGATTGATTTCAAGACCAACCGTCGGACGGTGACCAATGGCCAGCAGCCCACGTCGCAAGCAACCAAGTGCCCTGCCCGCCAGCCCCAAGGCGGCCGTCTTGCGATTGAAGGAGGCGGACCCGGCGCTTGGCCGCGCCATACAGGCAGTCGGGCCGTTCAGGTTGCCGCGTCGCGTGCCCGGCCTGCACCTGCTTTGCGCGTCCGTCATTGGGCAATCCATCTCCGTGAAGGCCGCGCGGACGATCGTGAACCGATTCACCGACAAATTTGGAGGACCAGAGACGCTTCAGCCGCGCGGCGTCCTGCGGGCAAAGCCCGAAACATTGCGCGCCATCGGCATCAACGGAACGAAGGTGGATGCGATCCGCGGGCTGGCCGAAATTTGGCAGCAGGAGCGCTGGACGCCGGAGACCGTGGTGCATGTGCCGGACGAGGAGCTGCTGGCGCGCCTGACCGCCGTGCGCGGCATTGGTCCGTGGACGGTGAAGATGTTCCTGATCTTTGGCCTGCGGCGGCCTAATGTGTTGCCACAGGAGGACCTGGGCCTGCAGGAGGGGATCAAGCTGATCGATGGCATGGACCGCCGCCCCACGCAGCGCGAGGTGTTGGCGCGCGCCGAGTCCTGGCGGCCGTGGTGCACCATCGCGACGGTCTACGCGTGGCAGTACCTGATGCACGCGTCGAACACGTCGATCGATGATGCGTCCAATTGGTGGAAGGAATAGAAAAGTTCCGAGTTCCGGGTTACGGGTTCCGGGTTTTCTCGTTCGGGACCTCTCGGCATTCTCTTCCTCACACCAGGATTGCGACAGTTAGCTAAAACATGAAGTTTGCCCAAGGGTCGGTGGTGCCGACGCCGGTGCTGTTGGTACCGCCGCTGATGCTGCCTGCCGTGGATGCGTTTACAAGGGTGCCGACTGCGTTGCCCGACACGAGGCTGAAAGCATTGCCAGAGTTGTCTGCGGCAGTGTTGCGCACGACGAAATTCCCGGATGATTCGCAGCGCAGACCGATTTCATTTTCGACCAGAATGTTCCCATCGATGCGGTTGTCTCCGCTGGTGCAGCGGATTCCCGCGGAACTGGATTGCGAGTTGTTGGCCTCTGCTATGCAATCGCGGATGGTGCAGTCGTTGGTGACCCGGAACCCATTCAAGGTGTTTGAACTGGCAAGGCAGGCGGTGGCGATGGAGCCGCGCCCAAGGTCAAAGCCATCCGAGCTGTTGGAGCGGGCAGTGCACTGGCTCAGGTTGGTGGCAAAGGCGCCCAGAAAGCCATCCTGGCTGTTGCTTGTGCTGATACAACCCACCAGGGTGGCTCCGTTGGCGGTGTTGAATCCATGCTGGGCGTTCTGGCGGGCGGCACAATTCACGAAGGACGCGCCCTC
>CAZVAQ010000110.1:6727-11455 GCA_964625145.1 uncultured Candidatus Sumerlaeota bacterium
CATGGGCCAGGCAGTCACTCATGACGACGCTGCGTGTGACGCTGATCCCAAAGGTCGTGTTCGAACGCACAATCACGCGGGAGATCACCGCCTCGCCATCGAGCAGGATGCCACCACCTCCGCAGGAGGCGACGATCACGTCGGAGATCTTCACGCCACTGGCGTTGATGGCGCTGATGCCGCCCCCAGGCCAGGATTGGATGGTTCCGTTCGTGATGACCAGGCCGGTGACGGCGGTGCCCACGGTGCCAATGCCTGCAAGCGCCCCACTGACCCCGACAAGCGCGAAGCCATTCAGGTCAATCGTCACGTTGTTTGCCGCGACCTCGATTCCCCGGTCGCCCGAAACGCCCGTGACATTCCCCGTGAGGTAGTAGGACCCCGGAGTGGTAATCCGAAAAACCGAATCCGCATCGCCGGGTGTGTTGACGGAATTGATCGCGGTGCGGGGCTCGATCTGGTCGAGGGTTTTCATGGTGGGATTGGGTGCGGCCGGAGGGTTCAGGGGCCCTGCCTCCGTCCGGTTGGTCATCAAGGCTCCTGCAGCCAAGCCACCAATTCCCGCCAGCAGGGCGCGTCGGTCCTTCAATCCATGTGAGCCATTCATCACGATGCAATTACTCCGATTGGTAGATGTCAGGGCAAAGAAGCCGCCCGGCGAGAATCGAACATATCGCCGGGCGGAAGGCAACGAATGTTGCATGGTTGATGATTGGTTTATTCCTCGATCAGCGCCTCGACGCCTTCGAAGCTGGGCAGTTCCCGAAGGTCGACGTTCGTCAACTTCCGGTTGGCGACCTCCAAAACCACGGCTATGAGGTCATGAGTGGCTTTGTCCGAGGGAGTCAGGTTTTCGCCCCCCGTCGTGATGCGCGTCAGCGTCCCTTCGAGGTCCCTCAACGCATAGGCATACTCATCGAGCTGCGTGGTGATCTCGGGATCATCGACGGATTCGCGAATCACAGCAACGAGGGATTCCTTGAAGGCCTCCCTCCCTTCACCGGTCTCGAGATTCTCGCTCATCTCGATGATGGATTGCCGGTTGGCTTCGAGTCCTGTCTGGAGCTCGTCGAGCAGGTAGGCCGTCATCTTGTCGAGGGCCTCGTCCGACTTCTCCTTGGCGTAGGTTTCGAGATACCGACGCCCCGAGGGCAGTTGATTCTCGAGGACCTCGTCGACAAGGCGGTTCACCAACGGTCCGGCGTTTGCCCGCGCCTCGCGCTCCGCCGTCGGGCGGTACTCCTTGATGAAAGAGACGAGTTGATAGGCGGCAACCCCGGCCAAGTCCTTTGGATTCATGATCTGCCGGACCTGGTAGCCTGCCCATGCGAAGTATCCACAGATGATGGCGAGCAGGATGATGCCCACGATCAACGTCGTGTTCCGGGTGCGATTCGAGCGGCGGATCTGGTTGTCCAGCGCCTCGTTGATGGAGACGATTCTCTGATCAACAGTGGATTGTGTGGCCATGGTTCATCCTCCTCCTTCCGCGACAGCGGCTGCAGTTGCTTTCGATTCGACACCCTGCAGGAACAGGTCGCGAATGACGATGATGGCATACTCCGCCAAGGCGCGGTTGAACTCGTCATTGAGTCCCACATCATCCAGCTCCTTGAGCCTCGGCGGGATCGGGAACTGACGCAGGCGGGTCTCGATATTGGCCAGGGACTCAAAGTGCGGCGTGAGCTGTTCCGTCACCACGGCCGAAACGGCCTGGTCCATGACAAGATCCGCGTTCCCCATGACTAATTCGAGTCGCTCCGGATCATCGGCAAGATCGGGAAAGAGCTGCTGGAAACGCTCGCGAACTCCGGCCTCCACGACATTGACGCGCTCTGCGAGTTGCTCTTCGCTCATGGTCTTGATCGACTCGAACAGAGTCACCATTTCTCGATCCGAGGCGGCGACCAGCTCCTCCTGACGCTCGATCAGTGCTGTTCTCGCGAGTTCGACAACTTCCGGACCAACAGCTTCGATGCTCTGCTGCAGTTCGCGGGCGACGGCCGGCTGCACGGTCTCCTCGAACTCCGCGTAGAGAGCCGCATAATACTCCTCGCTGTGGTTGTAAGCATTGATGAGAGGGTAGAGCAGGTACAGCACCCCACCAACGGCGACCACTGCGATGGCGATTGTGACCAGGCGCGCGGTGGATTTTGCGGCCGAATCCGCGCGTGTTGCCTCCTGCAGCTTCTTCTCGATCGATTCCAGTTGGCGGGCGATGTTGTCCATCTGGGGCTGAGCAGGCATGGCCCCACCACTGGAATCCGGGTGGACTCCCGAATTGGGAGCACCTGTTTCCATGGGATCCTCCGATGTTCAGGTATCGGTCTGCGCTTGCTTACCTCATGATGACCGATGCCCCACATCCATCACACGGCTCAAGGAAAAAAACCAAGCCCGGTTTCGAAAAAAAGGCGTATGCTTCGGTCACCGGCGGGGGACATGCGCCATTCATTGTCGTCCGATGCCATTCGTTCGTGGTATTCACCACCGGTGACCCATGCGATATTGGAAATCTCGTCCGGATCGGGGCGCACCACTCCCGCGGCCTGAAACATGAAGACATGAATGAATTCCCAACCCGTCAATTCGGACGGTTCCTGGCGCGCGATCCACAGCGGCTCGGCGCCAACGATGCCCATCTCCTCCTCGATCTCGCGAACGGCAGCCTCGTCGTAATCTTCCCCGGGACCGACATGGCCACCGACCGAGACATCCCACCATCCGGGGAGATGGTCCTTGCTGGCGCTCCTTTGCTGGAGCAACACGCGGCCCATGCCATCATGCAGGACCACATGGACGGCGCGGTGCAGCAGCCCCTCCGTGTGAATCTCCCGCCGAGTCGCCAGACGCACCACGCGATCCTGCTCATCCACGACCGGAAGTAGCTCGCCATCGGTCTTGGCTTGGGCAAAGTACTCATTCAGTTTGGAGTCGGCGCTCATCCTGAAGCCTTTCACTCTTCACCCTTCACACTTCACTCTTCACAAGGTCCGGTTCGATGACACGGAGATGTCGCCAGTGGCCGGCGCGATAGCGGAACGTGAACGACACCGCGTAGCCCGTGATGGTCAGCACGACAAAGACCCACATCAACGTCGCTCCCCCACCAAGCCACAGGATCAGCAGGCAGGGCAAGACCAGCAACGTCGTCGGCACCAGCAAGCTGACCCACATGATGTAGGTTGTGTCGCCCGCGCCGCGCAGCGCACCGGTCGTGGCCAGGGAGAACGCATCCCCAATCTGGAAGATGGCAGCCATGAACAGGTAAATGCGCGCCATCTCCACGATGCGCTGGTATTCCGGACCGTGGTCCTGGCCGCTGAGGAAGATGGCAGACAGCGTGTCGGGAATCACGATGAACGCCACCGAGAGAATGCCGGAATAGCAGAGGGCGAGGATGAGGCCCGCCGAGGTGGTCTTCTCCGCGAGGTAGGGCTTTCCGGCTCCGATGAAACGCCCGACGAGGATGCCAATGCCCTGGGAGAAGCCGATCATTGGGCCGAACATCAGCAGGTTCAGCGTCAGCGCAACGTTGCTGGCCGTGAAGGCCGCGAAATCAACATGCGCGAGCAGCAGCACGAAGACGGTGAAGGAGGCCATGTCGACAAACATCTGAAGGCCCTGTGGCGAACCGTAGCGGAAAAGGCGCCAGGTCAGCGTGGGCTTGAAGCTGCGGCCCTGCAACAGTCCGAATCCACGGCACGAGCGCGAGAGTGAAATCCGCGCGGTATAGATGCAGGTTCCCAGCGCAAAGCTGATGGTGGTGCCCCAGGCAGCGCCGCTAACGCCCGGGGTGATGAACGGTGCCCATTGCGGTGGCGAGAAGATCAGCCATCTGTTGAGAAGGATATTTGCGAGAGTGACCGCCGTCGTCGCCAGCAGGACGAATCGCGTTCGTCCCAGGCCAAGAAAGAACGCCCCTAGCGCCGCGTTGAGAAGCAGGAATGGGCTGCCAAAGGTGACGACGGTGGCATAGGTGACTTCCAGCCCTATCAGCAGCGGATTGTCCGCGTGCATCCATTGAAATAATGGTCGCCACACCCACACCAGCGCCAACGCGGCCATGCCAAATGCGAGGGCGACATAGACGCCCTGCCACACGATGGCGCCGACCGACCTCGGCCGGCCCGCGCCGGTGTATTGCGCAACGAACGTCGAGACGTAAGTCACGATCCCCATGGCGATCTGCAGCAACCACCACCAGGTGAGACTGGCGGTGAGCGACGCATTCATGTGCGGCAGTGTCGGGTCGTCGTCATACCACGATAGAAACAACCGGTCGAAGAACAGGTTGAGAACGCCGCAAAGTGAACTGAGCAGCAGCGGAAAGCCCACGACCGCCAACTGCTTCACGCCGCCATCGCCGTGCAAAGTCGGCCGCATCCACAAATGGGCGGGCTTCTCATGCCGATGCCTGAAGAACGGCTGGAGAAAGGGTGACAGGGGGGCTTGTTTAGCGGATGGTGAACTCACGGGACCTCGCCGGCTGCAGACCCAAGACCGGAGTCCGAAGAAAAGGGCCGAAGGCGGCGGTGGCGGTCAATGGGAGGGTTGGGGAGAATCGTGGGTTCTCCGTTCGACATTCGTCGCTCCCTGCCTTCGGTGGAGTTGGGATTGAGCGAAGGTATTGAATCAACTTGGACGAGGCGCCCCATGAATCGTACGCCCCGCGCACTATGCCATATTCCAGCAGGGGCCCACCCCGGAGGGGTGACATTTCAGTAG
>CAZVAQ010000111.1:0-8876 GCA_964625145.1 uncultured Candidatus Sumerlaeota bacterium
ATGCGGATTGTCACTAGGGGAAGCACCGTGGTCGTCATCGAACCCCCAACTGGAGCGTCACAACATCCAATCCTCAACTACACCATCCTCTATCGCATACCCGGTCTGGATCAAGTGGTGAGGCACGGCAGCGGTTTTGTCATCGGGCCACCGCACAACCGCACATCTCCAATCCTTCGGGGCCTTGGCCGAGTAGAGTTTCGTTCGTCGGGAGAAGAAAGACCCAATCCGCCGTTTGTGGACGTGTCAGAAAATGCGCCGGATCAGTGGCGGATGACCATCGACGTTGGCGAGGCCCAGGATTGAAGCCGACACATGTGGACTGCGAAAGCTCGCTTTCGCTCTCAATGCCGCAAGCTTGCTTGCGATAATGAATCTGGGCCTGGGCGCACCCGAAGCAAGCTTCGGGTGTTGAGAGCGGCAGCAAGCTGCACGCAGTCCACAGGATGAAGTTTACCACTCGCTTTGTTTCACTCTTCACCCTTCACTCTTCCCTCACGGCCCGCCCGCTTCCCAATTGCCGCTCTTCCCGCCGGTCTTGCGCACGAGGTGGATGCCCTCAATGCGCATGCCTTTCTCCATCGACTTCGCCATGTCGTAGAGCGTGAGCAACGTCGTGCTGGTGGCGACGAGGGCTTCCATCTCGGCGCCGGTGCGTTCGTGCACGCGGACCGTCGCGGTGACAATGACACGGCCGCGTGCGGGATCGGGTTCGATGTCGATGGCGATGTGTTGCGTCGCGATGGGATGGCACAGCGGAATCAGGTCGGCGGTGCGCTTGGCGGCCTGGATACCGGCAACGCGGGCGACAGCGAGGGCTTCGCCCTTTGCCAGTGTCGAGTTGGCGATGGCTTCGATGACGTGGCGCGGCGCGTGAAGGTCGCCGCGGGCGATGGCTTCGCGCGTGGTGGGATTCTTGGCGCCGACATCGACCATGCGCGCGGCGCCGCGTTCGTCCAGATGGCTCAACGGGTTGTGGTCATCGGGCATGGCGGGCTCCGGTTCGCGCGGCGCGCAGGATGTCCTCGGCGGTGCGGCGCCATCGGGGCGATTGCACGTCGGCACCACAGGTGAGGAGAACAATGCACAGTTCGCGCCGTTGGTCGAGCCAAAGCGCGCAGCCGGTGTAGCCCGTGTGTTCGAGGACGGGGCCGTGAATCGGATCATCCGTGCGGACGAGGAACCCGCGCGTGCGGGTGATGCGCTGGCCGGACGGATCGCGCAGCTCGAACGTGTCGCCGATGACGAACCGGGCAACGGGGTGCAGGGGGTCATCCTCGTTGTTGAGGGCGCGAATCATGGCGGCGGACCAAATCGCGAGGTCGTCTGCCGTGGTGAAGAGACCGCTGTGGCCAGGATCGCGGCCAACGGCGCGAAGCCAATAATCGGCGAGCGGATCGAACGGTTGGCCCGGCGCGATGTCATCGGCGGCGCGGGCCGCGCGGGAGCGTTGCACTTCCGGCAAGCGAAAGGTTGTGTCGCTCATTCCCAAAGGTTGCCAGGCGTGCTCGGAGAGATACTCGCCGAGGCGCGCGCCGGTGGCGTCTTCCACAATGCATCCGGCCAGCAGGTATCCCGCGTTGCTGTAGCGCGAGGTTGTCGTCGCTTGCACGTCGCCAATGGCGAGGAGAAGCGCGTCGCGCGCGGGCCTATTGACGGAGAGATCGGCAAGACGTTGCCAAGCGACATTCTCCGGCATGCCGGCGCGGTGAAGCAGCAGATCGTCGAGAGAATAACCTGCATCGCCGATGGAGTCGCTCGGATCAATGTGCCCATCGCGCACGGCGAACGCAGCAGCAGTGGCCGCGGCAACAGGTTTGGCCAGGGACGCCGTGTCGAAGATTGTATCGGGTGTCATGCGCGGCGAGTCCATGTCCCACGGATCGCGCGTGCCGGTTGCCAGTTGGTAAATCGTTTCGCCTCGCCGGGAGACGACGAGGACCGCGCCGTCAAAGGTGCCCTCGCTGATGGCGCCGTGGATGATGTTGTCGAACTGGCGCCAAGTCCCGGGGCGAAGGCCGGCTTGGGTTTCGGGGATGACGGCGCCGGCGGGAGTTGAGGCACGCGGGGCAGCGCAACCCACAAGCAGGGACAAGAGGGACAGCAGCAATGCCAAGGGCGCCACAAGTGGAGCCAATCTCAAAGGAGGTGTGGCCTGCGATGGGGCTGGCATGGCTTGTCGATTCCGCTTCACCCTGGGGAGCTTGGCTGTGGAAGGTCCTGCCCATGAGCGAACCTTGGTCCTTCCAACTTCTTGCAACAGACGGCGCCGCGCGCAATGGGCGTCTGCATACTCATCATGGCGTGATCGAGACGCCGTGCTTCATGCCGGTCGGGACAAAGGCGACGGTGAAGGCCATGACGCCGCGGGATCTGCGCGAAGCCGGCGCGACGATGATCCTGGCGAACACGTTTCACCTGACACTGCGGCCGGGCGAACAGGTGATCGAGGAGCTGGGCGGCCTGCACGAGTTCATGCGGTGGGACGGGCCGATCCTCACCGATTCCGGCGGGTTCCAGGTGTTCAGCCTCGCGGACCTGCGGAAGATTGACGAGCGCGGCGTGCGCTTTCGCTCGCCCATCGATGGCGCCATGATCGAGCTGACTCCCGAGCGCGCCATGCAGATCCAGCGCGCGCTGGGTCCGGATGTTTGCATGGCATTCGACGAATGCCCCGCCGCGGGAATGGACGGCGACGCGCTGCGCAAGTCGACGGAGCTGACGCTGCGATGGCTGGAGCGCTGCCTGACGGTCGACCTCAAGCCCCACCAGGCGATCTTTCCCATCGTGCAGGGCGGCATGGACGCGGCACTGCGCGGATGGTCCGCGCGCGAGACGCTGCGCATCGCGCCGGATGCGCGGGGCTATGCGGTGGGCGGACTGTCCGTGGGCGAGGATCGCGAGCTGACATTCCGCATGCTGGAAGCCAGCATCGCGGAGCTGCCCGCCGACCGGCCGCGGTACTTCATGGGGCTTGGTGTTCCGCGCGATCTCGTCGAGGCGGTGGATCGCGGCATCGATCTGTTCGATTGCGTGCTGCCAACGCGCAACGCCCGCAACGCGCGCGTATTTCACCCCGAAGGTGACCTGAACCTGCGCAACGCCAAGCACGCGCGCGACAGCCGCGTGATCGACGAGCAGTGCGATTGCGCAGCGTGCGCAGGCGGATTCAGCCGCGGATATCTGCATCACTTGTTCAAGCAGGACGAAATCCTGGCGTGCATCCTGGCGACGCAGCACAACGTGCGAACGTTGATCCGGCAGTGCGAGGAAATGAGAAAGGCGATCCGGGAGGGACGGTGGGAGGAATGGAAAATGGGAAATGCAGAATTCAAAATTCATAAAACCGGAATGAGGAACGACTCAGTCCGCGGCCCTCAATAGCGCCTTGAACCCCGCCTGCTCAAAATACACATCGCCGGTGAGGGCTTCGGCAATGCCCATGTCCTGCATGACGACGAAGGACGTGCAATCGGTGAGTGACCATGCCTTGTCGGGGCGAGCTTCGTAGAGGTCGTGAGCCTCACGAAAATAGCGGGGACTCGCCGGAAGAACACGCGTCGAAGGGGCGCTATGAAGCAGACGCACGAACCGCGAGATTCGTTGGCGCTGGAAGGGGTTGCTCAAACCATCCATCAGTTCAAAGATTACGTATTCGGTGGTCACGATCTGGAGATTGTTATCCCGGGCTACCGTCAAGGCCGACCGGTGAGCTCGATCGCGCGGATTGAGAAACGCGAAGTAGAAAAAGCTGTCGGCAAAGAGCGTCCTCATGGAACCCGCTTTGGCGTGCCGTGGATATGGTGATCGTGGTTCTCGGCAAAATCCTCGGGGAGGTCATCGATGCATCCCGCGAACTCCGCGAGACTTTCCAGCATGGACGGGACACGCCCCTCGCCGGGATCGATCTCGGTCACCTGTACAACCGTGCCATCGGGCAGGCCAATGGGTTGATCGAGGATGATGGTGTTGCCTTGGACGCGGCCGCGGAATGTCATGATGGGTGGCTCCGATTCCGGGTGCCCGGGTGTTCTGGAAGGATTGAGCACGGTGTGGGTGGGTTTTGCAAGCCCTTCGCGACGCGAATGGCGTTGACCTGGGGCGGCAGAGGCGGTGGGTAGGGCTATCCCCCATCTATGCTGGACAATCTCGCGCAGCGCTGTGGCGCGGAGGGGCTTGACATGGATCGTCGGACTTTCTTGAAGGCGGCCGGGGGATCGATCGCCATGAGCGTGTTGCCGCCCATGGGCAATGCTGCCGCGCAATCGACTGCGGATGCCGTGTCTCCCCGGTCTGCGGGTGGGCGCCTGCCAAACATCCTGTGGATTTGCACGGACCAGCAACGGTGGGATACCATCGGGGCATTGAACAATCCTCATGTGCACACGCCGAACATTGACCGGTTGGTGGAGAGCGGGGTGGCGTTCAATTATGCGTATTGCCAGAATCCGATTTGTTCGCCGAGCCGCTCTTCTTTCCTGACGGGGATGTATCCGGCGGCGGTGAATGGGTGCATCAATGGCAATGACCAATGGCGCAACTCCGCGCCGTTGGTGACGAAGATGCTGGCGGATGGTGGCTATCGGTGCGGATTGTCGGGGAAGTTGCATCTGGCGGGGAAGATGGGCCGGCCGGAGCAGAGGCCGAGTGACGGCGATGGGTACGCCGTGTTTCATCCGTCGCATGGGCCGCAGGAGCCCATCGCCAACGAGTATTGGGATTGGTTGGCGGCGCAGGGGCACGATTACCGCACGCTGAAGCGGGAGCTGGGGCACATTCCCGCCGAGTTGCACCAGACGAAGTGGTGCGCCGACCGGGCGATTGATTTCATCCGCGGGAATGCGGGGCGGCCGTGGCTCTTCAGCTACAACTGCTATGACCCGCACAATCCATTCGATCCACCACCGGAGTTCGTTGAGCGGTATGATCTGGAGAAGCTGGAGTTGTTGTTCCGGGAGAGCGATCTGCCGTTCCAGCGCAAGCTCGCCGACATGGGGATCAATTTCCAGACGGAGCCGGAGCATCCGGATGCGTTTGACGGGAAGTTGCTGAGGGCGCAGTATCTGGCGCAGATCGATCAGATCGACGTGCATGTGGGGCGGATGATGGCGGCGCTGGAGCAGAGCGGCCAGTTGGAGGACACGATCGTGATCTTCATGAGCGACCATGGGGACATGACCGGCGACCATGGCCTGCGGCAGAAGGGTTGCCGCTTCTACGACGCGGCGGTGCGGGTGCCGCTGATTGTCTCCTGGCCGGGGCGGTTCCAGGCGGGGCTGCGCAGCGATGCCCTTGTCGAGCTCATCGACATCGCGCCGACGTTGCTGGAAATCGCCGGGATCGAGCAGCCCCATGCCATGCAGGGGCGGTCGTTGCACGGGATCCTGACGGGTCAGGCCGACCCCGGCGAGCACCGGGAGTTCGTCCGGGCCGAATATTACGGCACGCTGGAGGGCCCACAGACCTATGCCACCATGATCCGCGACCGGCGCTACAAGCACATCGTCTATCATGGCCACGACTATGGGGAGCTGTATGACATGGAGCAGGATCCCGGCGAGTTCAACAGCTTGTGGGACGATCCCGCCCATGCGGACATGCGCTTTGCGATGACGCTGCGGAACTTTGATGCCGCCGCCTTCGCCGTCGACCCCGGGACACCCCGCGTGGGACGGTATTGACCGGCCGCTGCAGGCGGCCCTCGGCCATCCCTTCCACCCCTTCCTACTTGACCGCCACCAGTCCGACTCGGCCACTGTGGGTGCACTAGAAACCCAAAGGGTGAGGAGCACCTGGACCGATGGGACTTTGCTGCCGGGTAGTCACGCTGGCCATCATTCTGCTCGGGCTCGCCGTGGCTCCCGCCTCGGCGCAGTACCGCGTCCATGATTGGATGAATTTTGACGACGGCCGCCTGCCGCAGCGCCTTGATTTCGGGCATTTCGCGGACGAAGCCACCGTCACCGTTCTCAACATGAACGCCGCCGGGGTACCCGCGGTCCTGCGGGCCGGCGCGGCGCGGCGCGAGATCGGCCCCGGCGCCGTGCGCTTCGCCCCGACTTCGGACCGGATCCACTTGTCAGCGGTCTCCTCCACGGCCATGGAGCGCAATCGCCTCGGCGCCGATGGACGCGCGCTCTACCAGGCGGATTTCTATCTGCCCCCCGAAGGACAGCCAATGCCGGAGACCATCGCGCTGCTTGCCGTGGCCGATGGTGGCACCGGCTCCAGCTACCGGATGTACCGCTTTGGCATCCAACGCCCCAGCCGCCTGTTCTTTGCCTATGCGGACGGCATCAATCCCGAGCCGGTCATCTTTCAGTTCCAGGACTTCAACGACCTGGGGCTGGCGCGGCCGGGGTGGCATCGCTTCCAGATCATCTTCTTCGGCCAGGAAACTATCTACTGCGCGGTCGACGGCCGCATGACGCGCTTCTCGCCGCTGACAGAGCCCAGCCTGACAAGGATGCGCCCCGGGTTGATGGTCACGCGCGGCGAGCGGCCCGATTCGGAAATTGTCGCGGCCGTGGCGGATAACCTGTCGATCCAATGGACGCCGCTGGCCTCTCCTCTCCCCGATTCGCCGTGGACGACGCCCGTGCCGGGGATCGTGGGTTCTTCGCCCACACGCAACCTGATGGAGGAGGGTTCGCGCTTGCCGTGGACATCGAATCCGACAGAAGCCGCGACGACCGCGCGGCAGGCGAACAAGCCGATCCTGGCCATGTTCTACGCACCCCGCATCGCGCCGTACACCTATCTGCAATCGATCGTGCCGCAGGACGAGGGCGGCATGGAGGCCTTCAACAAGTTCGTGCTCCTGCGCGTCGACACCAACCAACTCAGCGGCGGTACATTGGCCGAGCGGTTCGACGTGTTCCGCGTTCCGACATTCATCAAGCTCGATGCAGGTGGCCACGACCAGGGCCGCTTGACGGTGATCAACGGCCAGACAAAGTGGGACGACGTGAAGGCATTCCTGGCAGAATAAGCGCAAATCCAGGTACACGCAACCGCTTCGATCACCGAATGCTTCATCCCGGATCGGAATGAAGCAGCGCTTCCAGCACCGTGATGGCGCGACCGCGCAGGTGCACGCGGTTGTTGGGCATGATTTCCACGCCGACAATGCCCGTGCGCGCGGAGGCCTGAAGACCCGTCAGGACGGACTTGTTCAAACGCGCGCTCCAGAACGGCCCCAACGCGCAATGCGCGGAACCCGTGACGGAATCCTCCGGGATGCCGACGGCGGGAGCAAAGAAGCGCGACACGAAATCAAATTCCGCCGCACCCGAAAGCGCAGTCACCATGACACCGCGCTGCGTCATCGCGGCCAGCTTCGTCATGTCCGGCGCGATGTTGCGCACGTCGTCCTCGGTGGGAAGCTCCGCCAGATAATCGAACCGGTTTCGATGGACGGCGATGGGTTCAATCCCCAACGCCTCGGCCAGACCCGATGGCGCGTCGCACGGTTCGGCCGGTTCGGCAGGGAAGTCCATTGTGATCGCGCCGTCCTTGCCGCGCGTGGCGCGCAGTTCCCCGCTGCGCGTGTGGAAGACGCACGGTTGGTCATCGGCAACCTGACCCTGCTCCCACAAGGTATGAGAGGTGGCCAGCGTGGCATGACCGCACAGGTCGACTTCCTCGACTGGCGTGAACCATCGCAGCCGCCAACCGTTCGCCTCGCGCCAGGTGAAGGCCGTCTCCGACAGGTTCATCTCCATGGCAACGGCCTGCATCCACGAAGCGGAAGCCTCCGCAGACAGGATGCACACGGCGGCAGGATTGCCCGTGAACGGGCGGGAAGCGAAAGCGTCGACTTGAAAGAGGCGAGTGGGCATGGGAAGAGTGAGGGGTGAAGTGTGAAGAACAATGCACCGATCAAGTGCCGGAGAGCAAGTGGGCAATCTTGCGTTGGGAGGTGGAGATGGGGCGTTGGAGCCAATCCGATGGATGGAGCCAACCGATGGCTTGGGCGTGATCCGGATGCATCGTCGGTTCGCCGATGGATTCGGGCTGCAACAACAGCACACTAAGGTTGATGCGTTGGCGCATGACCGTGTGGTTGATCGTGGTCAGGGTGCGGATCGGCGTGGCCAACATGCCGGTCGATTGCTCCAACGCGCGGGTTGCTGCATCGGCCGGTGATTCGCCCGCGGCAATGGTGGTGCGGGGAACTTCCCACATGCCCGCAAAGGAACCCCGCGGCGGGCGTTGCAACACCAACACGCGATCAGCATCGAGGATGACGGCGGCCGCCTCGCCCACCGATTGCATTGGCGGTTTCGGGGCCTTGCGCGGATACGCATGGGGATCGCCCAACTCCCGCGCTCGGCATTGCATGGCCAACGGACATTGGTCACAGCGTGGCTCGCGCGGCAGGCAAACCGTGGCGCCCAACTCCATCAGCGCCTGGTTCCAATCGCCGGGACGCTCGTGATTCAAATCTCGCTGCGCGATCTCCCACAGACTGCGCTTGCCTGCCGTGGAGCGCGGATCGACGGCGAGTGCCTCCAACCGCGCCAGCACGCGCTCGACGTTCGCATCGACGAGCGCGACGGGTTGCTGGAACGCAATGCTGGCCACGGCCGCGGCAGTATAACGCCCCATGCCGGGCAATGTCAGGAGCGTCTCGAACTTGGCCGGCATCACGCCATGATGCTGCTCAACGATTCGGCGCGCGGCGGCATGCAGGTTTCGCGCGCGCGAATAATAACCGAGGCCGGACCACTCCGCCAAGACATCCGATTCCGGCGCGGCAGCCAGCGCCGCAACATCGGGAAACCGCACCAAAAACCGATGCCACCGCGGCGTGACCGTGGCCACGGTCGTCTGCTGCAACATCACCTCCGAGATCCAGATGGCGTAAGGATCAC
>CAZVAQ010000111.1:8976-11410 GCA_964625145.1 uncultured Candidatus Sumerlaeota bacterium
CTTGCTCGCCGTCGCTTCCGCGGCGCGGCGAATGATGCTGAGCATGAAGTTCATCTTGTGATGAATCTCGTTCCACTCGGCGTCGACTTGCGAATCGGCGACGATGGCGCCGCCGGCGTGGTGATGGATGCGGCCGTCGTCAAAGAGCGTGGATGTGCGGATGGGCAGGTTCAGCTCCACATCGCCGCGAACGTCCACCCATCCCATGGCGCCGCAATAGATCCCGCGCGGGGCCTTTTCCAGCGTGCTGAGGATCTCCAGCGCGCGCTTCTTCGGCGCTCCGGTGACGGAGCCACCGGGGAACAGCGACGCGAAGATGTCGCGCAAACCCACATGCGCCCGCAGCGTGCCGTTGATCGTCGATTCCAGGTGGATGAGCGTCGGATGCACCGTGGGTTCCATCAGGTTCAGGACGCGAACGCTGCCGTATTCGCACAACCGCCCCAGGTCATTGCGCTCGAGATCGACGATCATGATGTGCTCGGCCCGATCCTTTGCGGAGGAGAGCAGATCCTTGATGACCAACTCGTCGGAAATGTCGAGCCGGCGCGGACGCGTGCCCTTGATTGGCTTGGTCCAGATGCTGCGCCCCCATTTGCGCACGAACAATTCGGGGGAGAAGGAAATGTGCGTCTGCCCCACGCCGCGCACGAGCGCCGCATAGCGCTCGCCGCCCGCGTCCAGCCCCATCAGGAAGATGCGCTCGGGGCTGGAGACCGCCTCGCCGATGAAGCGCGTGGTGAGGTTCGCCTGGTAGATGTCCCCGTTGCGGAGGTGCTCCTGGATGGTCTCGACCCGGCGGCCGTAGCCCTCGAGGCTCATCTCGCCGAGGGGATCCTCCTCCTCCAGCAGCGAGGCCATCAGGCGGCTTTGGATCTCGTTCTCCGGATAGGCGATGGGAGGCTTGGGCCAATCTGTGTGTTCCCGCGGCACCGTCCAATCGCGCCAACCGGCATAGCGGCCCGGCGGTTTGCCGACCAGCCGCCACCGGTTGTCCATGCGGGCAAAACCGACGCAGTGAAACGCCACCAGCAACTCGTCGGTCGGCAGCTCGGTATGGCGCGGGAAGCAATGCTCGTGGGGGGAGAAGTACCGGCCGAACTCGTAAGCCGCCGCGACAACGGCCAGAGGGAACGAAGGGCGCACGAAGTGCCGCCGCTCGGTGCCGCGGCCGGATTGGGCCAACGCCGCAAGGATCTCCTCGATCCAGCGGAATGGCGTCACGATGCAATCGGTGGAATCGGCGACGGGCCGGCCCTCGGGGGTTTCGACCGTCACCCGCCCGCGGGCCACACGCAGGATCAGGACCGGGTTGGGCAAATACAGCGGCGGATGATCCCAACCCGCCTCGTCGCTGCGCCACAAATAGGCGCCGCCCGGCAGGCGCCCCAGTCGCGGGAGGCGGAGGCGTGTTCCAGAGGAGGACTCCGCGCTGTGCATGGCGTAGGCGACTTTCGGCGGGGGTGTCTCGGGCACCTGACGGATCCCCATGGGCCCCGCAGGCGTGGACTTGGGAGGGTGAAACCGTCACGGTGGGGATTGCAAGCCCGCATTTCCCCGCCCCCCGGCGGGTCACCCGCCGAGCCACCCCATCCGCCATGCGAGCCACACCAGCGCGAAGACCGACATGGCGATGATGCTCAGGATGCTGTACAGCCGCAGCGCGGGGGATGGCTTCCCTTCCTCCGGCATCGTGCGTCCGCACACCGCCAAATGGTTCAGCGTGGCCAGGACCGGCGCCGTCAGGAATGACAACGTCGTGGCGATGTCGATGAACAGCGTCATGCGCGAGGCGAACTGCGCGATCAGCACCACCGCGACGCCGCACACAAGAACCAGCCACATCCAGTAAAGCCAGTCGGACTTCTCCTCCCGGCCCGGCGGCTTGTTGAGGAGGATCTCCGTGCTGCGGCGTAGCACGCGCGGATAGGCATCGGTCACCGTCAGCGTCGTGGAGAACATCGTCGTGAACGCCGCCACCACGATAATGGGCCACGACCACGAGCCGAGCGTCTCCACATACATGCCGACGAGTTGGTTCGCAAAGCCCACAGGCGAGGCGGGGATTTCCTGGCCACTGCGGTACATGACCAGCGATCCCAATGCCAGGAAGAAGAGCGCCAGGATCGCCGTGGCGATGTAGCCGATGTCAAAGTCGAGGAGCGATTCGCGCAGCGTCGGCTTGTGGCCCGTCTGCTCCGCGCGCGCCAGCGTCCACAGCGAACTCCAGACACTGATGTCGATGGCCGAGGGCATCCACCCGATCAAGGCCACGAGAAAGCCAAGGTGGACCATGCTCCAGGGAGAGACCGGCGGCACGTCGGGGCTGAGGTTTCCGCCCGTGGGAAAAGCGATCACCACCGCGGCGATGGTGGAGACGCTGAGGAAGACGATGATCACCTTTGTCATGCCATCCAACAGTCGATAGCGCCCC
>CAZVAQ010000112.1:0-11313 GCA_964625145.1 uncultured Candidatus Sumerlaeota bacterium
GTCTTCACCTTCTCGACATTGTAGCCAGGCATGTGGGCGATGTCCTCGCGCACGGTGGCCTTGTAGGCCTCCCAACTGGAGATGCCGACGCCAAACCAGATCTTCACGTCCTTGACCTCTACGAACGATTGCGCGGCCAGATTGGCGGCAGCGGTCAGCAGCCCCGGTGTCGCGCCGCAACCGGTGATGTAGGTCATGCCGCTCTGGCGGATCAGATCGGACAGCTCCATCACGCTTTCCACGGCGGAGGTGCGCTTCAGCGCGTCAGCCATGACGCCCTTGAAGCCGGCCTCGCAGAACTGGCGAATGACATCGGGCAGGAACGTGTTCGGGATGTTCGGAATGGCGAGGAAGATCGCGTCGAGCTGTCCGGCCTTGTTGAGTGCGGTGAGCTCGGCGACGCTGTCCTCGCAGGCACGTCCACCCTTCAGGGTGCCGACGCTCTTGTCCGCGGGAAGAGCCATGACCGCCTCGGCGCTGATGCCGGCGTCGTCGTGTGCGATGCCCTCGCGGTCGGCCAGGGCCACCAGGCGGAACTCGGACTTGTGGGCCAGTAGAGAGGCCGCGCTGCGTCCCAATCCACCCGCGCCCATGATGGCGACCCGACGAACCTTGGTGGATGTGGAGGCGGTGCTCTCCGAGCTTGGGGCGATCGCTGCGACGGTCATGATGGTTCCTCTCCTCGAAAGATTCTGGGGGCAATGAAGGACGCCCCGGTCAGACGCCAAGCAGGACAACCGTCATCCCCTGATGGGGGCAACGGAAACCGGGGGTTGCTCGCTGTTTCGAGGGGCGTTCAGCCCGCGTCGCGATACTTGATGAAGTCGGCCCGGACCTCGTATTCGAAGCTGGCCTGGGAGCGCGTGCCGCCGACTCCGACCAGAAAGTCCCAAATCCACCGGAACACATTGATATTGCCCGATGTTGACCCGGACTGGCGCCGGACCATTTGGCCGAAGATCACGCCGTCGGCCCCCTTCTCCCTCGCGGTCTGCAGGAACTTCTCGTTGAGCCGGTCCGTGTCGCCGCCTTCGGAGACAACGCCCGTCGCCCGCCCCATCACGCGATAGGTGCGCTCGATGTCCGCCGCGTCAAAGTAGATGTCTACTTCGCTGCTGGGGGTATAGGAGTCGCCGATGTAGGTGACGCGATTTCGCCCGCAACTGCTGGCGGCAACGGCCACCAAGAGCAGGATGCAGGCAAGGGCCATCGGGGAGGCAACGGATCGGCTTTTGGTCACTTTTCGACACTCCGATTCACAAGCGCTCCAACAACGATAAACCCACAAGTCCGCCGGGATCAATCGATAACGTCAGAAGCCGCAAACTGGTACAGGGCTTGCCTTCTTGTAACCTTGGATGGTATGTTGTTTCTGAAAGGCGATCTGGAAAAACAATCTCAAGAGGAGAGCATGATATGGCATGGAAACGCGAGATTCTGACCGGCGAAAAGCGTGACAAGACTGTCGCAGCCCTGCAGGCTGTCCTGAGCGACTTGATTGACCTCTCCCTGCAGAGCAAGCAAGCCCACTGGAACGTGAAGGGCCCGCAGTTCAAGTCGATCCACGAGCAGTTGGATGAAGTCGTGACCGCCGCGCGGACCGCGAGCGATGATGTCGCCGAGCGCATCTCCACCCTGGGCCGCCCGGCTGATGGCCGTGTGGCAACCGTGGGCAGCACCACGCGCCTGCAGGAGTATCCCGGCGACTTCGTCAACAAGGACGAGACCGTGCGGTTGATCTCCGACCGCTTGGCACAGACCATTGAGGGACTTCGCGCCGCACAGGAAGTCACCAGCGAGACCGACCCCGTTTCCGAGGACCTGCTGATTGGCATCAGCGGCGGGCTGGAGAAGATCCTGTGGATGATCCAGGCTCAGGAAGGCTGATCGGCACGACAACCGGGGCTGCGACTCGCTGACCCCATGATTCCCACCGGGCCGGTAGCGGGCTTTGACTTGCCGCGCCGGCCCGGTTTCTTGTTCCTGCCGGTATCCCATGTGGTCAGGAACCTGCCCATGCGCACACAAGTCTGGATGCAGTTTGCCGGAGCGCTCCTCCTGATGAGCCTGTCCTCCTCCATGCCCCCTTCTGTGGCCGCGCAGGATCAACGCGGCTATGCCTCGGTTCATGACGCCGCACGCATCGAGGAATTCGCCCGCCGCGAAGCCGATTGGCGAAACGGCCCCATCGTCTATCAAGTCATCGTCGATCGCTTCGCACCGCCGGATGATCTGGCAGAGCGCGCGCATTTCTATGCAGAGCCGCGACGGTTGCGATCGTGGGACGAGGAGCCGACTCCCGGGCCCTTCGACGACACCATTCAGGTCACGCGTCATGAGGTTGATTTCTGGGGCGGCAACCTGCAAAGCCTCGACACAAAGGTCGGCTACTTGCACGACCTCGGCATCGATGTGCTTTATCTGAACCCGATCCACGACGCATTCACCAATCACAAGTACGACGCGCGGGATTACTTCGAAGTCTCGCCGGAATATGGCACGCGACAGGACGTGATTGAGCTGGCCGACACGTTGCACGCGCGGGGCATGCGAATTGTGCTGGACGGCGTGTTCAACCACATGGGTCGTAACTCGCCGCACTTTCAGGAAGCATTGAGGGATGAGAGCAGCCCATGGCGCGATTGGTACTACATTGGCGAACAATATGTGCATGGCTACCGGGCGTGGGTGGACATTGCCAACCTGCCGGAGGTGAACCTGGAAAGCCCCGCCGTTCGCGAACGGATCTGGGGCGACCCGGATTCGGTAGTGCAGGGATGGCTGCGTGATGGCGTTGATGGTTGGCGCCTTGATGTTGCATTTGACATCGGATTCAAGTGGCTCAGCGAGCTCACCACATCGGCTCATTCTGCCAAGTCAGATTCGGTGATCATTGCCGAAGTGTGGAACTACCCGGAGCAGTGGATGCCCGCGGTCGACGGGGTCATGAACATGACGCTGCGACAGATGATGCTCGACTTTATCGACGGTCGCATCGCGGCGCCGCTCTTTGGCCGCCAAGTCGAACGCATGGTCGAAGACACCGGCATCGAGCCGTTGCTGAAGTCATGGGTCATTCTGGACAACCACGACACTTCGCGCATTGCTTCCATGGTGCCGGATGTGGAGAAGCGCCGCCTGCTGCAGGTGCTCTTCTTCACGCTTCCCGGTTCGCCATGCATTTACTATGGCGCAGAGCTGGGAATGGAAGGCGTTGGAGATCCCGGTTCGCGCGGGCCCATGAAGTGGGAGCTCGCCACCGACGAGAACGGGGAGTTCACGTGGATGAAGAAGCTTATCGCCATGCGCCGTGATCATCGCGCGCTGCGCATCGGCGATTTCCGCCTCCTCGACAGCAGCAACCTGCTGGCCTTCATGCGCCATACGGACCGCATCGCCGAGAGCGTGTACGTCGTCGCGAATCCCACAAACCGGGCCGTGACCGAGGTGCTCGTCATCCGCGACTCCAAGCTCATGAGCTACACCACTTTGCAGGACCAACTCTCTGACAAGACAATCACAGTCGTCGCCGGCACCCTGGCCGTCGAGGTCCCGCCCCGGACGGCCATGGTCCTGACCCCACAAGTGGACCAGCAGACGGTGAACTACACGCCTTACAAGCGGGTGTGGTGACTCGCTGTAAAGTAGGACATTTTGACCATCAAATTGTTCCCGTTTCTCCCTTTGAGAAGACCGGCAACGGATGAGCTCTTCAGCAATCCATCCGAGAGAGCTTCTCATAAGAGACTGATAAATAAGGAGTTGTAGGTTGCCCATGGCCCGAGTGGGATGATCGGGGCATTTCCGACTTGACCGGGCAGATTCCGCTTCACTATGTCCGACATATCAAGCGTTCATCTGCCCATTTGAGGTCCCCGTCCATGGGTCGAACCGCCCCCTCGCACGCATCCTTGGCGGTCATCGCCGTCTTCGCTGCTGTTTGGGGGCCGGCGGTAGCGGCCGATTACTCCGATCCGCAGGCGGGCGCCTCCTGGGTGGCGTCCACATGGACGGGGCCGAATGCGGGGTTCGTCATCGAGCTGGAGAACGCCAGCCTTACCTTGGAGGGCTTCGCGCATCTGGAATGCCCCGACGGCAGCTTTGTCGTCGCCGGCAACTCGTCCAGCCTTCAGGCAATCGATTGTCATTTCCGCAACATCACGCAAACCGACACGGCGCCCATCGACACCGGGCCCATGGGGCAATCGATCTCCACCTCCACCCCTGTTTCCAATGTGACTATCACCGTCGCGGATTCCAGCTTCGAAGACAACGCGCGCGGGATTCTGACGCGCAGCGTGCGCGGCACCTCAAGCATCGCCATCAGCAACACGCGCTTCGCGAACAACTCCGCATGGCCGATCGAGTATCGTGTCGGTGCTGGCGATCATTCGATGACCATCACCGGTTCCGAGCTGGAATGGACCATCAACTCTCCCGTGCGGCTCTACGCGTTTCACAACCAGAACCCGGCGCTCGTGACAAAGTATCAGGTCGACATCGACCGCACGCGCTTCACGTTGAGCAGCGGCGCGCGTGCCGCGTTGGTGTTGGGTGGCGTGGAATCCGCCGCACACCCGGACAGTACGTGGCAACTGAATGTCACCAACTCCATCTTTGACCTGCGCGGAGCCGCCGCAGTCGCCGAGACATCGGCCGTGAATGCCCTGGCGGAAACAACGCGGCGCAACACCGTGCATGTGCGTCATTCGACAGTCGTCACCGGTAATGCGGCGCACTCGGGCCTTGTCTGGCGCGGAGGGGCTGCCAGCGCGCTGACCGTGCAGAACAGCATCATCGACGGTCCCGGCACGGCATTCACCAATTCCGGCCTTGGCAGCGTCACGAGCGGCATCAATCTCCTCAACACGACGGCAATAGTATCCGGCGCTGGCAGCACCACGCTCAGCGGCCAGGAAATCATCGGTCAGTCCCCGCACTTTGCCGACCGCAATGCAGGCGATTTCCGCATCACTGCTGACTCCCCGGCCGAGGGAGCAGGCGAGGACATGGGCGTCACTGTTGACTTCGCCGGATCTCCCCGCCCTGCACCGGCTGGCGCGAACCCCGACCTTGGTGCATACGAGTTTGGCGAGATCGCGCCGCCGGCGATCCTTGGCGACATCAACGGCGATGGAGTCATAAACGTCGCCGATGTCACGCGGCTCGGGTTTCGCATTGCCAGTGAGGATTTTCCGGAAGCTGCCATCGCGGATGTGAACGATGACGGCGTTGTCGACGAGCAGGACCTCGACACGCTCGCCGAAATGATCGTGGAATCGCCATGAAGACCGCCACCAGCACCCATAAACCATCCATCAGGCGCGATGAAATGCTTACAGCCTCTTGCACCAGGGCACACCGTGCCATCCTGGCAACAGGTCTTGCAGTGGGGTTGCTATTTGCTCCGCTTGCAGCCGATACGCCCCCAACACCGGCCGCGCGATGGTTGCTGGACGGGGCTGTTGGGGCGACAAACTTCTCGGCGGAGGGCGGTGGCTACGCCGGTTCCCTCGATGGCGCACAGTTCGTCGAGGCGTCCTATCGCGGAAACGCGTTGCTATTCTCCGGCAGCGCATACGCCTCCATTGGTGGCAATGCGGAGTCCCTGCTGGCGGGTAACAACTGGTCCGTCTCCCTTTGGTTCCGGCGCAACACGCAGACCGACGGCGGCAGCCGCCTGCGAACCATCTTTGCATCCGGCGATGCGGGCGGTAGTGGCGTCTCCATCAGCGCGGAACGCGGCAATGGCAACAACCTGCAGTTCCGCGTTGGTTCTTCGGAGGTTTACCTCCCGTTCCCTTTTGATCTCGCTTGGCACCATGTCGTGCTCGTGCGCGATGGCGCCACGGCGCGCGCTTATGTCGATGGTGCGCTGGTCGGCACGTTCCCCGCGGACGCGCCGACGCTCGCGCCCATCCGCCTCGGTCGTGACTCCAGCGCCGTCACCACGCGATTCTTCCGCGGTTATGTGGATGAAGCCGCCATCTATGATCACAGCCTCACCGCCGATGAGGTGAGCGCCGTTCACATGGCGCATCCGCTGCCGCCTATGGTGTCAGTCCCGTACATCAGCACCTTTGCGGGCGGCACCATGGGCTATTATTGCTTCCGCATCCCTGCGATCCTGCGCGCGGCTGATGGTTCGCTTCTCGCCTTTGCAGAGGCGCGCACGGGCAATTGCAGCGACACCGGCGACATCGATACCGTCGTGCGCCGCAGCACCGACAACGGCGTCACATGGGGACCGATCATCACGGTGTGGGATGATGGACCCAACACGGCGGGGAATCCATGCCCGGTCCTTGATCGCGACACCGGCCGCATCTGGATGATCAACACGCACAACCTCGGCCAGGACACGCAGGCGGAGATTCAAGACGGCACCAGCGACGGCGCGCGCACCGTGTGGGTGTGCTACAGCGACGATCACGGCGAGACCTGGACGACTCCACATGAGATCACCTCGACGGTGAAACTCCCCGACTGGCGCTGGTATGCCACCGGCCCCGGCGTCAGCATCCAGGACAGCCAAGGACGCCTCATCGTTCCGGCCACACGGAACACGGGTGCGGGCGGTGGGGGAGCGAACTCCTTCGTCTTTCACAGCGATGACCACGGCGCGACGTGGCGGTTGTCGGGTGGCATGGCTTCCGATCGCGTCAGCGAGGCACAAGTGGTCGAGCTGTCCAATGGCCAGTTGATGCTCAACATGCGCCGCACGGGAAGCCGTCCACTTTACCGCGCCGTCTCCCGCAGCATCAACCGCGGCGCCGCGTGGAGTGCCGTCGTCCATGACATGGCGCTTCCGTCGTCCGGTGTGCAGGGCAGCATCCTTCGTTACACACTGGAGGATCTACAGGATGCCGATCGCATTGTCTTCTCGAACCCGGCCAACAACACCGATACTTCCGCCAACTCGCGCACCAAGATGACCCTGCGTGTCAGTTTGGACGAGGCAAACTCCTGGGCGTACAATCGCGAGCTGCATGCGGGCTGGTCCGCCTATTCCTCGACGGTCATAACCAAGGACTTCCGCGTCGGCTGCATGTATGAATGGGGAACGGTCAATCGCTACGAGGCATTCGTCTTCGAGAGTGCAAACCTGGAATGGTTGTCGAACGGTGCCGACGCGACCCCCGCAGTCACGCTCCCGCCAAAGGGCGTCATGGCCGATGTCGTGGAAGGCGTCGGCGTTGTCGTGCTGTGGGATGCCGTACCCGGGGCGCTGGGCTACGAGTTGCTGCGTTACAAGGCTGGTGATGCAGGAACGGCCGCGATCGTGGCCACGGTGCCGGCGGGGGAGACCTCCTGGGAGGATAACGACGTTTCGGACATGTCCGGCTATTACTACCGCCTGCGCACATTGGCCGCCGGCGGGCGGTCCCACGACTCGGCCCCGGCGTTCGTTTCCACGGCCCCGCCGGGAGTTCTGCTGGTGCCGGCCTTTTACCCCACCATCGAGGGCGCCATCCGCGCGGCCCAGGATGGCGACGAGATCCGGGTGGCTCACACCCATGTGGACCCGTCCCATTCGATCCGGTTAAAAGACAAGAATCTGACGATCCGCTCCTACCGAGTGGGGGGCGATTGAGCTACTCCCCTGAATCCATGGGCTTTATTCGTAGGACATAAGAACGTAACATCACCCTCCAGTCCCAAGTCTTCACTTTCGGGGGAAAGCCCCGCATTTCGCCTAGGGCCTCCCGGGCTCAGAGCACTACCGCGTCTGGATTTGCACCCTCAAAAAACTTCAAAAATCCCTCAAAATTGGCCTTTTCCCACCGTCAAAGTAGACTGATGGCCGGGTAATGCGGGGGAACTGCTCCGCGCTTGTCCGATTTCTTTCGCTCTGATCAATTCCACGCTTGACCGCCGGTAAAGGGGTTCAGTATGTCGGACATATTGATGGCCAACCTGCCCAGTGAGTCGACCCCCTTCCGTGGCGACCTGTGATCCAAGAACCCTTGGCTTCGCCCTGCGCTTTGCAGCGCTCCCGTTGCTGGCTGCCGGGGGGCTTTCAGTCTCCGCGAGCGCGTCCGTCACCCAAACCGTCGTCTTTGTGGACAACGGCATTCCGACGGCGCAGGCAAGTCTGGCGGGTAATTGGAATCAGGGGGAGGGGGAGCTCACCGGGCGGGGGCTTGCGGCCATCATCACTGGCAAAGTCGGGGTCGGGGCGGGGGATTTCCACGTCTCGGCCCGCTTTGCCGTCGATGCCCATCCCGCCAATCGCACGGGTTTCATCCTGGGGGATGACAGCCAGTTCGGCCTCTCCACCCCCGGCACGCCGCGAGTCTATGTCAGCGGCTTCCTGTTCGGCAACCTCACGACCGATCTCAAGCAACTCTCCACCTACGGTCCGCCGGGGACGGAGATCACGCTCGAATTCAAGCGCGTCGGCGATCGGACGACCGCCTCCATCAATGGCGAAATCGTTTGGGACATGCCGTACGAATCCGGTCGCACGGTTGGGCCGGTTGCAATTCGTGCCGGCAACACGGCCACTATGAGCCTTCGCGAGTTTCGTTTCGAAGGTACTCCGCTTTCGCTGGACGAGTGGGTGAATCCCTACGAACGCGACTATCCCCTGCTTCCCGACTCGGTGGATGTCTTCGTTGGTGGCGAAGGCGGCTACCACACCTACCGCATCCCCGCCATCGTGCGCACGCACTCGGGTGCGCTGCTGGCGTTCTGCGAAGGCCGCAAGAACAGCGCGTCGGATTTCGGCGACATTGACTTGCTGCTCAAGCGCAGCTTCGACGGCGGCAAGACATGGGGGCCGACGCAGTTGGTCTACGAGCAAGGCGGCAACTCAGAAATCAAGATCGGCAATCCGACACCCGTGGTGGACCGCAACACCGGCGTCGTGTGGCTCGTCCTGGCACGCGATACGGAACGGGTCCTGGTGGGCCGCTCCTTCAATGACGGTACATCGTGGACACCGCTCGTTGACATCACGAGTTCGGTCAAGCTGCCCACATGGACCAACTTCATCGTGCCCGGTCCCGGGCATGGAACGCAATTGCCCTCGGGGCGCCTGATTTTTCCCGCCTATCATGGGAATGTCGGCGCGCCGCAATCGGCGTACATCATCTTCACCGATGACGCCGGAGAAACCTGGCGCATCGGACAGGACGTTGGCATTGGTTCGGGGGAGCCAACCGCCGCCGTCCTGTCCGATGGCCGGGTCATGATCAACACCCGTTCCCCGCGCCAGGACTGGCGACGCACCGTCGCCACCAGCAGCGATTGGGGATTTAGTTGGCCAAATGCCGCACGCGATCCCAACCTGATCGAGCCGACCTGCCAGGGTAGCCTACTTGAAGCCCTCACGCCCGACGGCCACCACGCGCTGCTGTTCAGCAATCCCGAGTCCGTCCGCCGCGAGCGCATGACCGTCAAGGTCAGCACCGACGACGGCAAGACATGGCCGGGTTCACTGCGCGTCTTCGAGGGATCGTCAGCCTATTCCGACCTCGTCGCCATCGACGACGACGGACGGTACGGCGTGCTCTTCGAGCGCATCGGCTATGGAACGATCACATTCTCTCCTTTTCACATCAACGATGTGCTGCCGCCTCCACCGGTGACAGTACGCGACCTATGGGTGATCCAATGACGCGATCAGTACTCGGAACGGCGGCCCTGGCCGCGGCGATCCTTGCGACGGCCATGCCCGCCAGTGCGGTGGACCTGCTGTCGAAGGAACACCTCGTAATCGAAGGTGACAGTTGGGTGCTGGGCAATTCCTCGGCAAAGGGTTCCGGCACGGGGCAGTTCCTCGACACGAAGGAGGCCGTCGGGCCCGGCAACTTCCGCATCCAGGCGCGCGTGACATTGGAAAACCTCGCCAGCAGCGCCGCCTCGTTCCACTTCAATCGCGAGAGCAACTTCGGCTTCTCATCGCGATCCGGAGTGTTGTTTGCTGACGGTCCTGCCTTCGTGTTTCCGGGAAATGTTTCCGGCGAAAAGGCCAGCCTCATCACCGACGGTGAACCATTCGACTTCACGGTCCAACGGCGCGGCGACCAACTCACCGTCAGCATCAATGGCGAGAATGTCTACACGGCCCTTGGCTCGGTGGGTCCTCTCGGGCCCTTCGGATTTCGTCCATGGCGCAGCACGATGACGATCGATCGCCTCGAGTTCACGGGCGAATTGATATCACGCGAGGCGGCCGCTGCGGTAATGCAGCAGGACAACACCTACACGCGGATCGAGACACCCACGCAGGACCTGTTTGTCTCCGGCGAAGGCGGCTACGCAGCCTATCGCATCCCCTCCATCGTGAAGACAAACGGTGGGGTGCTGCTCGCCTTTGCGGAGGGCCGCAAGAACAGCACCTCCGACACCGGTGACATCGACCTCTTGCTTCGACGCAGCACCGATGGCGGCCGTTCCTGGTCTCCCCTGCAACTCGTCTGGTCCGATGAAGAGAACACCTGTGGCAATCCCGCGCCTGTTGTCGATCGCACGACCGGACGCGTGCTTCTGCTCAGCACCTGGAACAAGGGGACAGATGTCGAGCACTCGATCATGGAAGGCACCAGCGACGACACGCGCCGCGTGTTTGTCCTGCACAGCGATGACGAGGGTGTCACGTGGTCCGGGGCTCGTGACATCACTGCCTCCGTGAAGGAGCCACACTGGCGTTGGTATGCCACTGGTCCCTGCCATGGCATCCAGATGGAAGACGGCACGCTGGTGATTCCCGCGAATCACTCGGATCACACCGGACCGGAAGATTCGAAGGCCTTCGGCCACTACCGCGCGCATCTCGTGATTAGCGAGGACGGCGGCGAGACCTGGCGTCACTCCCCCGTGGTCGGTCCCCGCACCAACGAGTCCACTGTGGCGGAGCTGCCCGGCGGACGCCTCGTCATGAACATGCGCAGCTACGAGAACCTGAACCGCCGCGCCGTGGCATGGACCGACGACAAGGGCGGGACTTGGTCCAAGACCTTGCTCGATCCGGACCTCATGGAACCGCGTTGCCAGGGAAGTCTACTGCGCATCGACACCTCAGGCGGGCCACTCTTCCTGTTCTCGAATCCGGAAGCCACAACACGCACGCGGATGACGATCACCTGGAGCACGGACGCCATGCGGAGTTGGGGTGGGCGGTATCTGGCCTACGAAGGCTCCTCCGCCTACTCCGACATGGTCGACCTGGGGGATGGAAACGTCGGTTTGTACTTCGAACGCGACAGCTACGGTCGCATCACGTTTCAACACGTAAGCCTGGAAGCAATGCTGGCAGCCCCGCGCACGGCCGGCTCGCTGGTTCCTTGAATCGCCAACATTCGACCC
>CAZVAQ010000113.1:0-11195 GCA_964625145.1 uncultured Candidatus Sumerlaeota bacterium
CCACCCCCCCCGCCGCAAGTCCAACCCCCAGCCCGTCGACCTTTATCCTCCTATCCGCACTATCAGCCCTATCGCAAAGGAGGATCATCCTTCATCCTTCCGCCTTCATCCTTCCGCTTCCACTATCGTATACGGCACCTCAATGATCTCTCCCGCACGCCAGACGCGCAGGTTCAACTTATCGCCCACCTGGCGGCTGGCCAGGATCAGCAGGAACTCATCCCGCGAACTCACCTCGCGGCCGTCCACCGTCACGATGATGTCGCCAACCTCCAGCCCCGCGCGCACGGCGCTGCCATTGTCCGACATCGCGCGCACCATCACCCCTCGGATCCGGCTCGTGCGCGGCACACCCATCACATCGAAATCCACCAACAGGGGCCGCACCCGCCCATGCTGGCGGATCTCGTCGAAAAATTGCCGCGCCCGATTGATCGGAATAGCGAAACCCAACCCAATGTTGCCGCCGCTGTTGGAGAAGATGAACGTGTTGATGCCCACCACGCGGCCCGTCTCGTCCACCAATGGCCCGCCACTGTTGCCGGGATTGATCGCTGCATCCGTCTGGATCATGTTCGCGTAGACGCGCTGTGCCCTCTGGTCCGGCCGGAACGAGCGATGCAGCGCCGACACCACGCCCTGCGTCACCGAAGGCCGCGGATCCTCGATCAGGTTGCCGAACGGATTGCCAAACGCCATCACCGACTCGCCGATCTGCAACTCGTCCGAATCGCCCCATTCCAACGGCGACGGCAATTCATCCGCCGGGACATCGATCCTGAGCAGCGCCATGTCCGCAAAGCGATCCGCGCCGAGGATCTCCGCATTCACCTGACGCCCCGACTGCAGCGTCACGAACACTTCCTCGCTGTCCTCGATCACATGATAATTCGTCAGGATGTGCCCGGCCTTGTCCACGAGGAAACCGCTCCCCAGGTAGGGCGTGCGTTGCCGCACCGTCGAGATGCGCCGCCGGTCCACGAACGGATTGAAGAAGTCCACGAACGGATCCACCACCACTGCGCGCTTGATGGCCCCGATGCTCAGCACCGCCGGACTGACCCGCGCCACCATCGCTGTCGTGGCATTCTTCGGACGAAAACCAGTGGCCGCGTACGGATCCACCGCAGCCGGCTCGGTGGCGAGGTCGGGCTCCTGGGCCACGGCCCGCGGCGCCAACGGTGCATCCCCTCCGGTACGGCCCAACAACCAACCAGCGACGAAGATACCGCCCAGAAGCAATGGAATCACCACGCGGCGATCCCCCATCAGGCGATGAAAGGGCAGACGATAACAGGGCATCTAACTCACCTCGAAACGCCCACGGCGGGACACTCTGACGCGCAGCGGGCGGGAATTCCAGTCACGCACCATCCTTGTGGCAAGTCCCTTGCCGACTTCGCACCCGGCCCCACAACCACCCACACGCCGCGCACGTCCCAAAGCCCAGCGCAATGCCCAACCACCCCGCCGACAGATCCAACAACCGCGGCGTGCGACTCTCCACCAAGAACTGAGAGGCCTCCGCCACCACGGCCCAGCCGAGCACACCCACCAACGACCACACCCGCACCCGCCGACCCCACAGGCAACCCGCCACATAGGCTCCAACCCCAAGCGGCAGGTGGAAAACCAGATGCCCCCACTCCGCAAACATTGGCGGACGCCAGATCAGCCACTCCCGCGGAATCCGCTTTCGCAGGAGGTCGCTGAACAGGATGCGGACTTCCCAAGCGCGAATCTCCTCGCGCGGCAGGACCGACAACCACAACGTCAGGATGCACCAACCGCCGATCACAGCCCACAGCAACACCCGCCGTCGAAATCGTCGGCGCTTTGCCGGCACGTCACTGAGCGGCGCATCCTCCATCAAACGTCACCACCCCGAATCCCGGAACACGGGCTTGTCGGAATCATCCCGTAGTTGCTCCAGCACCACCATTTTCACACGAGGCTGCAACCGCGCCATCTCGTGCAGGCTCTCGCGCTCCACCAACGTGAGTTTGCCCCGCCGCCTGCGGCTGGCGATGATCCCCGCCAGCTTCACACCGCGCGATGCCAGACACTCCACCGCCATCAGCGTGTGGCTGATCGTCCCAAGCTCCGTGCGCGTCACCAGCACCGCCGGCATCTGCAACCGCGCGATCCAGTCGGCTACTGTGATCCTGCCCGACAGCGGGACCAACGGCCCGCCCACGCCCTCCACCAGCAACTTGACTCCCTGCCGCTCGCAAGCGGCCCACACGCGGCCCACTGCCTTGGTCAATGCCCCCAATTGCAACGGGCGATCCTCCAACCGTGCAGCGCATGTCGGCCCCAGCGCATGCTTCCACGCCGCGAAGGCTTCTCCCGGCATCCACCCCGCGCCGCGCAACACTTCGTTGCCGCGATCCGACGACGACGCGGCCAGCAATCGCGCGTCCTCGCAAAGCCAGCGCCCGCCGCGCTGCCTGCAACCCGTCGCCAACGGCTTCACCGCGCACACGTCACTCCCCCGCGCCACCAACCAACGCGCCACCGCCGCCGTCACCACCGACTTGCCGACATCAGTGTCGGTGCCGGTCACGAACAACGAAGGGCTTGTCTCCAGGAATCGCATCCGGCGTCAGCCTCCGAGTCTTCTCTTCATCGAACCCATGGCATAGCTCACGTAACCGGTTCGCCATTCCAACATCGCCAGCAGCGGTGCGCACACCACCAAGTGCAGGATACCCGCCACCACTGCGTGAACCAGCGAATAGCGCGCGAGTCCCATTCCGTCGTCCACAAGCCATTCCACCATCGGCAGCTCCACCGCCAGCAGCGCCATCGGCGACAACCACAACACCACACGCGGCACGGACCGCGACAACGGCTCGCCCATCCATGACTCGGTCATCAACAACAATACGGCACCATACAGCAACCATCCCACCGCATGGGCCAGCATCACCCCCATCAACCCACCACCCATCGAAACGGCCAACACCGCGCCGACGATGGAAAGGCCCGCCAGCAGCACCATCGCCGCCACAGGCATGATCACCCGCCGCGCCACCACCGCCACCGGCAGCACCGTCTGGCAAATCATCACGGGAAACAGCGCCACCGCGTACATCTGCAGCGGCGGGATGCAGCGCCGGTAATCGGGCAGGAACGTCTCCACCAACCACGGCAGTCCAAACCAAATCGCGCCGGCCATCACCGGCGAACCGAGCGCAATCGCCAGTATCGACTTCTCGTGCACTTCGCGCGCGGGCTCCAGGCTCTTCAGCCGCGACCACTTGTCGTACACGTCGATGCTCACCACCTGCCGCAGTGCCGACGGCACGAACATCAGGATCGCCATCGGAAACGTCGCCATGAAATACAAGCCCGCCTCCGTCGGCCCGAGCAGCGACAACACCACCCACCGGTCCACCGTCAGGAGAAAACGCTCCCCGATCACCATCGCCGTGATGGGAAATCCCAACAGCAACAACCGCCCCCACACGCGCGGTTCCACGCGGATCGCAAACCGCAGTCGCGTCCCCCGCCACATCGCCCATGACGTCCACACCATCACGATCACATACACGATGAGTACACCCAGCAACCCCGCCAACCACGCCGCCACGATCGACAATCCCACCCGCAGCGAGTTCGACAGGATCAGGATCCGCGCCTTCGTCCCAAAGCGCTTCTCCACCGCCAGCCCCGACTCCGCATGCTGAAACGGCGGCTGCAGCATCACCAGGATCACCAGCGACAGCATCGCCAGCCGCGCCGGACCATCCTCCATTCCCAACGCCACCCACAAAAACCCCAGCGAGATCAGCAACGACAGCAGCAACGTCGGCAACAGTGACGAATTCACCAGCGCCCGGTACACCGACAATCGCCCCCGCGCCACGAACCCCGGACATGTGCGGTCCAATCCATTGATCGAGCCGAGGTTTGAGAAGGCAGTGTACTCCATTGCAAGCTGCACGCTCTTCCAGATGCCATACAGCATCGGCCCCAGCAACCGCGCGACCACCAACCCGCCCGCCATGTTGATGACATGGCTGATCGCCGTCGCCCCCGACAACTTCCCCGCGTCAGCCACCAACTTGCGCTGCGCCGGCGGTGCTTCAGGAGTAGCGGTGGGAATCGACACGGGACTCATCGGAAGAAGGATTTGGAAACCACCAGCAGCCTCAACATCATCCCCACGTACATGGAATTATTGATCGTTCATAATTCATAATTCATAATTCATAATTCATAATTATCTTCTCCACTACTTCCAGCACCGTCCCGCCCTCCAGCGCCTGCATGCACGACACGTCGAGCGGGCAATGCTTCAGGTAGCACGGCGAGCACGGGAAATCCGTCACGATCTTCTCCCCGCGCCCGAACAAGTCCACCTCCTGCGCTGTTGTCGGGCCGAACAGCGCCACCACCGGCACGCGCCGCGCAATCGCCACGTGCATCCCCAGCGAATCGGAAGACACCATCGCGCTGCACGCATCCACCAGTGCGCAAAAATCCCCCATCGCGTTGTCGCAGCCGCCATCCAACACGCGATGATTCGCCGCCAACTCCAGCACCTTGTCATTGAAGTCCCGCTCCGCCCGGCCACCCACCAGCAGGCACACCGCGTCGTGGTGCCTGTCCAGAAAGCCCCGCGCCAACTCCGCGAATCCTTCCGCGGTCCATTGCTTCGTGGCAAACGCGCTCCCCGTCCCCGTGTTCAACCCCAACACCAACCGGCGCTCCACGCCCACCGACTCGCACATCGCATCCAGCCGCGCCCGCGCCTGCGTGAGTGTCTCCACCGGCAACTCCAGCGTGTACTCCTCCCCCTGGTACTCCACCTCTGCCATCTCCGCAATGATCTGCGGATAGGTCTTCTTGCTGAGGCGGAACTTCAACTCATCGTCCAGGCCCAGGCGCAGTGCATGAAGGCTCGCCTCGTTGGCGACTGTCAGCTTCCCCGTCGGCTCGTGCGCCACAAACCCCAACCGCCGCGTTGCCCGGATGCGGCGCATCAACCCCAGGGTCTCCGCATCCTTGTCCAGGTTGATCGCCACGTCGAATTCAGTGGCTTGCAGTCCAAGGACATCCTCCAACCGCAGCGCCACCAACTTGTCGATCAGCGCATTGTGCTCCAGCAACGGCAACGCATTCTCCCGCGTCAGCCACGTGATCGTGCACGGCCCATGGACTCGCTTCAACGCCGGCAGCAGCGCCGTCGTCCGCAGGACATCGCCCAACGCGCCCAACTTCACGATCAGGATCCGCGTTCCCCCCGGCTCGTACTCCGTGCATCCCACGCACGTCTCCGCGCGCCGACAGGGCCGGTAACCCGTGTAGTACCGGCAATCGTAGCGAATCTCATCCAGTTGGATGTCGCGAAACGTCCTCTTCACCGGGAACCATCCTGTGCGTGTTGCCTTGGCGCGTCGGCCTTCAGCAGTGAATCAACAATTCTCGCGGCGGCCTTGCCATCGCCATACGGCGAAGTCGCCCGCGCCATGCGCCCATGCGCTTCATCGTCGGTCAACAGCTCCGTTGCATGCCCCACGATCTTCTCGCGGTCGTGACCCACCAACCGCGCCACACCCGCCGCGATTCCCTCCGGCCGCTCCGTCGTCTCGCGCAACACCAGCACCGGCGTGCCAAACGTCGGCGCCTCCTCCTGCAATCCACCGGAATCGGTCATCACCAATCGCACCCGCCGCAGCAATTGCACCATCGACAAATAGTCCAGCGGCATCAGCCGCGCCACATTCTTCACTTCCCCCAGAATCGGGTCCACATGCTCCCGCACGTTAGGATTCGGGTGCAGCGGAAACAGGAAGATCGTGTCGCCAAACCGCTGCGCCAAGTCGCGAATGGCCAAGCACAACTCCCGCATCGGCTCGCCAAAGTTCTCCCGCCGGTGAGCCGTGACCAGCACCAACCGCCCCGGGAATTCGCGCAACGCGCCCAGCGGACTCGCGTCCCAATCGTAGGGCATCTCCGCCGCCAGGTGCAGCGCATCAATCACCGTGTTGCCCGTCACCTCGATCGATGACGCAGCGATTCCTTCGCGCAACAACGCATCGCGCGCGCTCTCCGTCGGCGCCCAATGCCGCGCCGCGGTCAAATCCGCCACCCGGCGGTTCATCTCCTCCGGAAACGGCGCGCCCAGATCGCCCGACCGCAGGCCCGCCTCCACATGTCCAAAGCGAACGCCGCGATAAAAAGCCACCGTCGCACCCGCCAGCACCGTCGTCGTGTCCCCCTGCGCCAAGACCCAGCTCGGCTGCAGCCGCTCCACGATCGCATCGATCTCGATCAGCAACCGCCCATGAAGCTGCGCCAGCGACTGGCCCTCCCGCATGACATTCAACCGAATGTCCGGCACGAGTCCAAACAGCTCCAGGATCGGCTCCAGCAATGCCCCATGCTGCCCCGTCGTGCACAACGTGAACGGCACGCCCCGGCGCGCCAGCTCCCGCACCACCGGCGCCATCTTGATCCCCTCCGGCCGCGTCCCCACCAACAACAGAGGCCGCCCGCGCTCCAATCCAAGATCCGTCGTGCCTGCTGCGCTCACCTACCGGATTCCCCCGTCAAAGTCACCCAACACCGCCAAAGTCATCCCACCCCACCCCCCCGGGCAACAACCATCCCGCCCGCCAAAGGTGCCGACCCACCGCCGCTCTCATGCAAGGTCCCATTCCCTCTCCCCTTCCATTCCCTCCCTGATGTCCCTCAGTCCCCGCTGTCCCTTCCCCAAAAAGAAAAGAGGCGAAGCACCCAAAAGCGCCTCGCCTCTTTCCCAAATCGTCCGGCGGCCGATTGCCGCCGTCGGCTTAGTAGTTCGACCAATCCCGCACCGAGCTGCCGCCGCTCGTGCCATAGGTCACCGACACCGGGCCGTGGAACGTCCGCAGGCCGTTGACGTCGACTTCCTCCAGCATGTACTCGCGGATCTCGCCCGGCACCATCGCCTCGCCATCGACCAGCGAATAATCCGCGCCGCTGCCCGCGCTACCCTTGGCCGTGACCAAGTCATCATTCACCAGCGACATGGGCTTGGGCATCGCCGAGGTGGAAGCAGGCGCCACGCGATGCACGTTGAAGCCCGAATGATTGATCTCCGAAGCCGTCGACCAGCTCAGCGTCACGGTATCGCCATTCAGCGTCGCATCAAATCCCACCAGCTCGACCTTCAGAACCGTCAGGTTGTTCGACACGAAGAACGGCGTGTTCACGTTGTCCGAGCGCTGCTCGATCCATGGATCCAGCGAAGGCTCCGGCGTGAAGCCATTGTAGGTCACGTAGCCCGTTCCACCCGGAATGTTCTGGGAGTAATCGCCATTGTCCAGGAAGAAGAAGCGCGCCGGATCGGACGTCTTGGAGATGACCGGGCCGGGATAGGCCGCCTGGAACGCCGCCAAAGTCGGGGTCGCAACCGGCAGGCGCAGTTGGTTGATTGTCACAGCGGAATCGAAGTTGTTGCCCAGGATGTTGAACTTCTCGTTGCTGGGAATCTCCGGCGTGATGGCGTTCACCGGCCGGCGCTGCACGCGCAGGGTCGTGATGCCATTGAGGCCGACGCTCGCGCCACCGGCGGGCTCGAAGATGATCTGCGCCTCGGTCAGGCCGAAGTCCAGCAGCGTCCCTTCATCCGCCGGGGACAGGCCGAACAGCACGCGCTCGAGCACCGAGTTGCCGCCGATGTTGAACAGCAGCGGGCCATCGCGGGTCGTCAGGCCCTCGCCCACTTCCAGCACGCGCACGTTGTTCGCGATCTGCATGGCGGGGAATGTCGTGGTACCCGGGGGAATCGTGTCGATGCGCTGCTCGGCCGGTGGCCCAAGGAAACGAACCAAGCTCGCGGGTCCACCGATGTCGTCGATCAGCGAGCCATCGTTCACGATGTGACCGGTCACTTCGTTCAGCCCCTCAAAGTAGAACGTGCCGGGGCCGTCCACGCGGATGATCTCGCCGGTGACGCCGCCCGCGATCGAGGAGATCACCGAATCGCGAAGCGTCACATATCCGGATGCATCAAAGGCCGTCGCCCAAATGCCCGCCACGGCGCGATCGGTTGTGATCTTGGCTCCAGAAATGTCAAAGGCCTCGGGACCGCCGTCAAAGACGTTGATGACGGGCTGGACATTGAAGTTCGGGTCGGCCACGCCAAGACCCGTCTCGATGTTCACCGCCGTGCCCGTCGTCGCAAACTGCGACATCGGACCGTAGATGAACACCGCCGAAAGCATGAAGTTGGTCATGCTGGTATTGCCCGTCAAGGTCACGCGCGTCGGCTGCGGTGTGCCGGGCACGCCATCGATGTGGTAAATGTCCTCGACCGCGATGCTGTCCATCACCGAGCCGCCGATGTTCACATCCTCGATCGTCAGGTTCGACGGTCCGGGCGTCAGCGGCGCCGGCAGGGCGTCCAACCAGTTCAGCGCGTAGATCGACGTCTCGCAGTTGTTCACAAGACCGCCGCGCCACACGATGTTCGCCGTGTCCTCCACGCCGTAGGTCAGGATCCCGTAGCGCGCAAAGGTCGTGTTGTTGCCCTCCAGCTCGATCGCCCCCGCCGTCGAGACAAACGACAGGCGGTAGCCGTCGTTGCGGAATCCGTTGGCGCTCAGCACGAAGGGGTTCACCAGCGGCTGGCCCTGACGATACGGGCTCTCCACCACGTTGCCCGCGATGCGGATGCCGCCACCGGTATTCTTCACCCGGTCAACCCACATGCCCAACACCTCGGACTTGATCCGGTTGTTCGTCACCTCGGTCTGCACCCCGTTCTCCGCCGGCAGTTCGTGCGTGTTGATCAGGATGCCCAGTGCTGTCCGGGTCACCGTGTTGTTCTTGATGTCGGCGTAGAAGTTGTTGCCGGTCCAGATGCCCGTGCGCTCGAACTGGCTGCCCAGATAAGGCGAGTAAGGCGGCGGAATCGCGACTGCCGCGCCCGTCTGATACGTCACAAAGTTGCCCTCGATCAGCGCCGGCAACACATCCGAGGCCGTCGCGTCGTTGCGCGCCAGCAGGATGCCCATGCGATAGAACCACGCGGTGATGTTGTTGCGGATCACCAGGTTGTCCACATCGTCCGCAAAGTCCGTCAAATTGTCCAGGAACTGGCCGTTGGTCTCCGTGCCGTTGGAGATGCCGCGCGCGGTGTGCCACGTCTCCGGGCCCAGGTTCGGATTACGGCCGACGAACATCATGCCCTCGATCGTCACGTTGTCCGCCTCGACCGTCAGCAACGTGCCGTCAATAATGTCCTCCACGGCCGGCACCAGGATCGCCTCGGTCGCGTCGGTGGGCAGGACTGGATCCAATGTGTTCGACAGCCCATTGGTCACGCGACTGACCCCCAGCACCGTGTGCTGCGGCCCGCGCAGCGTCACGCCGTCGGTGGTGATCACCGGGTTCTCTTCGTACGTCCCCGGGGCCACCAGCACCAACCCGTTGGGGTCGACATTGTCCAGACCGTCCTGGATCGTGCCGAACGCGTCGGTCCCAAACGTCGCGGCCACCGGGCCACCCGGGCCATTCCAAAGCACCGCCTGACCATTGGAAGGATTCGGTGGCGTGAAATCTCCTGGGTTGTCCACGTAGACCGTGGCCGCTGCCCACGCCGCAGTCCCGGCCATGGTCAGTACGCTGGCCAATGCCAACACCGTGGAATTTGATCGGTTCCTACCCGTTAAAATGCTGCGCATTGTGATTTCTCCGTTCAACGAACTGGATGGCGCGGATTTGTTCCTTCTCCCGCTCTGGCTGCAAGCTGTCAAACACCGTCTCAATCGTCACAACGCGGCCGGACGCATTCCTGCCGCGCACTCTCCACCGTCACTTCATCCACCAACTGCTGACGCTTCTCTGTCACCCCTAGGACGCCCTTGTGGCGGCGATTTTTGGACGCGTAGACACACTTCACCAGAGACTTTCACACTTGTGCCAAGTGGGGACAGCCAACACAAGCGGAAAATCCCTCGGGGTGCAATCATCTTTGTCCCCCTTCGCTCCCGCCCCCGCCCCGAAACGGATTGCCAATCCCCCAAACCTTCTCCCTAATGGCGCGATCCTGATGGATCACTTCCCCCCAATCCGGAGGCAACACCATGGCAAACCGCAAGCTCCAAGGCCTCCTCATCCTGTGCCTGACCCTCCTGCCCATCCTGGCCACCGCCGACTTCCCCCGTGACTGGTTCTGGGGGGAAGACCCCCAGCGCGCCATCCACGACGAACTCATCGGCAAGCGCCTCGACCTCAAATCATTGAACTTATCGGAGTGGCACAACGGCCAGCCCGGCGACCTCACTGGTCAGGTCGTCGTCATCGACTTCTGGGCCACCTGGTGCGGACCATGCCTCGCCGCCATTCCCAAGCTCAATGAACTCAACAAGATGGACGGCGTCACCGTCATCGGCGTCTGCGGCTCCAGCAACGGACAGGAACGCATGCTCGAAGTCGCCCAAGCCAACAACATCTCCTACTCCATCGCCCGCGACGCAACCCAACAAGCCGCCAAGGACTGGAAAGTCATGTGGTGGCCCACCTACATCCTGCTCGACAAGACCGGCACCGTCCGCGCCGTGGGCCTGAACAGCCCCAGCGTCGCTCCGGCCGTCGAGCAGCTCCTGGCCGAAAATCCCCCCGCCGCCAGTGCCCAAGCCGCCGCCGCACCGATCCCTGCTCCCGTCACCATCTCCCGCCTGACCCACCAGCCCGAGTGGCTCGAATCCGGCCCCAACGGCCGCGCCGAACTCGATGCCCTTCACGGCAAGCCCGCTCCCGCACTGCAAACCACCACCTGGACCAACACCGAGGCCCGAAGCCTCGAAGACCTGCGCGGCAAAATCGTCGTCCTCGACTTCTGGGCCACCTGGTGCGGCCCCTGCATCGCCAGCATCCCCAAGAACAACGCCCTGGCCAAGAAATACGCCGACAAAGGCGTCGTCTTCCTCGGCGTCTGCCACCCCGAAGGCGGCGAAAAGATGCTCGCCACCGCCACCGAACACGGCATCGCCTTCCCCATCACCCTCGACAACGAGGGCAAGACCATCGGCGCCTACTCCGTAAACAGCTACCCCGACTACTATATCGTCGACCGCGACGGGACCCTGCTGGCCGCCGACGTCAACAACTCCCAAGTCGAAACCATGCTTCAGACCCTTCTGGCCCGCGAAGAAGCCCGCCCCCAGATCCCCGCCCCTCCCGGCAATGCCTACCTC
>CAZVAQ010000114.1:0-10996 GCA_964625145.1 uncultured Candidatus Sumerlaeota bacterium
TCATCTGCGGAAGAAGGTTGAACGCCTGGAAGACGAACCCGATCTCGCGGTTGCGAAGGCGCGAGAGTTCGGTGTCGTCGAGTTCGTTGATCTTGTTGCCGTTGAGTTCGTACATGCCGGAGGAGGGACGGTCCAGGCACCCGATGATGTGCATCATCGTGGACTTGCCGGAGCCGGAGGGGCCCATGATGGCGGCGTAATCGTTCTTCGGGATTTCGAGGTTAATGCCGCGCAGGGCATGAACCAGAGTCGAGCCGAGCCGGTAAGTCTTGCGGACGTCCTGGATGCGGATGATCAAGAGCTGCTGCCACCCGGGCGGCCGGCGGATGCGGCGCCTCCCTGCTGGAGTTGCAACGCGGGGGCCGCTTCCCTGGTCGTCTCGGACTCTTCGATTCCGATCTCGGGGCCTTGACGCGTGGCGCGTGTGTTGAGGGCCACAACTGTTCCCTCCGCCACATCGCCTTCGATGGCGGCGTAGTTCTCGTTGCTGGCAAGAACGTCGACGCTGACGAAGCGTTGCGCGATGCTATCCTGAACCCAGACACCGCGACGCCCTTCGTGAAGCGCGAGGGCCTCGATGGGAACCTGCAGGACGTCCTTGAGCTCATTGGTGTAGATGCGGGCCGAGGCCGTCATGCCCTGACGGAAGAGCGGATCCACATTCAGCAGGCGGATCTGGACCTCGAACTCGCGAGGGGCATTGCCGGTGGAACCGGCATCCCATGTCCGGCGCGTCGCATCCGTGATGGGGACGATGGACTTTCCTTCGACGACGCCTTCGAAGAACTGGCCGGGGATTGCCTCGAGCATGACTTCGGCCCGTTGCCCGACAACGACTCGGGAGATGTCGATCTCGTTGATGGGCACGACGGCGAGCATGACGCTCGTGTCGGGGAGCTCGATCAAGTTGGTGCGGCGGGAGACTTGGTCGCCCTCGGTGACTTTCCCCACGGTGCCGCTGCGGTAGATGCGCGCGTAGGATACCTCGCCGGGACTCGGGGCGCGGACGATGGCGGACTCGATGCGCTCCTCGGCCTCGCGCACGCGGCGCTGGGTTTCCTCGACGCGCAGGCGGGCCTTGTCGATCTCGCGCTCCTTGATGCGGATGTTGGAATCGAGGTTCTCCTCGACCTTGGCGAGATTGATCTGCGCGTTGCGCAAGCTCAGCTCGCTCTGTAGCAGGCGCAGGCGGGCGGCCTCGAGCTGCGTTTGGGGGCTGATGTTGCGCTGGAAGAGGATCTGCTCGGCCTCGAACTTCTGCTTGGCGTCCTCGAAGTCGCGGCGGGCGATTTGCACGCGGGTCTTCTCGGATTCCAACGTGTATTCGTTCTTGAGCTTTTCGAGTTCGAGCGCGTCGTAGGCAGCCTGAAGGTCGCGCTCATCGAGGGCGAGCTGGGCCTGCTGCTCTTCGAGCTGATCCTCAAACTCGCGGGTCTCGAACCAGACGACGGGGTCACCTTCGGCCACGCGGGTGCCTTCCTCGACGAGGCCGATAATGCGGCCCTCGAAGGGGGCGGACAGGACGACGGAGGAGCGGGCCTGAAGAATGCCGATGGTCGGGATGGAGACCGCCAAGTCACCGCGCCGGACCGTTGTGGTCAGGACGCTTACGGCAGATTCTGTCCGGCTGTTCAGGGTCGAGTAGGCGGCATAGCCGCCGCCGACCAGGCCCAGCAGGAGCAGGAGCGAGAGGATTCGGCCCATCGTTTTTTTCACGGCAAGGTCTCCACGGACAGGGCTTCCATAAGGGGGACTAACAACACCCGGGCCAGTTGCCCGGTGGTCAGTAGAGCGGCAGTCCCACGGTGATGTAGAAGCGGGCGATGTTGGTCTGGTAGCTCAGGACGGCGTTGCTATAAGCGGTCTCGGCGTCGAACAAGTCGTCCTGCGCCAAGCGGACCTCGGTGACGGTGGAGAAGCCGACTTCGAAGCTACTGTTGATGAGCTCCAAGTTGCGGCGGGCTTGTTCCACGCGTTGGCGCGAGACTGTCAGGCGGGCTTCGTTGGTGAGGACGGCGCGGTGCGCGGCCAGTACCTCCTGGACGATGTCGCGCTCCAAGGCCAGACGGTTGGTCTCTTCCTGCTCCAGGCGGAGTATGGAGCGGCGATGAGCTTCGCGGCGCTGGATGTTTTGAAGAGGAATGCGCAGGCTGCCGCCGACGTCGTAAGACTCCTTCTGATGGTCATCGGCGCGGTCCCATTCGTCGCCAAAGTCCCACCGCCGGTAGCCGGCATCGACGCTGAGGTCTGGCAGGCGGTCGTTGCGGGCGAGCAGGCGGGAGATTTCGGCCTGGGCAATGTTGATGTCGGATTGCATCAGCTCCCAGCGATTCATCTCTGCCATGTCCAAGGCGTCCTCGAGGGGCGGCAGCTCGAAACGCCCACGCATGCGCAGGTCGGGCGTGATATCGACGATGGAAATGGGGGTGTCCAAGGGAAGGCCGAGGAGCAGCAACAGATTCTCCCGGGCGTCATCGAGGGACTGGATGCGACCGATGGCCGTCTCAATCTCCTGAAGGAACTGGATCTGGGCGCTGAGGATTTCGGATTCCGCGACGCGGCCGACGTCGAATTTGATGCGGGTTTCGTCGAGGAAGCGAAAGCGCTTCTGGATGGCGTCGCGGCTGATGAGGACGTTCTGCTTGGCTTGCAGGATCTGGAAGTACTGTTGGATCACCTGCAGGATGACATCGCGCTGGCGGATACGATCCTGGAGAATCGTGTTCAGCTCTGAAAGTCGGGAGCTGCGGAGGCTGGCGGTGCCAATGGCCGTGCCCTCGCCAGTCAGGAGGCCGCTGCCCCGCAACAGGGGCTGAATGAAGCGGACCTGCTGCTCCGATTCGTAAAGGTCGGTGTCATCGAAGGTGAAGGGATTGGTGACGCGGGTGCGGGTCTTGCCGGCGGTGGCGCTACCGGTGAGGGTACCGCCCGTGGCGAAATTTTGCTGGAGCTCTGCACCGGCCGAGCTGGAGTCGACTTCAGTGTGCTGGCGGACCCGCTCGGGGGGCGGGGGGACAAAGTCCCGTGCCGCCGCGACGGACTCGGGGTCATCCGGATCCACCTCCGGGGCGGTAAACGGGGGCTGCGCCATGATATCGCGTTCGATAGTCTCGCTGGTGCGGGCCTGACCGACGAGATCGAGGAAAGGAAGGAAGAAGGCCTCGGCTCCGCGAACTTCGCTGCGGGCGATCTCGACGCCGCGGCGGGAGTTCATCAGGTCGAAGTTCCCCTCCAGCGCGAGATCGACAAGGTCGTTCAACGTAAGCAGGGCGTAGGGCGATTCCTCGGGGACCTCGGGGAAGACGACATTCTCGTCGGCGAGTTCTCCGCGAAGGAGCGGCAGGGACAGGAGGAAGGCCTCCTGCAGGTCGACCGCGCCCAAGGGCGGCAGACGCAGGTCTTCGTAGTCAGGCAAGGCCCCTTCACGGGCCAGCTGTTCGATTCGGTCCATCTGTTCCGAATCGAACGCCGAAGGAAGATCGGCCAGAGCGCCATCTTCGATCTGTTCCGGCAGGATCCCCTCGATAACGGGGGGCTCCGAGTCGGGTGGACCTTCCTGAGCAATCAGAGGTACTGGTGAGAGGAGAAGGATGAGGGCGAGAAATCGACCCATGGAGTTTTTCTTTGGCCTTCCGTGGAGATGCGACGTGGACGATTGGGGGCGGGGAACGAACGTCGTGCCAATGAGCGCTGGTGACATGGGCGATCGTTCCCGATTCTCGGAATCACTTCCTGGCAGCAAGTCGCTCCTTGCTGATTTCGACGGCGAGTTGGGCTCCCTCGGCCATGTTGCGGGCGATCTTCAATGGGGAGTTGGCGAGCATTTCCCGGGCCTTCTCCTCGTTGGTGCCGCTGAGGCGAATGACGATGGGATAGTCAAAGTCGGGTAGCTGTGCGAGGGCTGTGAGAATGCCCTCCGCAACCAGATCGCACCGGACGATGCCGCCGAAGATATTGAAGAAGATCGTGTTCACATGGGGGTCGGAGGTGATGAGGCGCAACGCGTCGGCAACCTGTTCAGCCTTTGCTCCCCCACCGATGTCGAGGAAGTTGGCCGGCTCGCCGCCGAAGTGCTTCACGATGTCCATGGTGTACATGGCCAGTCCGGCGCCGTTGACGATGCAGCCGATGTGGCCGTCGAGCTTCACGTAGTTGAGCTTGCGATGACGTGCCTCGACTTCGAGCGGTTCCTCCTCGCCTTCATCGCGCAGGGCCTCGATGTCGGGATGCCACGGGAGGGCATTGTCATCGAAGGAGATCTTGCCGTCGATGGCGAGCAGTTGTCCGTCGCCGGTGATGACGAGTGGGTTGATCTCGACCAGCGAGCAGTCCCTCTCCATGAAGGTGCGCACGACGCCGTTGAGGAGCGCGGCGAAGCTCTTGCGGAGTTCGGCGGGGATATTGAGGAAATCACCGACCTGAAGTATGTGGTAGGGGCGAAGGCCAATGAGAGGAGGGATGCCGAGCTTGAGAAGGGCCTCGGGCTTTTCCTTGGCCACCTGCTCGATATCCATGCCGCCTTCGCTGGAGGCCATGATCATGGGGCGCTTGGTGGCGCGGTCCATGAGGACGCCGAGATAGATCTCCGACTTGATGTCGACGCCGGGATCGACGAGGACGCGGCGGACCTTGAAGCCACGGATGTCCAGGCCGAGGATCTTGCCGGCGACGTCGCGCAGTTCAGCTTCAGACTTGGCCAGCTTGACACCGCCCGCCTTGCCGCGGCCGCCGGTGTGGACCTGGGCCTTTACGACGACCGGCCACTTGCCGAGCGACTTACCCGCGGCGACGGCCTCCTCGACGGTGGATGCCTCGATGCCGCGCGGCACGGGCACGCCGAAATCGCCCAAAAGTCTCTTTGCCTGGAACTCGTGGATGTTCATGGAAGGTTGCTGGTTCTCCGTTTTGTGGCACTGGGGTGGCGGCGCGTTTGGGGGCGCCAATGGAAAATCTTCAGGTCAAGGCGGCGATGTTCGGCGCTGCCTGTGCGATGTAGGGGCGGAAGCGCTCCTTGTCCAAGGCCTTCATGTAGGCTTCCTCCGCCGTGACGACACTGGCTTGGAGCAAGGCCTCGATGGCATCGTCCATGAGTTGCATGCCGAGAGCCTTGTTTGACATGATGACGGCAATGAGCTGGTTGGTCTTTCCCTCGCGGATGTAATTGGAGACCGCGCGATTTTGGATGAGGATCTCGTTTGCAGGGCGACGGCCACGGCCATCGGCCGTGCGCAGGAGCAACTGCGCGCACACCGCCCGCAGGGAAACGGACAGCATGGAGCGAATCATCTCCTGCTGGTCGGCGGGGAAGACATCGATGATACGGTCGACGGTCTTGGTGGCGCTGTTGGTGTGCAGGGTGCCAAAGACCAGCACGCCGGTCTCCGCGGCAGTGACGGCAAGACTGATGGTTTCCAGGTCGCGCATTTCACCGACGAGGATGACGTCCAGATCCTGGCGACTGGTGGAGTGCAACCCATCCGCGAAGGACTTGCAGTCGATGTGCACTTCACGCTGCACGATGACGGACTTCTTTGCCGGATGAACGAACTCGATGGGTTCCTCGATGGTGAGGATATGGCGCGCGACACTGGTGTTGATGTGGTCAATGACGGCGGCCAGCGTTGTGGACTTGCCGCTACCCGTGGGGCCTGTGACGAGCACCAGGCCGGAGTTGTAGTCTGCAAAGGTCTTTAGGACTGGCGGGACCTTGAGCTCCTCAAGCGTGAGAATCCGTGACGGGATGGTGCGGAAGACCGCGCCATAGCCGGCGATCTGGCGATTGAAGTTGCAGCGGAAGCGCGCCTTGTCGCCATAGGCGTAGGCAAGGTCCATGTCGCCAACGCGTTCGAACTTGTCCCAGCGCCGCTCGTCGCACACTTCGCGCATCATGCTCTTGATGGTCTCGCGGTCCAGAGCCTGCCAGCCGGCGATGTTGGAAATGCGGCCGTGCACGCGTGTGCGCGGTGGCGAGCCTTCGGCCAAGTGAAGGTCCGAGGCGCCCTGTTGAAGCATGATGTCGAGGAGGGTTGTGATCTTAGACATGGGCAGCTCCCGCGGGGGCGGCCTTGCGGTATTGCTCGAAGGCGGCCTTGTTCTCCGCCTGACGGTAGGCCTCCTGACCGGTGATCACGCCGCGTTTGGCCATCTCCAGCAGCGCATCGTCCATGGTCTGCATGCCAATCTTGCGGCCCGACTGCATGGCGCTGATGATCTGATGGGTCTTCTTGTCGCGAATGAGCGTGCTGACGCCGGAGGTGACGACAAGGATTTCCATGGCCATGGCCATGCCCTGGCCATCGGCGCGGGGCAGGAGGCGCTGGCTGATGATTCCGCGAAGCGACTCGCTGATCATGGTTGAGATCTGGTCCTGCTGGTTCGGGGGGAAGACGTCCAGAATGCGGCTGATGGTGCGCGCGGCGCTGCCGGTGTGGAGGGAGCCGAAGACCAGGTGGCCCGTCTCCGCCGCGGAAATGGCGATGGAGATGGTTTCCAGGTCGCGCAGCTCGCCGACGACGATGATGTCGGGGTCCTCGCGCAGGGCGGCGCGAAGGGATGCGGCAAAGGACTTCGTGTGAATGCCCACCTCGCGCTGGGTGACCTGGCAGCGCTGGCGCTGATGCACATACTCAATGGGGTCTTCGATGGTGATAATGTGTTCCTCGCGGGAACGATTCACCAAATCAACCATGGCTGCGATGGTTGTGGTCTTGCCAGAACGCGCGGGGCCGGTGACGAGCACCATACCTTGATGATATTCGGTCAGTGTGCGGCAGACCGGTGGAAGACCCAGGTCTTCGAATGTGGGGACGCGGGCGGGGATGATGCGGTAGACGCCGTCCCAGCCGAGGCGCTGGTGGAAGACATTGCAGCGATGACGGCCGACGCCGGGGAGCTCGAGAGCGAAGTCCATGTTGAGCTTGTGGACGATGTCCTCGCGTTGCTGCGGCGTCATGAGGGAGAAGTTCAGGATCTCGGCGTCCTCTGCGGAGAGGGGGTCGATCTCCATGTAACGGACTTCGCCATTCATGCGGACGAATGGTTTGCGGCCGACCGAGATGTGCAGATCCGACGCCCCCCAGTGACGGGCAAGGCGTAGCATGTCCTTCAGCGTGCGGGGCTGTTTGGATGTGTCGATGGGGGCCTGCCGCTGCGGAGGTTGCTCGCGGGCGGGTTCTGGCATGGGCGGCAGGTCGCGCTCGTATTCCTGCGCAGACGCGGGGTCTACCGGTGTCCGCTCCTCCTGGCGGGGCTGGGGGCGCGGAGCCGCCGCGGGTGCCGATGGGGCTGCGGCGGGCGGAGTGGAGGGGGCGCGTTCCTCCCTTGCCTGGACCTGGGACTCAACCGTGGCGGCCAGGCGCTGTAATTGGGCCGCGGTCAGGAAGCGCTTGGCCAGGAGGATGTCCTGGGAATTGCCGCCGGTGACCGACATCTCCTCGCTCACCGTCGCATATTGCTTGCGGGTGATGAGGCGATTTTCCAGGGCGGCCTCTAGGATGGGGTCCGATTTGCTCACGCTTTGCATTTCTCCTGGGCGGGGACCCGATCAATTCACGGCGCGGCGGTGCTGGTCAACCGCCATGCAGAAGGCCTTGTAGAACTCCTTGATGGTGCGCATCTCCCAATCCGAAAGCAGACCTTCCTCGTAAGTCTTGCGGACGTCGGTGAACATGGAGATGAGCTGCTGGCGCATGTGCTCGAGCTGCTCGGGGGTCAATGACCTCATGTCATTGAGGCACAGCTCCACGCGGCGGTCTTCGGGCGAAATCTCGGCAGTCTCCGTTGCGGGGCGAAGGACCTCCTCCTCGGCGGAGGTGATGCTGCCCTTCGCGTCGCTCTTGGAGGAGATCTTGGCGGCACTTTGCTGCGGGGGCGGAGGGGGCGCCGCGGGGGCCGGCGGAGCGGTCATGGCCATGCCCAACTGGTCGTCCACATCCTTGAGCCAATCAATGAAGTCCTGCTGGTCGGCGGAGTCTTCGTCCTGCAGCTCTTCGCTGGCCTCGTACTCCTGACGCATGGCGCGCGCCCTGTCCCGCAGTGCCTTGAGGCCGGGATTGCCGGGGGCGATGTCGATGCCTTCCTTGATGGCGGCTTCGGCCCGGGACAGTTCGCCGTCATCCAACAGCATAGTCGCCGCGCGCTCAAACGCTTGAAGCGCCTGTGGGAGCGAACCCATCTCCACATAGGTGCGGGCGAGAAGGTATTGGTTCATCCCGCTGTCGCCACCGAGCTCGACGATGGAGTTGATGGCATCCTGGGCGCCGCGGACCTGGCCGTGCTGGACGTAATAGTCGACTACCCACTTGAGCTGTTCGGCTGCGGCGTCGGGGCGTCCCATGCGGGCGAACAGATACGCCAGTTCCTTGCGCGCCTTGACGGCTCCGGGCTGCAGGATGATGAGAATGTTGTAGATGGAGAGCGTCTTCTCGAGTTCCCCGCGAACGGCGTAGGACTCCGCGGCGTTCATGTACTCGCGGTAGGCGTCGTCCTTGCGGTTCAGTTCGAGATAGAGCGCGGCGAGCTTGGCGCGGGTGATCTCGTTGCGCGGTTCCTGGGCGACGGCCTGTTCGAGGAAGGGAAGGGCCTCCTGGTGCTGGCCCTTGTTGATGTACATCTCGCCGCGGAAGAGGAGGTCGCTGGACTGGTCCTCCTCGCCGAAGAGGTTACGTGTGACCTCCTCGATGGGGCAGTCATAATACATGGCGACGAGCTCGATAAGGAGCCCGCCTTCATAAGCTTCGCACTGGGAATACTGGCACTTGAAAGTGCGTTCCGACGCGTCGATGATCATCGACTTGCGGACCAGATCCTTGTGGATCGGGCAATGAATGCGGATGATGTTGCCTTCCTGGTAAATGGACTGCTCGGTGAAGCCCATTCGCTTGAGGACGGCAAACGGATCGAGAGACGCGTTGAACGCGTAGTCGGCATCCTTGAGTTCGTAGCGAGCCATCGCGCGCTCCCCGCTCGTGCTGACGGCGGTCGTTTCGAATCCAGCAGATTGCCTGTCGCGGGTTGCCAAGACTGGACTTGGCGGCGCGGAACGGCAATGAGACCTAATGCCTAAAGCCCTGCCGGGGGTGCGGCAAGCCTTTTCCCGGACGCAGCTTGCCCCGGGCGGGTACCTCGGGGCCCTCTGTTGCCATTGCGGGCCAGAGTCTTGATTTTCGGCAGTTTCAGCGACCAGAGCCGGTGCCGCATCCCCCCGTGAAGGAGGCCACATGTCCGCCCCCGCCGTTCCCAACCTTCGGATCTTCCTCGATATCCTCCGGACCGAGCGCCAAGTGGTGGAGGTGACCGCGCCCGTGGATGCTGACCAGGAGATCGCCGAGATCCACCGCCGCGTCATCGCCGCGAAAGGACCGGCACTGCTCTTCACAAACGTCAAGGGTGCAGACTTTCCCGTGGTGACGAACCTGTTCGGTTCGGCCAAGCGGGTCGAGTTGGCGTTTGGTTCGCGGCCGGGGGAGTTCGTGAGGGAAGTCGCGCACTTTGTCCATCACGAGATGCCGCCGCCGCTGGCGAAGCTGTGGAAGGCGCGGCATCTGGGTTTGCAGGGATTGCGCATCGGCATGAAGCGGCAGCGCCGGGCGGAAGTCTGCGAGGTGGTGGAGGCACCGGCATTGAGCCGGGTGCCGCTGTTGAAGCTGTGGCCGGAGGACGGGGGGCATTTCATGACGCTCCCGTTGGTCTACACGGAAAGCCCGGTGGACGGGAGACCGAACCTGGGGATGTACCGGATACAACGGTACGATGACCGGCACACGGGGCTACATTGCCAGATCGGGAAGGGAGGTGGCTTCCATTACCAGGAAGCGGAAGAGCGTGGCGAGGCTCTGCCCGTTACTATCTTCGCTGGTGGGCCGCCGGCGCTGATCCTGTCGGCGATCGCTCCCCTGCCGGAGGGTGTGCCGGAGTTGCTGCTGGCGTCGCTGTTGCTGGGCAAACGGCTCCCCTACAAGCGTGTGCCGGGTTGGCCGCATCCGATCATCGCCGAATGCGAGTTCGCGTTCGCGGGTCATGCACTGCCGAAGAAGCGGAAAATGGAAGGGCCGTTTGGCGATCACTATGGATATTACAGCCTGAAGCATCCCTATCCGGTGTTCCGGTGCAAGAAGGTGTATCGCCGCAAGGATGCCATCTGGCCGGCAACGGTGGTGGGGAAGCCGCGGCAGGAGGATTTCTACATTGGCGATTATTTGCAGGAGCTGCTGAGCCCGATATTCCCCATCGTCATGCCGACGGTGCGGGATTTGTGGAGCTACGGCGAGACGGGGTTCCATTCGCTGGCGGCGGCGGTGGTGAAGGAGCGATACGAGCGCGAGGCGATGGCGAGCGCATTCCGCATCCTGGGGGAAGGGCAGTTGTCGCTGACGAAGTTCCTGCTCGCGACGGATTCGCCGGTGGACCTGAAGGATTTTCCCAGGACGCTGCAGCACATTCTGGAGCGGACGAACTTCGAGACGGATCTGTTCGTGTTCGCGAATCTGTCGATGGACACGCTGGATTATGCGGGGCCCGAAGTGAACAAGGGAAGCAAGGGGGTGTTGCTGGGGCTTGGTGCAAGCAAGCGCGATCTGCCGCGGGAATTCACGGGTGAAGCACCAGCGGGCGTCCGCGACGTGCGTGTGTTCTGTCCGGGGTGCCTTGTGGTGGGCGGGCCATCATACGAAGAGGACGCGGAGTTTCCGAAGCGCCTTGCGTCGGACCCGGCGATCGAGGGCTGGCAGTTGGTCGTGCTGTGCGACCGGCCCGCGCAGGCGGCGGCTTCGTCGTTCAATTTCCTGTGGACGGCCTTCACGCGCTTCGAGCCGGCGGCCGACTTGCACGCGGCGCGAACAAGGATCGTACGGAACCATGTGGCATTCAGCGGACCGCTGGTGCTGGATGCGCGGATGAAGCCATGGTATCCGAAGGAAGTGTTTGCCGATCGCGATGTGGCGAAGCAGGTGGACAACCGGTGGAAGGAGTATTTCCCGGACGGGAAGGTGGAGATGGG
>CAZVAQ010000115.1:0-10898 GCA_964625145.1 uncultured Candidatus Sumerlaeota bacterium
TGATCTATGTGGTTGTCGCGGCCATCCGCTCAAATGACGGCGTGGTCTACCAGTACCCGCTCTCAAGTTCATTCGTGAAGTAGGCGAAGCTTTGGAGTGCGGCCGCTTGCTGCCGCTTTCGCGGCGAGAAGCTTGCTTCCGCCGCAGCCTTCGCATGTCAGTAGGCCAACGCCAAAGTACACCACGACAAATAGGCACCCTGCAGGACTATCACTGGCTGGCGCGCCGCAAGCAAGCTTTGCGGCGCAAACAGCGGCAGCAAGCGGTCGCAGTCCACAGCTGCGCACTCCATTCCTACGCCTTCACCACCACCGCCTTCACCTTCCCCACCTTTGCCATGGCGTTGCGCGTGTCGATGATGAGGGACGACCTGCTTCCCAATTCCGCGTACTTGATCGAGCTGTGCGCCGTGCAGATGACGACGGCGTCGTAATCGCCCGCGGTGTCGATGGCGACGCTTTTGCGGCCGGTCAGGTGATCGTGCTCGCGCGAGGGGGTGATCTCCGGGATGTGCGGGTCGTGGTAATCGGCGCGGGCGCCGCGGGCTTCGAAGAGGTCGATGAGCTTGAGCGTGGGGCTCTCGCGCTTGTCGTCGACGTCGGCCTTGTAGGAGAGACCGACCAGCATCAGGCGGCTGCCGCGGAGAGGCTTTCCCGCGTCGTTGAGTGCCTCGATCGTCTTCTCCATGACGTAGTAGGGCATGGCGGTGTTGATCTCGCCGGCCAGTTCGATGAAGCGCGTGGCGCTGTCGAATTCGCGCGCCTTCCAGGTCAGGTAGAACGGATCAATGGGAATGCAGTGTCCGCCAAGTCCGGGGCCGGGATAAAAAGGCATGAAGCCGAACGGCTTTGTCTTTGCCGCGTCGATGACTTCCCAAACATCAATGCCCATGCGGTCAAAAACGATCTTGAGTTCGTTGACCATGGCGATGTTGACGGAGCGGAAGATGTTCTCCACCAGCTTCGCGGCCTCGGCCACCTTGCAATTGGCGACGGGGATGACTTCCGAAACAACGGAGGCGTACAGTGCGACGGCCGCGTCGCGGCACGCAGGCGTCAACCCACCGACGAGTTTCGGGATGGTGGTGGTGGAATACTTTGCGTTGTTGGGATCCTCGCGCTCGGGGGAGTAGGCCACGTGAAAGTCACGTCCGGCCTTGAGGCCGCTTCCCTCCTCCAGGACGGGGACGACCACTTCTTCGGTCGTGCCCGGGTAGGTTGTGGATTCCAGCGAGACGAGCTGACCGGCATGCAAGTGCGGCGCGATGGCTTCACACGTGCCGCGCACGTAGGTCATGTCCGGCTCGCGGTTGCGCGTCAGAGGCGTCGGCACGCACAGGATCAGCGCATCGCATTCCCGGGCTGCGGAATAGTCCGTCGTGGCGGTGAACCGGTTGGACGTTGCCAACTCCGCGACGCGTTCCGGGCCGATGTGGCGGATGTAGGGTTGTCCCTTGCGCAGGGCGTCGATCTTGGCCGGGTCGATGTCAAAGCCGGTCACGCGGAAACCGGCCGCGTGAAACGCCAGGAGCAACGGAAGCCCCACGTAGCCAAGGCCGACGATGCCCACGCGGGCCTCGCGCGCGGTTATGGCGTCCAGCAAGGATCGGTCGAAAGGCTGTTCCACCTGTTGCGGCTCCGGGCGCAGGATGAGAGGTACCGTCCCCTCAGGTGGCAACGAAGGGCAAGGCCAGCATTCCGGCGGGAGCAACCGACACGTGGGATCACTGCTGATGGCATTGGCGATGGCGGGGGCCTTCATGGGCTTGGCGCTGCTGCTGCCGGCCCATTGGCGCCGCGGGTTCCTGTTGCCATCCGATCATTCGCATTTGGGGACGCTGGTGTGGTGGCTGGCCCTGTGGGGCTCGCTGGGATTTCTCACTTCGGGGACCCTGGTTCTGCTGGTGGGAATGTGGGGCTTTCCTCCGCGGGCAGTCTTTCTTGCGGCGACGATCCTGCTGGCGGGGGTTGCGCTGTGGCGGGGCATTGCCGAATGGCCCGGCCTGCTTCGTGTTGAAAGGTTGCCACTTCATGATTCTGTCTTCATTGTCGCGTTGCGGGTCGTGGCCGTCGGAGCGGTTGGCCTGTTGGCGTGGATGACTCTCCAGCCATGGCTGGAGATCGACACGCTCACGTATCACCAATCGGTGCCCAAGGCATGGTTGAACGAGGGGCGGGTCTTTGGCGTTCCCTTCGAGGCGCACTCGCATTGGCACTTCTTGTCGGACGTGGTGAACGTGTGGTCGTTCGCGCTGTTGCCGTCGGACACCATCGCGCCGAAATTGTTGGAGCTGATCCGCTCGCTGCTTGCCGCGTGTGCGGCGGCGGGCGGGGCGGCGTGGTTGTATGGCCGGCGTGCCGGTTTGGTCACGGGTGTGATGGTGCTGTTGTTCACGGAGATGTCCCGCTATGGCACGACATCGCATGTGGATGTCGGCATGGGATTGTATGCCACGGTGGGGGTATTGTTGTTGGCGGCATGGCTGGCGGATCCGCGCCAACTGCGGCTTGCGGTGCTCGGTTCGGTCATCCTTGGGGGATGTGCGGGGGCGAAGCACACGGGCGGTGTCACCATGCTGGCGGCCCTCGTTGTGGCGGCGTTGATTCGAACGGTGCAGATGATGCGGCAAGTGCGGCGCCCGCCCGCGTCGCACTTGCTCGTGGAGCTCGTGGCATTGTTTCTTCCAGCGTTCCTTGTCGTGCTGCCATGGCTGGTGAAGAATGCGCTCTTCACGGGGAATCCGTTCTATCCGTTCCTGTCGCGGCATTTCAACATTCGCGAAGATGCCGCGATTCCGCTCATTCACTTCATCACCTACTACCCGGATGATGCGCCGTTGATGGAGCGTCTTCTTCCCGGCACATCGCAACTGGCAGCGTTCAATTCCAACGCCGCGTTGAACAATGCGAATGGATATGTCTTCATGACGTTTGCGGCGATGTTGACCTGGTTCTTCACGCGGCCGGGCAACGGTGCCGACGGGAAGTCGTCCCAGTATCTTGCCCGCCTGTATCCGATGCTTGCCCTGGCGGCGACGGTGCCGTTCTTCGTCCAGGCGCCGTTCTTTCGATTTCACGCGCACCTGTATCCATTGGCGGCGATGGTGTTCGTGGGCGAGCTGGACCGTCTTCTGTCGCGGCGGATCGCGTGGCTTCCGGTGCCGGTGTTTGCGCTGCTGGTTGCGTGGGCCGGGTATCACTTTGTCCATTACAACATTTACCGGAACTGGGGGCCGCGCGCGCTGGAACGTCCCACGGCTGGTGTGACCCTGACGCCTGCGGCGGTGGAGGCGTACTACACACGCCACGCTCCCGGCCGGGGCATGGTGGAAGTCATCAATCGGACTCTTGGCCCGGACGATCGCCTGCTGCTGACCTTTGAAGACATCAGCTCCCCGCTGCTTGAGTGTCGATTCATTCCCAATGTGCCGTGCGTCATGCAGCCGGCCATCCAGACGATGGAGATGCTGGGGTGGGACGCTGCCCGCATGGCGGCCTATCTGGAAGGGCTCGGGGTGACGCATCTGGCGATTGAGGACCGATATGATCCGGGGCACGGGCATCCGTTCGTCGCCGGGTATCTGACCCTCCTCCATCGGGACGAGGCGGCGGGGATCAACCTGTACCGGTTCGAGCCGAAGGGCCGCATGTGACCTTGCCCCGAGACCGGGCGCCCCGGTGGGATACCCAACCGCGACAGCAAATCATCCAGTTTCGAGGAACCTGCATGGCACGCAAGACGGTTACCCTGGCATATGGCGACGGCATTGGGCCGGAGATCACCGCTTCGGTGGTGGAGATCCTGACGGCGGCGGGCGCGGAGATCGATTTCGACCGCATTGAGGTGGGGGAGAAGGCGTATCTGGCCGGCCATACCTCCGGGATTCCGCCACGGGCATGGGAGAGCCTTCGCGCGAACAAGGTCCTCCTGAAAGGCCCCATCACCACCCCGCAAGGTGGCGGGTACAAGAGCCTGAACGTCACGATCCGCAAGACGCTTGGCCTGTATGCCAACGTGCGCCCGTGCGTCAGCTACCACCCGTTCATCGAGACGCGCCATCCGAACATGGACCTGGTGATCGTGCGCGAGAACGAGGAGGATCTGTACACCGGCATCGAGCACCGGCAGACCAACGATGTTGTCCAGTGCCTTAAGCTGATGAGCCGCCCGGGGTGCGAGCGCATCGTGCGTTATGCCTTCGAGTATGCGCGCAAGAACAACCGGCGCAAGGTTGCGTGCTTTGTCAAAGACAACATCATGAAGATGACCGACGGTTTGTTCGCCGAGGTGTTTCGCGAGATCGGCGAGGAATACCCGGAGATGGAGCGCGGCAAGTGGATCGTGGACATCGGCGCCGCGCGCCTGGCCGACACGCCCACCATCTTTGACGTCATCGTGATGCCGAACCTGTATGGCGACATCATGAGCGACATCGCCGCGCAGATCACCGGGTCGGTGGGTCTGGGTGGATCGGCCAACATTGGCGATTCGTGCGCCATGTTCGAGGCCATCCACGGCTCGGCTCCCGACATCGCGGACAAGAACCTGGCCAATCCGTCCGGGATGTTGCTTGGCGCGGTGATGATGCTGGTGCACATCGACCAGCCGGAAGCCGCAACGCGCGTGCACAACGCGTGGTTGAAGACCATCGAGGATGGCATTCACACGGGCGACATTTATCGCGATGGGCGCAGCCGCCGTCGCGTCGGGACCAGCGAGTTCACCATGGCCGTGTGCGAGCGTCTGGGGCAATTGCCCGAGACCCTGGCCGCGGTCGAGTACACCGCCAACACCGAGCGCCAACGCCTGTCGGAGATCATCAACCTGCCGCGTCCGCGTGCGCAGAAGGACCTTGTCGGCGTCGACGTGTTCATCGACTCCCACGACAAGTCGGCGGAAGAGCTGGGCGAAGAGATCAAGGCTCTTGCCGGGCCGGAGTTCGAGCTGATTGTCATCACCAACGGCGGCGTGAAAGTCTGGCCCGACGGCTATCCCGAGACCAACATAGTCGATCACTGGCGCTGCCGTTTCCGAGCCATGTCCGCCGATCATCGCACCAATCACGCGGAGATCCTGCGCCTGCTGGACCGCATCCAAAAGTCCGGACTCGACTTCATCAAGACAGAGCACCTGTGCAACTTTGATGGGAAGCCGGGGTATTCGCTCGGGCAAGGAGAGTAAGAATAGTTCCGAGTTCCGGGTTCCGGGTTCCGAGTGAGGGACGCGCGAATGATGGGAGCGGAACTGGATGTGAAAGCCGCACGATGAGAAGGTTGTTTGCTTGAGACAACGAGGAACGCGGAGCCAGGAACGAGGAACGAGACTCATGGAAGCTTACGTCATTACAGATCCCATCAATCAATTCGCGCTGCTGTCGGGATTGGCGGCGTTGGTCTTTGCGCTTGGAGAGGTGAAGGCGTTCGCCAGGTTCTTCAACATCGTTCCTCCGTTGGTATTCTGCTATTTTTTGCCGATGTTTTGCACGACCATCGGGATCCTGCCGAATGACAGCCCGGTCTATGACCTGATGGTTGACATGATGTTGCCGGCGTTGCTGCTCCTGCTGCTGATTTCGGCGGATATTCCGGGGATTCTGAGACTCGGCTGGGTGGCGATTGCGGTGATGGTTTCGGGGACACTGGGTGTCATGGTGGGGACTGTGGTTGGCGTGGCGTTGTTCCGCGGAGGGTTGCCGCCGGATGGACCGGAGGCCCTCGCCGCGCTGGTCGGGAGTTGGACGGGTGGTTCGGCAAACCTGTCGGCTGTGGCGGGGATGCTTGATCTTGACCGGTCGGCGCTCGCGCCGGTGCTGCTGCTTGATCCCATCTTTGTGTACTCGTGGCTCGGGATGCTGCTCTTCTTCTCAAAGGCGCAGCCATGGTGGGCGCGAAAGATCAACGCGAACCACAAGCTGGAGGAGGCGCTCCACGCACACGCGCAGAACACGAGGCAGATCGAGTTCAAGCCCTTGTCGACCGGCTACTTCGTCATCATCCTAGGGATGGCGATCGCTCTTGGTGCATTGATGATGTCCCTGGGCGTCACGATCCGGGGATGGCTTGATCCCTTGATCAGTTCCGTCCGCGTGCTGAAGGAATCCCTCTCGGCTTATACGATCGGCATCGTGTTGGTGACATTGCTGGGGATAGCGATGTCGTTCACACGCGCGCGCGATTTGGAGCAACATGGCGCCTCGCGGATTGGGTATGGGTTGTTGTACCTGATGTTGCCGGCCTTTGGCGCGAAGGCGGACTTGAGCGCCATCGGCGATGCGATGGCATTCGTCGGTGTCGCATTGTTGATGATATTCTTCCATGCCCTCTTCCTGATCACGACGATGTTGCTCCTGCGCACGCCGCTGTTCTTCGGCGCGGTATCGAGTCAGGCGAATCTCGGTGGCCCGGCTTCGGCCTCCATCGTGGCGGCGGCCTATGCGCCCCCGTTGGCGCCCGTGGGGGTTCTGCTGGGGATTCTGGGTGGTATCATGGGCACCTACGCGGGGCTCTCGACGGGATTGCTGTTCCGGGCGCTTGGCTGGTAGGAAGCCGTCGGCACCGTCTCGCCATCCGCCTTGACCTTCAAGCCTCGCGTGGAGGCAATGGCGGACAACCTGATCGCCGCCCGATATTCCCTTCCATGCACCTGCATTCAGCCCGCAATCCCATCGCCGCCCGCTGGACACTTCGCCCGACCGATACCGGACTTGCCAACCGGCTTGCGGCCAGCTTGAAGCTGCATCCGGTGGTGGCACGCGTGCTGGCTTCCCGCGGAGTGGGGGAGGGCGAGGAGTGCGACAACTTCCTGGCGCCGCAACTGGCCACATTGCGCGATCCCTTCGAGCTGCACGGCATGGATACTGCCGTCGCTCGCGTGTTGGTCGCGCTGCAGAAGGGCGAGAAGATAGCAGTCTTCGGTGATTACGATGTCGACGGGATCTGCTCGACGGCCGTCATGGTCCTGACGCTGCGGCTGCTGGGTTCTGATCCTGTCGTTTTCATCCCGCACCGCGTGCACGATGGCTACGGCGTCAGCACCTCGCGACTTTCGGAGATTGCCGCGCAGGGGGTGACGTTGGTCATCACCGTCGACACGGGCATCACGGCGATTGACGAGGTGGAGCACGCGCGCACGCTGGGCATGGACGTGATCGTGACCGATCACCACATAGCGGGCGAGGCCTTGCCGGGTGCGCACGCGGTGGTGAATCCGAACCTGCCCGGGCGGGAATACGCCGGCGGCGCGCTGTGCGGAGTTGGCGTGGCGTTCAAGCTGGCTCATGGCCTGCTGAAGGGAGCGAAGCACGATTCTCTCGCCGCCCGCGCCTTCCTGAAATCGCTCCTCGACCTTGTGGCGCTCGGCACGATTGCCGACGTCGTGCCGCTGCGCGGTGAGAATCGCGTCTTCGCGCGGCATGGTTTGGAGAACCTGCGCCAGAGCCAGCGCCCCGGCATCCAGGCGCTCATGGAGGTTGCCCGCGTCCGCGTGGATCGCCTCAACGCCGAGCACGTCGGCTTTGTGCTGGGGCCCCGTCTTAATGCCGCAGGCCGGACGGATCATGCCATCACGGCGCTGGAGCTGCTCCTGACCGATTCACAGGAGCGCGCAGTGGAGATCGCCAACTACCTGGATGCGCTCAATCGCCGCCGTCGCGACGAGGAGAAAGAGATACTCACCGCCAGCCTTGCGCTCGCCGACGAGCAGATCAATCGTGGCGAGGATGCGTTCCTTGTGGTGGCGGGGAAGACTTATCACCTCGGCGTGGTTGGTATTGTTGCCGCGCGGCTGGCGGAGAAGTTCCACCTGCCCGCGGTGGTCATGCGCATCGAGGAAGCCGTTGCACGCGGCAGCGCCCGTTCCATCCCCGGCTTCGACGTGCACCAGGCCCTTGGCGCGGTGGAGGAGTACCTCATTGGATTTGGCGGACATGCGGCCGCCGCCGGTGTGCGTGTGGAATCCGGTCGCGTCCCTGATTTCCGCGGCGCGATCAACGATTACGCCCGCATGATCTTTGCGCAGCACGACCTGAGTCCCGAGCGCCTGATCGATGCGGAGCTCGCCGCCGGCGAATTCGAATGGGGCCTGTGGAAGGACTTGCAGCGCCTGCAGCCTTTCGGAGAGTCCAACCCCGAACCCGTCTTCCTGATGCGGTCGCTGCGCGCGTCAGGCGCGCCGCGCATCGTCGGCACCGGGCACCTGCGCGTGCGCCTGCAAACGGGAGGTTATTCCTTCCAGGCAATCGGCTTCAACATGGCCGACCGCATTGGGTTGATGGACGATCCCTCGGCGGAGGTGGACGCGCTGTTCCGTCCGTCGGTCAACGAATGGAACGGACAGACGACGCTGGAGATGAGCCTGGTCGATTTGCGGCCGGCGGTTTAGATTTCAGAGAGAGCCCCTAACGTCTGTGAATCAGCACCAGGCCGCGTTCGCGGTCTGCGATCATCAGGCTTCCCCTGCTGTCGATGCTCAGGCCGGTCGGCGTGATGGGCACTTCGACATCGCCTTGCCACACGGCATCGGGTATATCGTCCGCAGCGCTGGAATAATGCAGCACGCGGTGGTTTCCCGTGTCCGCGACATACAAACCACCGGGCCCAAACTCGACTGCTTCCGGACTGTTCAACGCGTTGCGTTCGGCGTCTGCGCGATTCGCGGCGGCTGATTCGAAGTCACCGCCCTGTCCCAACACGGCGATGGCCGCGTCATCATCGGAGCGCGTGTCGAACAGGAGGACGCGATGATTTCCCGCGTCGGCCACGGCCATCAGGCCGTTTGCCCCCATGGCAATGCCCGCGGGGAATGACAAGGAGCGCGCGGAGACCTCGCCGCCGGCGTTTGTTTCGCCGCGGTCGAAGGCGCCGCCTTGTCCCCACACGCGGTCGGGCACGCCATCGCCGTGTGCGCCGCCGGGCACGCGCAGGATCCGATGATTTCCCGAATCGGCGATGTAGAGGTTTCCCTCCTCGTCGAGCGTCACGCCGCGCGGCATGTTCAGGCGCATGGCGCTTGGCGCATCTGCCACACTGGCTTCCCAATCATCCTGACCAAACATCCACGTCGCCACCGGTTCGTCGAGAAACGGTTGCCGATAGTAGACCACCCGGTTGTTGCCGAGGTCGGCGATGTATAGTCCGCCTTCCTTGTCGACGGCCAACGCCATGGGCTCGTTGAGTCCGCTGCGCCCGGCGCGCTTCTCGCCCGTGATGCCCAGCACAAAGTCTGGCGCGGATTGAGAGTCTGTTCCATCGGTCAGCAAGTAACCTGCGACGCGGTGGTTGTCGCTGTCCGCGACCCACAGCACATCGGGGCTAAGAGACCGCTCCACCGCCAGGCCGTGCGGGTTGAGCAACGGGACTGCCCCGTTGGCCTGTGCCCCGCCCAGGACTCTCCAGACGTCGCGCGTCGGCAACGCGTCGCCGGGGATCTCCATCATGCTGAGCATCCGCGGTGAGGGCCGATTGTAGGTCGGGCTGTAGGCGATCAACGTCACCAAGGCTGTCACCGCCAGCAACAGAAGCAGCACCACGCTGATGATGAAGGTGAAGGGTCTGTTCATGGCGGCCGGGGTGCCAGTGGGGGGGGACTTCGTTCAGACCAACGAACAATGCAATGGCGCGGCCATGGCGTCAATCGCCGCCCATCATCGCCGTTGCCTCCTGCCCTCGGGCGGACCATAAGGCCGCAACCATCTGACAACCCGTCACCACCGGAGGTTCGCCCCCCATGACAATGCCGCCCATCTCCCCCCTGGCCGGTGGCCTCGGCCATTTGCTGCAGGTCCACGACGCGGAAACCCGCTCCATCAGCGCCGAGAACTGGACCGGCGAGAAGGGCAAGGGCGGCATGGCCACCGAGGGCTGCAGCACCGACGCGGCGCGCGACCTCGGCCAAGGGTGGAAGGTCTCGCCCGCGTTCTTCCTGAAGGGAAATCAGACGTTCACCATCGCAGATATTGAAGGGTCCGGCGTCATCCAACACATCTGGATCACCGTGCCGCTGACGGCGCTGCGGCGGATCGTGCTGCGGATGTATTGGGACGGCGAGGAGACGCCGTCCGTGGAGGTTCCCATTGGCGATTTCTTCGGACAATGCTGGGACCAGCACGCGCAACTGACCAGCATCCCCATCTGTGTGAACACGGTCGGGGGATTGAACAGCTATTGGCCGCTGCCGTTCTCCAGTCGCGCGCGCATCACGTTGGAGAACATGACCGAGGACGAGGTGCCGGTCTACTTCCAGATCACTTACCAACTCTGCAAGGTGGAGCCGGGCACCGTGCGTTTCCACGGCCAGTTCCGCCGCAACAACCCGCTGCCCTACAAGGAAGTGCACACGCTGCTGGATGGGGTGAAGGGAACGGGGCACTACGTCGGTTGCACGATGGCGTGGCAGACGAACAACAAGGGATGGTGGGGCGAGGGGGAGATCAAGTTCTACATGGACGGCGACCGGGAGTTCCCCACCATCTGTGGCACCGGGACGGAGGACTACTTCGGCGGCGCGTATTGCTTCGAGCACCCCAAGGGGCAGTACCAGACGTACACGACGCCGTACCTGGGCTTTCACCAATGCATTGCCGGCGACGCGTTCTACGCGCACGGCAAGCGGTTTGGGCTGTACCGGTGGCACATTCTGGATCCGATCCACTTCAAGCGCGACCTGCGCGTGACGATGCAGGCGCTGGGTTGGCGGACGGCGGTGGGCGGGAAGTATCGCTACCTGCCGCTGCAGGACGACATCTCCTCCGCGGCGTTCTGGTACCAGACGGAGCCCCACGCGGCGTTTCCGGCGCTGCCGGGGTGGGAGGGGTTGGAGGTTAATTGACTTCAAAGTAGCACGGCCATCATCCATTCCGAGGAGCACAAGTACTGGTACGACTACGTCGGCCGGCGCATCCT
>CAZVAQ010000116.1:0-10863 GCA_964625145.1 uncultured Candidatus Sumerlaeota bacterium
AACTTTCACGGCATCAACTTGGCAAGCACGAACGACACCCTCGTGGAAGGCAACCATGTGGCTGACACAACAGGAGTGAGCCCCTTTGGAATCAGAAGCGTCGGTGCGCTGGGCAACCTGATCATCCGGAACGTGAGCATGAACAATGGGTCAAACTACCTCATGAACGCGGCGGATACCGTGGGACCCATTGTCAACATCACCGAAACTCTTGCAAACACCGGAGACGCAGCACATCCTTGGGCGAATTTCTCCTACTGACCACTCCCTAAGCTCGGTCCCACAAAGGCGATGGAGACTCCGAGTAAGAAGAACAGCGCGAATACCTGTTGGCGCATTCAGGCACCACGGACACCACAAGTCATGAAACCACGCGAAGCCTTCATCGCTGCACTGGAACGTCGCCCAGTCCCGGGACGTGTGCCGCACTTCGAGCTGGAGTTCTTCCTCACCATGGAAGCCTTTGGCCGTGTGCACGCTTCCCAGCGGCACTATGGCCAATGGGACCAGATGTCGGAATCCGAACGCACGCTGCACCGCCGCGATGTGGCGGATCTGCACGTCGCCGTCGCGCGCCGCTTTGATTGGTCCGCCATGTTGTATCGATCTCCCGGCGGCTGGTGTGACGAAGACACGCGCCGTTCCCTCGAACACGTGCGCGAGTTGTCAGGCATGGACTACTTCCTGTCCATCCACGGCGATGCGACGTATGCCATCCCGTGGGGCGGCGAGCTGATGGAGTTCGTCGGCAAGCTGGCGGACGATCCCCAGCTGATGAAGGACGACGCTCAGCGCGAAGTCGACAACGCCCTCGCCCGCGCGCAGCGCATCAAGTCATGGGGTGTGTTGGATGGCTTCTGCCTGTGCTCCGATTATTGCTTCAACGACAACCCCTTCATGTCTCCCGCGATGTTTGATGAATTCGTCACGCCCTATCTCGTGCAACTCGTCGCTGGTTACCGCGAGATGGGCTTCTATGTCATCAAGCACACCGACGGAAACATCATGCCGATCCTCGACGCCCTTGTGTCCGCGAATCCGCACGCGCTGCACAGCATCGACCCACAGGCGGGCGTCAACCTTGCCGAGGTCAAGCGCCGTGTCGGCGACAAGGTCTGCGTCATCGGCAATGTCAACTGCGCGCTGTTGCAGACGGGCTCGGAGGAACAGGTCGTCGCCGAAGTCAGGCGCGCCCTGCGCGAAGGCAAGCCCGGCGGCGGCTACATCTTCAGTACCAGCAACTGCATCTACACCGGCATGCCGCTGGAAAGATACGAGCTGATGTTGGATGTATGGAGGGCGGAGGGGTGAGGTGCCACTCCCCCCCCGCTTCATTCCTCCATCAACTGAATCGACCGCACGCCATCCCCGCCGCCACCGGCTGGGGCCGGACCGCCCACTCCGCTCACCATCTTTTCCAGCTCTTCCAGCGACGTGTCGGTCAGCTTGATGCTGGGCAGTGCCTCGCCCAGATCCGGCGTCAGTTCCGGCAGATCATTGAGGCCACCATCGTCGGCTCCGCCGAGGTGCATTGTCTCCTCGCTCAACTTGATTGATGGCAGGGCCGCCTCGGCGATGGCCTGCTCGGCGGCGTGGCCCGGTTCGCTCTGTCCCAGGTCCAGCGGGACTGACGCGTCAAAGGAGATGACCGGCAGGTCAGCGCCCACCGGTTCCTCCTCGGCCTTGGGTTCTTCAGGGGCCGGGACGGGCGCATCGGTCAGCTTGATCGTCGGGAGCGATTCCACGTCCGGGCCAGCCTCTCCCGCTTGGGGCGGCGCTGCGGGCTCGATCTGCACCGATTCCAGATCCACCTGCAGGATCTGGAGTTCCTTCTCCGTCAGTTCCGGCAGGGTGGGCGGTGCACTCACTTCCTCTGTCTTGAGAATTGGAACAGGCTCGGACACTTCGATGGCGGCGTGACTGGCCTCGTGATCCGCGTCTGTGCTCTCCTCGCGCTGTGTGTCGACCTCCTGGAAATCCAGCTTCTGTGCTGCGGCAGGGGGCTTGGGTGGGTCGGGCTCCACGGGGAAATCCCGGACGGTGGGCGGGTCCTCCATCGGCTTGGTTGCTGCTTGGGGCGCCGCCGCGGCCGCAACAACTGCAGCCATTCCGGCTGCCGTCTCGCCACCGTTTGGCTTGTTGAGCTGCCCCACCGGCCCGTATTGGATCAGATTCTCGTCCTTGGGTGGCTCAGCGGGTTTCGCCTTGCTATAGGGGGAAATCGGGCGCGGCACCACGGGTTGGGCCACGGGCGTTGGGGTGCGGCGTTCGGCCGGCTTCTTCCGTGCAAAGAAGAAGAACCAAACCACAACTAGCAGGGCGACGGCGGCACCAATGGATATCAGAATCAATCCTGTAGGCATGGGTGCGACACCTCCGGTGAAGTAGTGGGAGCTGGGACGTGAAGACTCACTGGGGGTACGGGACTGCGATTCGGATCATGCAAGGGGACCCGTGCCGCCTGCGACGGGCGGGCAGATGGATCGGCGGGAAGCATTCTTCTCGCCCCCGTGATCCTTCGGATGGCTTGATCCGTTAAGGTCATTGGCCTCGCGCCACTCGATGTGGGTCGAGAGCGCCTCCTTGGCGGCCCCAAAAAGGGTCATCCCGCTTTGACGTTGGACTATTGAGACCCCGAGAGGCATCGTACTGCAATGAAATTCCCCCAAGCTTCCACAAGAAGTCCGATATTGGCCTCGGTGCTGCTGGCCATCGGAGCCACGCTTGCGGCGCAGCCCACCGATCCCGTCCCCTTGGTGATGACGATGGATGGCCGCCCCGTCAGCAGCGACCAGGCGCGCGTCGTCCTGCTCCCTTCGACGAACACGCGCCGTCTGGCCGTGGAGTTCCCGGCCTCCATGCCTCCTTCCGGGCCGGCAATCCGCACCGATGCGGAAGGGGGGACCGTGTACGAAATGCCCCTGGAAGCCCGTGTGCGGTGGTCGGTCAGCTCGGGCACCGCCGTTCCGCGCGGGATGACCAGCATCGACATCGTCCCGCCCGATGGAGGCCGGCCTGTCACCATCTCCGCCACGGTGGAAGTCGATCGCACCGACGCCGCCGGACAGGAGCTGGAGCCTTGGCGGGCACAGGCATCCATCCGCATGCTACCGGGTATGAACTTCGACCGCGATGGTTCCGGAGTCATCGATGATGTCGTCGTGGGCATCTATCCCAACGAGTTCGCAACCGACGCTCCCGCCATCGTCCGCCGCACTCCTGACACGTATCGGCCTCCGCGCATCTTCTACCGGCTGGACGAGGTGACCAGCTCCCTCTCCCTCTCGGAGCATCTCACCATGGGTGCGCTGTGCCCTCCTGTCTTCGATTCCGAATCCACAACGCGCTATGTGGCCATCGATCCGCGACTGCCGGACTTCTGGGAGGCTCTCCGCCATCAAGCGGCTTCCGCTGGCAGCAATCCCAACGGCCTGCGCATCCTGCGCGGTTTCGTCTCTCCCAACGAACGCCAACGCCTTGAGCGTCTCGGCGTGCAGCTTGCCTCCTTCACGCGCTACCAATACGGCGATGCCATCGCCGTCATCCACGACGAGAACGGCGATTTTCGCATGGACGATTTGGATGGCGATGGGCAGGTCACGCTGGAGGACGCCGCTGTGCTCGCCGGATGGGCACGCGCCGCCATGACCACGGCCAGCGTCTCCGGCGGCATCGGGCTGGAGGGCTCCTTCGAAGGCCCCAACCATCTCGGCACGCCGTACCTGCACGTGGATCTGCGCGGCGGCGGGATTGTCGAGTGGCGGACAAACTAAGCGCCGGGCCGCGTGGCCCGGCGCTCGATGTGTCTACGCTCGATCACCATGACGCGACCGCGTGTCACATGGACGTCATGTCCATCATGTCCATGACCTGCACGCCTTCGGGCGGCGTGTAGGTGAATTTGGCCGGGTCGATGTCGATGCCGGTCTTGACATCCTTGACGATCATCTCGGTGTCACCCACCATGGCTCCGCCCTTGGTCACCGACTTCAGCATCAATCCGTTTTCCTCGGCGATCCATGAGCGCTGCAGGATGCCGGCCCCGCCCATCATGTCGTCCATGGTGTATTCGATTACGACGCATTGCTTGCCGTCGATGGTCTCGGGGTCCAGCACCTTGCCATTCCCCTTCTCCACCTGCTCGACCAGGAACTCCAATCCCTGCTGTGACTCTGGCGGCACCTTCATCTTCGTGACCATCGTGGTCCCCATGTTGTTCATCTCGGACCACAGCAGTTCACCGTCCATGACCATGACGGCCTCTGACTTTTGAGGCGGCATGTCCATGCCCTTCATGGTCATCTCGCTTTTCATCTCGGTGCGCATCCGGGTCACGCCGTTCGCATCGCGCGACTGCCAGACTTGGGAGGTGGACTTGGATTCCACCACCTGGCTGGAAGTGGTGATGATCTGTGTAAATGTCGCCGTGCTGACGGTCTTGCTCTTCTCGTGAAGTCGCTTGATGGCTTCCGCAGCGGTTTCCGCCTGCGCCATCCCCGCCATCAGGACCAGGGCGATGGCGGCAATTCCACTACGCAGCATGATACGGTTCATTCTTCGAATACCTTTCACAGTGGTATAGTACCCGGGGGGGCGGGGACCAGGTTCCCAGCGCACACCCTTGCCCCCACCCTAACGCACGGATGCCTGATGGGTGGCAAATGGGATTGTGCGATTTTTTGGGCTTCCGCAGTGAATATCGCCCGCAATCATCCGTATTGGGATCGCCAGCCGATACTTCCGGAGGCAACATTCATGGAGCATTTCCTGCTCATCCTGCTGATCGCCTGCGCTCTCACCAGCTTCATTTGCGCCGTCATCGTCGCCATCGGAGTCGCAGAAGAGAACGGCGTCCTCCTCGCCCTGCTGGGATTCTTCTGCTGCCAGATCGGCCTCTTCGCCTGGGGGTGGGTCTTCTGGCGGAGCGAGACCAAGTGGTACGTCATGCCCATCTGGACCCTCGTCAACATCGTCGTCTTCATCCTGAACTATCACCTTTATGGGGCAGTCCAGTAGCGGAGGAACCTGGTCATGGCGGGCCTGTGGCTGTCGGGCATCATTGTCTTTGGCGGGTTGGGGCTCGCACTAGCGGTGATCATCGCGTTGGCGGTCAGAGAAAGTGACTACCTGCCGGTATGGGTACCGCACGGTCATGGAGTGGGGGCATTCCAATGGCTGTTGGTGGATCTGTTGATTTCATTCGTCTGCCTGCACGGTTGGCAACGCCTCTATCCCTTCGCCTGCGTCGCGCGCTTTGCCATCGCCTACATCTGCTACCTGAACTTCAACCAGGCCGTGCGCGCCGAGCGCGAGGCGAGCGCAGCCAGGAGTGTCTCCAGTTGTTTGGAATTCGACATCACCCGCCATTCCCTCCCGGCATGATCCCTGGCTGGGCGTGGCCGGAGATGTTCCCTAGTCGACAATCGACATGTCCCCGGCGCCGACTCATCATGTCCCCATTGCGACATGTCGCGCGACCGGGATAGGCATGGGCCCAGCAGTGTAAATTCACCGGAGACCCATTGCCATGCCGAACCAAGAGCCCACCACCCTGCTGCGACTTTGCCTTTTCTTCGGCGTGCTGTTGCTCTTCATGCCGGTTCAGAGCCGGGCGGACTTTGCCGATCTCATCAGCGAACCCGAGACCGAGGCCGCCATCGACGAAGCCCTGCGCACGGAAGCGCCGCTGCTGAACCAGGCCTTGGAAGATGCAGTCGCCCGCGTGGTCGGCGGTCTCGAGGATCCGGAGCTTCAGGTCCAGGTCGTCGACCGCTATCTGGCCGTGGCGGACCGATTGGGCGAGGCCATCAACCAGGACGACCCCGAGGCCGCCCTGCGCGACTCCCTCATCATCCTGCAACAGGCGGAGGTTTCCCTGCAGACCGATGCTGCCATGGGATCGTTGGGCGATGCGCGGTTCGAGCTCATCGACGGCATCACCGACGCCCGCTCCCGCATCCTCGGCTTTGCCCGGCTTCACCTGACCCGCGAGCAGTTCAGCAGCCTCCAATCGATCACCGTTGCGGAGGAAGCCACCCGCCGCTCGGCAGATCCCGGCCATCGCAGGTTCTTTGCTTTCGGGTCGCGCATCGAATCACAGGAAGCCCATGGCTACCTGTCCCAGATCGCTTCGGCGCCCGGTCGCGCGATGAATGCGGTCCCCGGGGCGGAGGTTGCGGAAGGGGCGCTGAAGCAAACCTTTGGAATTCTTGGCGGTGCCGCGCGCCTTCCCGGTCGTGCCGTCGGTGGCGTGACCGAAGGCGTCGGCGCGGTCGCGGGCATTGGCGGCATCGAACACCTCAGCGTCACGCTGCGGCAACTCCCCTCGGACGTGCAGGAGAACACATCGAAGATCCTGGCCGACGAAGGCTACAAGGCCACGCTGCAAAGTGTCGATGGCCTTACCACCGCCACCGGCAACGTTGCCAGTGCAGTCGAACGATTGCCGGAGGAGATCCGCGGCACGTTGGACAAGTTTGAAGAGTCCCAACCCGAGCTTCGCGAGACCATCAAGACGTCCGACGTCGCCATCCGCAGCGTTGAGGCAGTCCTGACCCAGGCCGAGCGCGCCTCCCAGGCGCTGGAATCCACGATTCGCGCCGCGGGTGAGACGGCTGAGATAGCAGCGCGCCTGATGCCGCCACCAAAGCCCGAGCCCGAAGTCCCCGCCGAGCCGTTCCGCATGGAGAGCGTCACCGAAGCGGCCGTCGCCCTCGAAGCCACCATCGACGAATTGCGCCAGACCATCCTCACGGTTCACGAGCTGATCAACGAGCCGCGCATTCCCGAGCTTGCTTCGACCGCGGCAGACGAGACCAAGTCCCTGGTCAATCACATCATCGGTCGCGTGCTGATTTTGGTCGCGGGGATTCTGGTGCTGCTGCTCGCCTATCACGCGGCGAAGCATTACATGATGAAGGCGTTGACCAAGCGTCCTCCGACGGATGGTGCCGCCGGCGCATCCGCATAGAGCCCGCGCTGATCAGGATGCCGTATGCGCCCTGGCCTCTGCCAGCAACAGCCCGACGCGCTCGGCCAGGTCCGCGGGCGTGAAAGGTTTCTGCAGATAACCGAGGTGGCCCTGCGTCAAACCCTTGCGGATGGTTTCATCCTCGGAGAATCCGCAGATGAACAACACGGGGAGTTCGGGCTTCTCGGCGCGCAGGCTTTCGGCAAGCCGGATGCCACTCATGCGCGGCATCGTCACGTCCGTCACCAGCATGTCGAACGCTCCGCCCATCTCGCGCGCCTGATCCATGGCTTCCAGACCATCGGAGGCCTCAACCACTTCATAGCCCCGCTGGCGCAGGACACGCGTCGCCAACCGGCGCACTGCGGGCTCGTCCTCCGCCAGCAGGATGACTCCCGTCGTCTGCGGAGAAGTTCCCGCCGATGGAGCAGCCGCCTTGTGGGAGGGGAGGCGCTGCAATGGCAGGCGCACGGTCAGTTTGCTCCCCTTGCCCGGTGTGCTCTCGGCGAACACGGAACCACCGGCCTGGCGCACGATGGCATTCACGGTGGCCAGGCCAATGCCGGTTCCCTTTCCTTCTTCCTTCGTCGTGAAGTACGGATCAAAGATGCGCGACAGCACATCCTCGGTCATCCCTGTTCCGGTGTCTGCGACCTCCAGCAGCGCATAGCGGCCCACTGGCATGTCCAGCACGCGCGCAACTTCGGGAGACAGCGACTCCTCCCATGTGGAGACACTGAGCAGGCCACCATCGGGCATTGCGTCTCGCGCGTTGCTGACCAGGTTGAAGAGGATCTGCTGCACCTGCGTGGCATCCAGGTGCACGGGCAACCGCCCGTCGCGGCAATCCACGTTCAACTCGATGTTGTCGCCGATGATGCGCCGTAGCATGCGCAGCAGGGGAGAGACGACGTCGTTGAGATCGGTCAGTTCCTTCTCCGACCCGCGCCGTCGTGAGTACGAAAGCAACTGCTTGGTCAGTTCCCCAGCGCGATTGGAGGAGGCCAGGATCTCGCGCACTTCCTCCTGCAGCGGATGATTCCGGTCCAGTCCCTCCGACAGGAATGACCCCGCCGATTGGATCACCGTCAGGATGTTGTTGAAATCGTGCGCGATGCCGCCGGCCAGATGCCCGATGGCTTCCATGCGTTGCGATTGGGTCAGGCTCCGCCGCAGGTTCGCCTCCTCGGTCTTGTCGCTTGCCACCACCACGTAGCACGAGATCGTGCCGACGCGCTCGCGCACCGGCGAGATCACCACGTCAAGGTGCACGGGCTCATTGCCCTGGCGGTTGCCGTCCAGGCTTCCCTTCCAGACTTGTCCGCCTGTCACCGCTGTACGAATTTCATCGATCAGCTTCTGGGGAACCTCTCCCGAGTTCAGGATCAGCGGCGTGCGCCCGATGATCTGCTCGCGAGCGTGCCCGGACATGGACACGAACGCGGGGTTGACGAACAGGAACGTTCCCTTCGCGTCAAGGATCGCCACGGCCTCGGTGCATTCATCGAACACCCGGCGGTACAGGTCGCGCTCGCGCCGCGTCTCGATGCGGCCCGCCGTCTCGCGCAATTCGGCGATGATGGCCACCTGTCCCTCCCACGTCACAAACCGCGCGGACAAGTCGCAGACCTGGATTCTTCCATCGGCGCGGCGAAACTCCTGTTCCTCAAAGTCACCATGGCGCACGGACAGCTTCTTCAGCAAGGCATCCGAGGACTGCGAGGCGGATTCGGGAAACAAGAAACGGAACATCATGTTCGTCAGCTCGTTCCGCGTGTAGCCAAAGGACTCGAAAGCCTTTTGGTTGAAGGCGCGAATCCGCCCGGTTCGTGCATCCAGGACAAACATCGCGTTGGGCGAGTTCTGGAACAGGATGTCAGCCTTCTGCTCCAGGGCGCGCACGCGCTCGCGGCATGCAGCTTCGGACTCGCGAAGGGTCATCTTGCCCGTCGCCGCCAACAGGGCCAACGCGATCTCCTCCGCATCCAGCCGGTGCAGGATCACGCAGGATGGGGACAGCGCGGCTTCCTTTAACTGCTCGGCGGGGACGGCCAGGCTGGCGATCAGGATCACCATCACTCGTGGATGCAGCGACAGGATCTCCCGCACGCGCGAGCTGGCATCGCCGCCCAGATTGCGCGCCTCCACCACCACCATGCCCTCCACAGGGCCATCTGCCTCCCAGGTGCGCGGACTTGCGTCCGCCACCTCGCGCAGGCGCAGCGTCAAACCCAACGCCGCGGTGCGTTGGGAAATGGCTCCAGCGAGGGAAGGAAGCGTCTCACCCACAAGGAGGGTGCGAATTGGTTGCTCCACTCAGCTCATCTCCCGGTTCGAACCGTTTCGTCGAGGCCTGAACATCCACCCTTGGTCCGCATGTCTGAACTGTGAGATCACTGTTGGATCGTCGCAAGGGGCAATGGCAAGATGCACACAAAGTCATGGCCATCTTTGGTGCTATGAGCGGATCCACGACAGCCCGGATCCGAAGTCTCCCTCAATGCAATCGCCCAAACCTTCGGTCCAAATCATGGCGGGCCAGACGAATGATCGTGGGCCGGCCGTGCGGACACGTGAAGGACAGCCGGTGAACCCGCATCAACCGCAGCAGCTCCCGCATCTCAGCCACGGACAGCGCCTGTCCCCCGCGGATGGAGCCATGACACGCCGCCCGGATGAGCAGGCGGTCCCGCAGATCGTCCAGCGAGGCCGTCCCGCGGCTCTCCTCCAGATCGTCCATCATGTCCTGGAGGATGGCCTCCGGGTTCAGCCTCACCAGGTCGGCGGGCACCGCGCGAATCTGGTACGAGCGGCCGCCGAAGGGCTCCACCTCGAAGCCCAGCTCGGCCAATCGTGGCACCAACCGCTCCAGCAGCGCCGCCTGCGAAGCGCCCAGCTCGATGGTTGCCGGAACCAGCAGCGTTTGCACCTCGCTCCCGCGTTGCAGTGATTCCGCGAACTCCAGGTACTTGAGCCGCTCGTGCGCCGCATGCTGGTCAATGATCAACAGGTCGTCACCATATACGGCGACAATGTACGTCAACGCCACTTGTCCCAGCGGTTCCGGTTCGTAGGGCCTGTTCCAGAACTCCACATCCGGTTTTTCTCCCGGCCCTGCTGCGACCGGTTGCAGGCGCTGTCGCGTCGCTCCCTTCGGAGCCAGCTCCACGGCATCGGCCGGTGGCGCCTGGTCGCGCTGCGCGTCCAGCGCAACGCCGACCCAATCGGTCTGTTGCTCGCGCCGCTGCTTTGCCTCGAACGCCCGGCGCACCAATGCCTCCGGCGAGGAGAAGAAACCCGGCATTGGCGGATCGACATTCACTACCGGTGCGGATGGCCTCTGCGTTGGAGCCGCTGCTGGAGCTGTCGTCGGCCCGATGTCCAATGATGGCACCACCGCCGTCGCTTCCAAGGCGCCACGCACTGCATGATGACACGTGCCGGCCACATGGCGCTCGTCGCGAAACCTCACCTCTTCCTTCGTTGGGTGAACGTTGATGTCCACCTCCGTCGCGGGGACATTGATGAAGATGGCGAACATGGGAAAGCGTCCCGTCAGCAGAAAGCCACGGCACGCCTGCTCGATGGCGGCGGTGATCGTCTTGCTGGAGAAGGGACGCCCGTTGACGAACAGATACTCCGACCTACGGTCTCCACGGTTCGATTCCGACGGAGGAGCCATCACTCCCATGACGCGGCAATCGCCACGCTCATGAGACAGTGGAATCAACTCACCCCGCAGGCGCGACCCAAGCAGGTCGGCAAACCGTGCGCCGACATCCTGCCCCGGAGGAAACTGCACGCCGGGCTGGTCGCCATTGGACACTTGAAAACCAACCGCCGGTGCCGCCAGGGCTTGGCGCACGACGGTGTGCACCACCGCGTTCCATTCG
>CAZVAQ010000117.1:0-10769 GCA_964625145.1 uncultured Candidatus Sumerlaeota bacterium
TGTGGCATCTGCAGTATCCGCTGGAGGACGGCAGCGGCACCGTCACCGTCGCCACGACGCGGCCGGAGACGATGCTGGGCGACACCGCCGTGGCCGTGAACCCTACGGACGAGCGGTGGAAGCATCTGATCGGGAAGCGGGTGCGGTTGCCGCTGGTGGATCGCCTGATCCCGATCATCGCCGACGACTTTGTGAAGAAGGACTTTGGCTCCGGCCTGGTGAAGATCACCCCCGGTCACGACCCGAACGATTTCCTCTGCGGCATGCGCCACAACCTGCCGATGATCAACGTCATGACCGACGACGCGAAGATCAACGAGGCGGGCGGCAAGTACGCCGGCCTCGACCGCTACGAAGCGCGCAAGCGCGTCGTGGAGGACTTCAAGGCGCTCGGTCTGTTGGAAAAGGTCGAACCCCACGACCACCGCATCGGCCGCGGATACCGCAGCAAGGCGGTCGTCGAGCCGCGCCTGTCCAAGCAATGGTTCGTGAAGATCAAGCCGTTGGCGGAGAAGGCATTGTGGGCGGTGGAAAGCGGCGAGGTGAAGATACATCCGCCGACGCCGTGGACGGATGTCTATCGCAACTGGATGACGAACGTGCGCGATTGGTGCATCAGCCGCCAACTGTGGTGGGGGCACCGCATCCCCATCTGGTATCGCAAGGACGATCCGGAGACGATGATCTGTTTCGACGGCGAGGGCGTCCCGCCGGAGGTGGCGCGCGAGCCGGATGCATGGGTGCAGGACCCTGACGTGCTCGACACCTGGTTCAGCTCGGCGTTGTGGCCCGCGTCGACGCTTGGCTGGCCGGACAAGACGGCGGACCTGGCGAGGTGGTATCCCACGAGCGTGCTGGTCACGGGCCCGGACATCCTGTTCTTCTGGGTCGCGCGGATGATCATGTTCGGCTATGAGTTGGTTGGCGAAAAGCCGTTCCATGATGTGTACATGCATTCGATGGTCTTCGGGAAGACGTATTACCAGCGCAACGGCCAGGACCTGAAGGTCATCCCGCCGCTGCAGGCGCGGGAGCTGGAACGGGAAGGGAAGCTGCCCAAGAATGTCGAGACTCGTTGGGAGAAGATGTCGAAGACCAAGGGGAACGGCATCGATCCGCTGGAGGTGATCGACGAGTACGGCACCGACGCGTTGCGCCTGACGGTGGCGGCGCTGGCGGGAATTGGCCGGAACATCGACCTGGATTGGTCGCGGTTCGAATCGTACCGCAACTTCGTGAACAAGCTGTGGAACGCGGCGCGGTTCGTGATGATGGTGACGGAGCCGCTGACGGAGGAGGAATACGCGCAGGGGCTGACCGCGTCGTCGCTGGCGGTGGAGGATCATTGGATCCTGTCGCAGTTGGCGCGCACGATCGACGACACCAGCCGCACGCTGGACACCTACGAGTTCGACAAGTACGTCGGCGCGCTGTATTCGTTCACGTGGAATTCGTACTGTGATTGGTATCTGGAGCTGATCAAGCGCCGCGTGTACGACAACAGCGGCACGCCGCAGGCGCGCGAATCCGCCCGGGCCGCGCGCATCACGGCGATCCTGGTGCTGGAGCACATCTGCCGTCTGCTGCATCCGGTGACGCCGTTCGCGACGGAGGAGATCTGGCAGACGCTGCGGGAGCGCACGGTGGGCCTGACGGCGGGACACGCCGGCGGCACCGATCGCGCACCGGTGGAAATCAAGGGCTTGGCGGACGGACTCTCCTCGCCGTCGATCTGCGTGGCGCCGTGGCCGGCGGTGTCGCTGCGCGCGCAGGACGTGGAGTCGGAGGAGCAGATCGGCCTGCTGCAGGAGATCGTCGGCGCGATCCGCAACATCCGCGGCGAGATGCGCGTGCCGCTGGATTCGAAGGTGGAGGTGTTGATCCGCCACGAGGATCCGGAGGTGCTGGAGTCCTGCTCGGCGCTGGTGGATTCTGTCCGCCCGCTGGCCTCGGCGGGGGTGGTGAGTGTCTCCAATGACGCCCCGGCTCCGGGATTTTCCTCGACCTACGTGTCCGGCGCCCTGACGGTGCTGGTGGCATTGCCTCCCGAACTTGTGGAGCAGGAAAGGACGCGGCTGGAGAAGGAACTCGCCTTTGCAGAGAAGGGGCTCAAGGCCCTGGAAGGCAAGCTGGGCAACCAAGGCTTCCTGGCCAAGGCCCCCGCTGACGTGGTCGAGAAGGAGCGCGAGAAGCTCGCCCGACTCCAGGCCGACGCCACCGCCCTGCGTGACAAACTGGCCGCCCTGACCAACCCCGCATGAGCCGGAACGCAACGACACCGCCACACGGGTAGACCCCCATGAGCCTCTGGATCGTCATCGGCTTCGCCTTGGTCGCCATCGCCATCCTGATCGCCCTGACCGCGTGGATCGTCTCCACCATCGAGGGCTTCAAGGTGAACGTGGGCTGGGGATTGTTCAACCTGGCGGTGTGCCTGTTTCCCGTGCCCCAGCTCATCTTTTCGCTGACGAAGCTGGGCGATCGCTGGCCGCTGCTGATCCTGACGGTCGGTTGTGTGATCCCCGCCGTGGCCGGGTTGTTCCTCCTCTTCGTGGAAGGCGTGCTGACGGCAGCCGCCTGACCGGCGAATTCCGCTTCACTTGGAACGGGAATTTCTACGCCTGACCCGCGGCCCCCCCAAGGCTTGGCGGGCGGATGCCCTCTTGCAACCAACCGCCATGATCGGCTTTCCTGCATGACAGGCAGTGCCCCCCTCCAAGGCGACAGACCCAGTCCGATTTTCACCACCTCGAACCGAACCCACCGAGACCACCTTGTCCCCTACTCCGCAATCCTCCTCCGATTCCCCTGAACATCGCACGCCCGAGCGCCGGCGCCCGACCCTGTTTGAGTTCGTTCGCCGGCGCTTCTTTGCGGGGCTGATCACTCTGATTCCATTGCTGGTGACCATCTATGCCATCAGCCTATTGATGGGGGTGATCACGTGGATGTTTGGGGAGAGCGTGCGCCCGATCGTCGAGAACAGCTTCGAGCTGTGGGGATGGGAGCGCAAATGGGTGCAGACGTACGTGGTGCCCGTGGCAACGGCGACGTTGTCGCTGCTGATCGCAACGGCCTTCATCGTGGCGGTGGGCGAGCTGACGCGTTGGTTCGTCGTCCGCAAGTTGATCCACACGGGCGAGCGGATCCTGGAGCGCATTCCGCTCATCCGATTCTTCTACCGCACGCCGAAGGAAGTGATCAAGCTGCTGACGGAGAATCGCTCTTCGGCAAAGCGCGTGGTGTTGGTCGAATACCCGCGGCATGGCGTGTGGGCGTTGGCCTATGCCACGGGAGAGATCCTGCACGAGCCGGACGGTCAATTGTACGTCACCGTCTTCATGCCGACCACGCCGAACCCGACGACGGGATTCCTGATGCTGGTCCCCGCCGAGCAGGTGCGCGACTTCAATGTCACGGCGGAGGATTCCTTCCGGATGATCATCTCCGGTGGTATCCTGTCGCCCAACCGGATGACGACACAGGTGTTCTCCGGAATGGACACTCTGCCGAATCTGCCGCCGCCGGTGCCGCTGACGGCGGATACTCACCACGCGCCGGTGAGCGGGCAGGTGGAGCCCGAAGGGGAAGAGGTGAAGTCATGATGGTTGGTGCGGTGAGGCGCGGCTGTGTTCGCACTTCCTATGGAGTGCCAGGCTCCTGCCTGGCTAGTGCATCCGATCACGTGCGATTTGTGGAACGGACGCGTTGTCGTGGAATGCAATGAGCCATGGGCCCGACCGTCGGGCAGGAGCCCGGCCCTCCCAGCGTTGAACAGAATATTTGGAACTCACTACTCGGAACTGGACCTATCATGCCTGCAAATCTTCTTCTCGTCGATGATCAACCGGAGGTGTTGGAGGGGCTGACGCTGGCCTTCTCGCGCACGGACAACAATGTGCTGACCGCGACGTCCGGCGAGGAAGCCATTCATCTGCTCAACAGCGAGGACATCGACGTCGTCGTCACGGATCTCAAGATGGAGGGGATCGACGGCATCGGCGTGCTGCGCCATGCGCTGTCCATGAGCCCCTCGCCGGCGGTAATCATCCTGACCGCGCACGGCACGATTGAATCGGCGGTGGACGCGTTGAAGGAAGGCGCGTTCGATTACCTGACGAAGCCGGTGAATGTGAAGGAACTGCGCGTGTTGGTGGACAAGGCGGCCGAGCATCGCCGGTTGCTGCGCGAGAACTTCGAGCTGCGCGCACAGATCGACAAGCGATTTGGCATCGAGGGGATGGTCGGCGAATCGCCGGACATGCAGCAGCTCTACCAGACGATCCGTCAGGTCGGCCCGACGAAGGCCACAGTGTTGGTGCTCGGCGAGTCCGGCGTCGGGAAGGAAGTCATGGCGCGGGCGCTGCACCAGGCGAGCCCACGCGCGAAGAAGGACTTTGTCGCGGTGCACTGCGCCGCACTGCCGGAGACGTTGCTGGAGAGCGAGCTCTTTGGCCACGAGCGCGGCGCGTTCACCGGCGCGATCTCCCGCCGCCCCGGCCGGTTCGAGATGGCCGACGGCGGGACGTTGTTCCTCGACGAAATCGGCGAGATTCCGCTCTCCATGCAGGTGAAGCTGCTGCGCGTTCTGGAACAGCGCGAGATCCAACGCGTCGGCGGCAACGACACGGTGAAGGTGGACGTGCGCCTGATCGTCGCGACGAACCGCGACCTGGAGGAGGAAGTCGCCGAGGGGCGATTCCGCGAGGACCTGTACTATCGCCTGAAGGTCATCACCATCACCGTGCCGCCGCTGCGGCATCGTCGCGGCGATATTCCGCTGCTGGCGCGGCATTTCCTCGCCGACCTGTCAAGGGAGAACGGCCGCCCGATTCCGCCGACGCTTTCGAAGGAAGCGATCGAGGTGCTGCAAGCGTATCACTGGCCCGGCAACGTGCGCGAGCTGCGCAACGTGATGGAGAACGCGTTCGTGTTCCTGCGCGGCGACGAGATCACGCCGAAGGACCTGCCCGCGTCGATCCAGCAAACGAAGGAGATCCCGCCCGAAGGCCTGCACATCCCGCTGGGCATGCCGCTGGAGGAAGTGGAGACGATCTACCTGAAGCGCACGCTCGCCGCCGTGGACGGCAACCGCACCCGCGCCGCAGAGTCGCTGGGCATCAGCAGGAGGACGTTGCAAAGGAGGATCAAGGAGCTGGGGATTGAAGGATAAAGGATGAAGGCTAAAGGATAAAGATTCTTGCGGTCGGGAGCGAGTGATTATGAGCCAGCCGCCAAGCGGGGATGAGGTGTGGTACGTTGAAGAGGAAGAGAGCGCGTATGGGCAGGGAGGCGCAGTGCCACTGCGCCAAAGAACGAAAGACTATGCCCTTCAAATTATCAGCCTGTTCACGTCTCTTCCCAAGAACCCAGAAGCGCAGGTGATCGGCAAGCAGCTACTTCGTTCCGGCACATCCGTCGGCGCCCATTATCGAGAGGGGCAACGCGCCCGATCCTCCGCCGAGGTCATCAGCAAACTCGAGGTCGCCCTGCAGGAATTGGAGGAGAGCCGCTACTGGCTTGAACTCCTGCTCGATGCGCATGTTGTACCAGAAGCGCAACTTGCGTCCATCATGGCGGAGACAGACGAGCTGAACGCCATCCTCACCACATGCGTCAAGCGCGTCAAACTTCGAAACAAAAAGAACGAATAGAACCCACCCGCGTCTTTCGTCTGAAGCACCTCGGACACCCCAGTTCCCCCATCCAATCAAAAAGGGCCCCGCCATGCGGAGCCCTTTATCCTTCATCCTTTAGCCTTTATCCTTTTCACCTCGTCTCCCTCGTCACCACCGGGCACACGCGCCGGGTTTCTTCGCCGTCGGCGCTCGTGGCTTCGACGGGGAACTCGATGGAGGTGTCGGGCAGGGCCATGCGGATGCCGAAGGTGCCGTCGGGGTTGAGCTTGATCTCGCGGCCCATGAACTTCACCCGCGCGTCGGGTTCGGTGGCGCCGTAGACGATGACTTCCGCGTCGACGACGAGCCAGAACTGGCGGTCCTTGCCGGCAAAGACTTGACGGCCGACGCTGCCGCTGGCGAACTCGCCGCTGAACAACGAGCCCGAGAAGAGCGACGCGCTGAAGCCGGCGCCTTCCGGGAACAAGCGCGACTGCAGCGAGGAAACCAATCCTTCGCTGGCACCAAGGCGGCCGATCACGTCGGTGCCACCACCGGAGAGTTGCAGGATCTGGAAGTGCGCCTCGGAGAAGCTCTCGTCCATCTTCCAATTCAGCTCATCGCTGATTTCCATGCGCGGCATCTGCACGGCATTGCTGCGGGCGATGACGTCGAAGGAACCATCGCCGCGCGCCACGCCGAGCTCCACGATGTAGCGCCGGCCATGGACGGGAACCTGCACATACCATGAGGAAGTCTGGTCGGTGACCATGACGTCGAAGTGCGAGACCGCGGCGCGCACGTCGTTGCCCGACACGGCGGTCATGTCATGAAGCCGCAACACGATCTGCTCGCGGTGATTGCCGCGGGCAATGCCGAGCTTCTCGCGCATTGACGGCGCGATTTCCCAATACATGAAGAGCCAGTTGGCATCGCGCACGAGCACGGACAAGCATGTCTCGCCGTATTCGGTCGGCAGCTCGCGACGTATCTGCGGGCGTTGGTCGGGGCCCGGTGCGCGCAGCAACCGGTCCTGACGATAAAGCGCCGTCGAATTGATGGAGGGTGCCAGCGCCGGGCGCTTCATGGCGGGACGGATCACGCCGGCTTGGGCGGATTGAACGACTTGGGGAGCGGCGGGCTTGGGCGCACTCTTGACCGCGGTGCTGACGGGAGCCGGCGCCTGGATCGGCGAGGCACTGCGCGCGCGCGTCTTCGGCGCGGCTTCCGCTGCGGGCGCTTCGCCCTTTGCGACGGCCCTGCTCTTCGATGCAGTCTTCTTCGCCGCCGCCTCTGGCGCTGCAGCCTTTGGTGCTGCAGCCTTGCGGGCGGCCTTCTTCGCGGCGGGCTTCGCCGCAGACGCGGCTGTTGCACTCTTCGCTGCTTTGGCGGCGGGCTTCGCAGCGGCAGCCTTCACGGTGGTGGCCTTCTTGGCTGTCGACTTCCTGGCTGTCTTCGGTGCGGCTTCCGCGGCTTGGGCCTTGGCGGCCTTTGCGGAATCACCCTTTGCAGAATCACCCTTTGCAGAATCACTCTTCGCGGCTGGGGACTTCGTCGCGCTCTTCTTTGCCATGGCACTCACTTCCTGTGTGGGGGGGGAGGTTGCTGGAAGGGGGCGGTCAGGCTGCCCACCTTGGGAAGAAGGTGGCCGGGTTATGCGGGCGTTTGCGGGATGGATACGGGGGACGTTGTGAATTGTGGGCTCTGGGTGGTGCGCACACAGCAGCGCGAGCATCATGACGGCCGATGCTCGCGGTGATGCTGCACCAAGACAGGGGCCGATGCCGACCCGAAGCTTGATAAAATCCTATAAAATCACGGGAAGCGGTTTATCTGCGGCAATCGAAAAGAGAGCCATCCCCCGGAGGGAGAGACCCAAGTGGACGGAGCGGCGCGTCCTCGCACATCCCGGTGCCCGAATCTTCCCTCCCAAGAGAAAACCGGCTCAGGTTCCAAACCCTGCAATCCCGTCCCCAGCCGCGCCATCCACTTGGACCACTGTGTCCCAGGCCTGTCCGGAGAAAGGGTGGGCGCCGACTGGGGGAGAGCCGGCGCCCGGGGGAGAAAGGGACACAATAGGCGATCGAAAGCCTGTTGGGGAAGACCGGATCGGGGGAGTCCGAACACCGGTAAGCTGCCGATCCCTACGCCAATCAGATAAGCCAGATCTTGACCAATTTCAGGAATCGCTCCCATTTGAGAGCACTGTTTTCATAATTTCAAAAATATCAGTGCTCAAGAAGCCCCGCTCGCGGCTGGGCGGATGATGGAAGCATCGCCGCGTCTCCACGCCGGGAAGGGTAATGCACAGTAAGTGTGCGGAACGCCTTACACATCGCCCCCGGACGAGGCCGCGCTGCATCGAACCCAGAAGGTACAAACAGGTAACCCGGCCGAATATTCCCGGCCGGGCTCCCTCCCTGTCAGCCACACCCGACAACCCCTTGTCAGGCAATCATGAGCTGCTCGAAGCGGGCCCGCACGGTGGGGCGCCGCAGCTTGTCCAGCGCCCGGTTCTCGACCCGGCGCACACCTTCCTGGCTCAGGCCGATGACCTTGCTGGCTCCGCGCAGACTGCGGGCGGAACCGCCGCCCAAGCCAAACCGCAGGCCCAGCACCTGGCGCTCGCGGTCGGACAGGACATCCAGCAGGGCGATCACGGCCGCCTGGGACTGCTCGGCGTTCAGGGACTCGCCCGGAACGACGGCCTCGGTGTCCGGAATGGCCTCGGCCACCACGCGTCCTTCCTCGTCGATCTCCGCATCCAGAGAGGAAACCGAGTGGCGCATGCCCATCAGCATCTCCACCAGATCCGTCTCCACGCCGAGCTCCAGCGCGATCTCCTGCGTCTGGGGTTCGCGCCCCTCGCGCTCCTGGGTCGTGCGGATGTATTCCTGAATCTTGCCGAGCACCCGCGCCTTGCGGACCGGGAGCCGGATCATCGACGCCTGGCGGTACAGGCAAGCCTGCACTTCCTGGCGGATGTAGTAGGCCGCGTAGGTCGTGAAACGTGTCCCGCGCCGCCAATCGAATTTGCCAATCACGTGAAGCAGGCCGATGGTCCCCTCCTGCACCAGGTCGGCGAGGGGGACGCCCATGCCCTTGTACTGCATGGCGATCTTGATGACGAAGCGCAGGTTGCAGCGCACGATCTCCTCGCGGGCTTCCTCGTCGCCGGCTTCCAACCGCTGGAAGAGCGCCATCTCTTCCTCGCGACTGAGCACATGGCCGCGGGTGGCTTCCTTGAGCGTCGCCGAGAGGGTGGAATCCTCTGAATGGGTGGAGGTCTTGCGTCGAGCCATCGGATCGGGTCCTGTTCCGCCCCCACGTTCGGGGCTGGCCTTCGGTGCTTCGCCCGGCATAGGGGCAAGCGCCGTGCCCCCACCAAAGACAGGACGGGTCCGACATTCCAAATCCTGTTATGTCAGGCATCGACGTCGTTCTTGCAGGCACTTGCGCTGCGCCGTGGCCCGCCCCCGCGTGCAGAATTCCGCACAGATCGGGAGGCCGATTGCGGAAAAGTGCATGAGGGGCGGCGGGGAGGAAAAACCTACTAATTTAGGACAAATTAGTAGCAAATTAGTGGAAGACGGGAAACCCGGCGCACGAAGGCACAAGCACAACCCAGAGTGGCAGTGCCAGATGACAATGATGGCGGGGCTTGGGAGTCGATCGCCGGAGATTTCCTACTAATTTAGGACAAATTAGTAGGAAACTAGTAGGCGGGTAGCTGTATGGGCTTGACATGACCTACTAATTTGACGCAAATTAGTAGAAAATCAGTAGGCGAAACGCCCATGAAGCTCCCCCAACCTCCCCCCAATCTGGACCTGATACCGGTGACCCCGGCGGATCTGGCGCGCTTCCGGGAGCTCGTCGATCGCGAGACCCCCAAGGATACCGCCTACCTGCATTGGGACGAGCTGCGGTGGCGCACGCCGCCGGGGGACCTCACCCATGAGCAGTGGTGGCTCTGGCTCAAGCTGGGGCGGGAGCCGAACCTGCGCGCCGTTCCGCTGCAGGACAAGAACGGCCGGCATTTCCGGTATGCCCTGGAGGACAACATCCTGAAGGGACTCCATGAGATCGACATGGGGGCGGGGGGGCAGATCGCCATGCCGGGGAAGATTGCGAACCAGCAATCGAGCGACCGGTATCTGGTGCGGTCGCTGATGGAGGAGGCCATCACGTCCAGCCAGCTCGAAGGGGCCGCGACCACCCGGGAAGTGGCGAAGGAGATGATCCGCACCGGCCGCAGGCCGCGCGACAAGAGCGAGCGGATGGTGCTGAACAATTACCTGACCATGCAGCACATCCGGCGGATGAAGGACGAGCCGCTGACGCCGCAGGCGATCATGGAGATCCACCGGACCATCTCGCAGGACACACTGGACGATCCGGCGGCGGCGGGGCGCCTGCGCCGCGCGGACGAGAAGATCGCCGTATATGATGGCGAGAACGAAGTGTTGCACGATCCCCCGCCGGTGGAGGAGTTGCCCCGGCGGATGCAGGAGATGTGCGACTTCGCGAATGGGAAGACGCCGGACTTCTTCATTCATCCGGTGGTGCGGGCGATGATCCTGCACTTCTGGCTCGCCTATGACCATCCCTTCGTGGACGGCAACGGTCGGACGGCCCGCGCCCTGTTCTATTGGGCCATGCTGCACAATGGCTATTGGTTGTTCGAGTTCGTTTCAATCTCCAGCATTCTCTACAAGGCTCCCGTGCAGTATGGAAGATCGTTCCTGTACACGGAAACCGACGACAACGACCTGACGTATTTCCTCATCGCCCAGACAAAGGTCATCCTCCAGGCGATTGAGCAATTGCATGAGTACATTGCGAGAAAGACCGCCGAGGTGCAGGAGCTGGAATCAAGCATGCGGTCCATCGACCTGTTCAACCATCGCCAAGTGGCGCTGCTGCGGCATGCCCTGAAACACCCCGGCCACCGGTACACAATCACCGGCCACCAGACCAGCCACAACGTGGTCTATCAGACCGCCCGGACGGATCTGCTGGGGTTGGCGGACGCGGGGTTATTGATCAAACAAAAGCGGGGAAAAGGGTGGGTCTTCTCGGTGCCGCCGGATCTGGCCTCGCGGCTATCGCACCTCGATAAAGACAAATAAAAAGCGAAGTCTCGCTAGT
>CAZVAQ010000118.1:0-3926 GCA_964625145.1 uncultured Candidatus Sumerlaeota bacterium
CAAGCGCGTCGCACCAGGGCGAGAACCGTGTCAAGTTATGACGGGAGGGTCAGTAGTTGTACAACGCCCAGGAATCGACGGCCGAGCGGGTGCCGGTAAAGGGGCCGACGCGCACGGGGCCGTGGAGGGTCTTGGCGCCGCTGAACTCGACGTCCTCGAGGTAGTAGCCGCGGACTTCGTCGCGCCCGATGGGGTCGCTGTCAACGAAGCTGTAGCTGGCGCCTTCAGTCTCGCTGCCCTGGGCCGCGATGGGGAAGGCGTTGAGCTTCTGCCCCGGTGCGCCATTGGCCGCGCGGTAAATGTTGAAGCCGGCGTTGTCGTGCTCGGCCGCGGTCTCCCATGTGATGACGACAGGCGAGCCGGCACCGGCGGCAGTGGCGTTGAAGGAGAGGAGGTCGACGGAGAGAGTCTGGCCGTCGACAATGTCGTTGATGTTGCGCGCAAGGATAACGCTGTCCACGCCGATCACTTGGCTGCCAAAGTTTTCACGACGCATCCGGACCACACGGGACTGGCCGAGATTGCCATTTCCCTGAGTGAACTGACCACTGGGACCAGAAGCGGTGGCCATTGGTGGGCCGTTGGTGACAACGCCAGCGAGGCCGGGGGGAAGGGTGCTGATGGCGCTACCGTCCCGGTAGACCCAGAGTTCCGAGGCAGTATACTGGCCACCACCACCACCGCCACCTGTCCACGTAAAGTGAGCGAGGAGGAAGTAGTCCTGCGGATCCTCAGCCGACCCAGTGGGGATGAAGTTGTTGCTCGGGGGCGGGTCCTGCAAACCAGCCGGGTTCATGGTGGCAATTGCGGTGTTGTTGGTCTGCGCGACAAAGCGTCCATTACGGATGCCTATGCCAGGGTAGTTGTAGAGAGTATCGGTTTCGGCGACGGCCGCGCCCGTCAGGTGGATCATGAAAACACCGTCAGACGGCGGCGTGTCGGTCAACCGGATAAGGGCGGCCATCCACATGTCCGACCCGTTGAAGTTGGTTTCAGCAGTACGGGTGATGTTCGCCCCGACGGTGTCCTGATGCAGGGTAATCGCACGGGTTCCGCCGCTGATTGTTCCCGCTCCGGCGAAAGTCACCGCGAGAGGGTCAAGGTCAGTGTGGAGCAATCGCACGTCCGCATTCGGGTCGACGCTAGAAACGGTGATGCCGGCGACTGGGTTCCATGGAGTTTGCCAACCGCCGCCAGCCGGGGGCGCCGCGGACTGTGGAATGCCCGGCCCCGTCTTGCCGTAGATAGTCTCGCCATCGGCCGCGCCGGGCGTTCCACCCACGACGCCGGTAACGCCGTTGTGCTGTTCGAATCCATCAAATACCAAGATTTGCGCCTGCGCGGCGCTGGCACCGGCCAGGAGCAGAGCGCCGGCGAACAAGCCGCATGCCAAATTGGAAATGGTTGTTTGTTTCATGGAAGTGTTCTTGAGCTCGGGGGTCATTTCTCTTCTCCTTGGTCTCGGTTGGTGGACCTTTTCGGGGGACCACTCGGCACTGCAGTTGGGCGCGGGCAATACACACCAGTTGGCACGGTCGAGCAAGGGAAAAATCGAATATTAATTCAGGAATGGGACTTTCCTTTCCTTTCTTCTTTTCTTTCTTCTTTCCACATGCGCTTCCCTTTCTTTCTTTCCCTCTTTTTTGCAGGGGCGGCAAAAATTACTTGCGAATAACTGGCCACCTCCCTGAGTAGCCAACTTCTCTTTTATCAGTTCTCTATGACTAATTCCGGCGCCCTTCCGCAAGCGATCTCCTAGCTCCGACTTGTTTTGAGACAGCCCCGATTTTGCGGCTCAAAAATGGTCCCGTTTGGAGACCGCCTTCCCGATTTTTGAGATGTTTTTTGAGATGGAGGGGCGTCCCTTCCGGGAAGCGCGACGGGCTTGACCCGGCTGGGGAAACGAGCGTCAATGGGGGGAGATGGCTGAAGTTGCCGAAGAGGGGCATGCTGACCGCGTCGAAAGCGGGCTCAGGCAACGCGGATTCGCCCAGAGGACTCCTGGTGCGGGGCGAATCGGTCTCAAAAAGAGCGTCTCTATCCGAGAAGGGCAGCATGGAGCATACCACTGCACCGAAGGACTCGCCGGTCTGGGCCAGATTCTGGCCTGGACTCGCGATTGTCCTGCTCGCTCTGGTGCTGGCGGCGCCATTGCTTCAGGATTGGGGCGGAATCGCCAACGTGGAGGACGATCCGGACGGCCGCCAGCAGATGGCGGCGGTGGTGCCGATCATCGACGCGTGGTGGTCTTGCGGCGAGTTCGCGCGGTGGAATCCGTACTTTGGCGGCGGCGTGCCCTGGGCGGGTTACCTCTACAACCCGGGCGTTTCGCTGATCACGCTGGTGTATTTGGTGGCTGGGGCGGTCGCGGGGCCGAAGGTATGGGCGCTGCTGGTGTGGATCGGCGCGGGGCTCGGTATGTATTGGGCTCTGAGAATGTGGTCAGATGTTCGGCGCGGCGCGGCGACGTTGGCCGCGATGACATTCATGGCCAGCGCGTGGATGCCGGGGCGGGTGTATTCCGGGAACTATGATGAATCTTCCATGCTGCTGGCGCCGTTGGGATTGGTGCTGTTGTGGGGATTGATCAAGGGCCGATGGTGGGGATTGTTGCTGCCGGTGCTGTTCAGCACGTTGGTCGCACAGGCCAAGTTCGCCCCGTTCATTGTCGCGGTGCTGATGGGCGTGTTTGCGATTGTCGTATTGTGGGGACAATGGCGCGAGATGCGCGCGGCGCTGCTTTGGTTGGTGGCGGCGTTCGTGGTGGGGGTGTTGCTTTCGGCGCCGAAGCTGTTGCCGTTGATGGATCTGCTCTCGCGTGATTTGATCGAACAGGGCGAGATCGACGATGTGCTGTCGTACCGCAGCCTGGGTGAAGTGCTGCACTATGCCAGCGAGGGATACGAGCGGCGCCCTTTGTCGATGAAGCCCAATCGTTTGTTGGGACTGGGGCCAATGGCGGTGGTCATTGCGTTGTCAGCGATGGGGATGGGCTCGCGTTGGCGGCGCTTGGCGCCATGGTTTGCCGTGGCCGCTGCGGGAACGGTGCTGTCGCTGGGTCCTGCTTCTCCCCTGCCGTTGGGAGAATGGCTCGCGGAGTTGCCGCTGCTTGATGCCATGCGCAACTTTGCGAAGTATTGGAACATCCTGATCCTGGTGGGCATGGCGGGGATGTTGGCGATGGGCCTGGAGGGCATGCTCGCAACGATCAGGCGATGGCGGCTTCCACAATGGGGAAGCGCTGCTGTTGTGACAGCGCTGGCAGTCGGACTGTTCTTTCCAACTGTGTACCGTTCGCTTCGGATATCGCGCGAGGCGTTTGACGTGCCGATGGGCGCGTTACCACCGGAGTCGAAGACAGACGAGTTCTTCCATGTCAGCGTGCGCGAACTGGAAGGCGTCGTGGATCGCTATCGCAGCATTGACCGCGAGGAGTTGGTGCCCGCGAATGACATGCTGCACACGATCCTTGGGGGGAAGGGTTTCATCCCGTGGTATGGCAACCTGCAGTTTGAGGAGAATGCGGTGCCGCGTTACTATGCGGATGGGGACGCCTGGGTGGAAAACCCTGCGTATGCAGGGAGCGAGGTGACATGGAACACGTCCACGGCCGAGGCGGATGACTATCGCGTGACTTACAACACGATCCGGTTCACGGCGCGCACCGCGGAGCCTGCGACCGCGACAGTGAACATGAACTGGCACCCGGGGTGGAGCGCGAGCGTTGGGGATGTGTCACAGGCGGAGGACGGGCGCATCGCTGTCGCGATCCCGGCCAGTTATGATGGCGAGGTGGTGCTGCAATTCCGCGACGGGCGGTTCGTGTGGGGATTGGTGGTGGCGTTGGTGAGTGCTATAGGGTGGGTTGGGCTTGTATGGGGAGTCAGGAATCGGGAGTCGGACGTCAGGGACGTGGGCGTCAGGGA
>CAZVAQ010000118.1:4026-10587 GCA_964625145.1 uncultured Candidatus Sumerlaeota bacterium
CGTCAGGGACGTGGGCGTCAGGGATGTGGGAGCAGGCATAGGGGATGATAGCGATTGAGCGCGGACGATTGGTCCGCACTCTCGATGTGACTTGTGCTGTTGAGTAGGCGCTACTTCTTCAGCCGAACGGCGGTGCCGTAGGCGACGATCTCGGCGACGGCGCTGCTGATCTCGCTGGAGCACAGGCGCATGGCGACGATGGCGTCGGCGCCGAGAAGTTTGGCGTCGGCGATCATGCGGTCGATGGCCTGCTCGCGGGTGGCGGCCAGGACCTGGGTATATTCGTGGATCTCGCCGCCGACGGCATTCTTCAAGCGGGCGACGATGTCGTCGCCGGCGTGGGTGCCGCGGACCGAGCATCCCTTGGCCAGGCCGACGTAGGACTCAATCTCGCGGCCGGGTACTGTGTCGGTGGTGGTGACGATCATCGGCGGATTCTCCGGTATCGGTCGCGTGGTCTTTCGAGCAGATGGCCGCGCAGGACACTGAGGAAGAGGGTGAGGAAGCCGGCCACAATGAGGGCGATGGCGCCCTTCACCCACAGGTTCTCCGCCCAGAGCATGGCCTTGTAGATGCCGACCACGGTGAGGATGAGGCCGCCGATGGCGAGCAGAACCCAACCGATCCGGGGGCCCAGACGGGAATCGATCTCCTCCCAGTAGCCGTCCCAGATGTCAGCCGGCGGCGGGCGGAACTGGATGACCTCGGCCGCGCGGACCAGGTTGGCCATCTGGGCGGCTTCGGTGCGCCATTCGGGATGCTGCTGCAGGAGGGCCTCGACCTCGCGGGCTTCCTCGGGGGAGGCCTCACCGTCCAGACAGGCCATGAGGCGCTGGGCTATGGTATCGGGGAGCTCAGACATCGATGCGGCCCTCCAGTTGATTCTTCAGGGCCTTGCGGGCATGGAACAAGCGGGACATGACGGTACCTATTGGGATTTCGAGGGCTTCGGCGATGTCCTTGTAGGGCATCTCCTCGAGGTGTTTCATGATGAGTATGTCACGGAATTCGGGTTTCAACTCATCAATCGCCCGGCGCATGATTTCTGCGAGCTGTCGGCGGTGTATGGCGTCCCGAACGTCGCCGTGATTCTCTTGCTCCAAGGCGGCGGTTGCTTCAATGTTGCCATGGGTCTGCTCGGTGAGTGCTTCGAGGGAGACTTTGCGGTGGGCGCCGTGTTTCTGCTGGTGATCGAGGCAGAGATTTCGTACGATGCGGTGGAGCCAGGGATAGAATGGCCGCGAGGTATCGAAGCGATGAAGGTTCTTGAAGGCACGTACAAAGGCATCCTGACTCATGTCGCGGGCGTCCTCATGGTTGCGCAGGATGGCCAGAGCGGCGAGAAAGACCTTCTCGCGGTAGGCCTCGACGATGCAGCCATAGGCTTCGCGGTCGCCGTTTCGGGCCTGCTCCAGCCAGGAGCGCTCTTGAAGGGCTGTGTCGGGAGAGGACTCGGACAAAGACTCGCCTCGCGGGACGCTCCAGGACCACTACGGGCGGTCCGGGAGAATATTCCAAGCAGTGGCCACATTCGTTGAGCCGGGCTTTGCAATGGCGCAAGTGGGACATCATCACCGGGGGCGAAAACCTATGAAAATCAAGAGGACCAACGATCCGCTGAAGCCGGTGACCCTTGAGGGGAAGCCGGTGGAGAAGATTGTGGCCCCTGCTGAAAAGCGCCCCCTCACCCCCCGCCCGATCGACCTGGCCCCCCGCCGATTGAGTGCGTCGAAGGAAGCAGAGGACATCCCAGCGAGCATCAAGCGCCGAGAGGAACTGGCCGCTTTGCTGTGGGGAGCGGCGGAGTTGGGGCTGGATGATCATGACCACCCCCAGCCGCCCGGAGTGCGGGGTGGGGGACTCCTACAGGCTGACCGGGAGGAGACCAAGCCCCTGCCGAGCCGGCAACCGGTCTCCCCCATCCAGCCGGTGGTTGTGGTCCCTCCCCCTCCAGAGCTCGCGGGTGACAGGGCGCCTCTGCCGCCACCCTTTGCCCCGGCAGAGAACAAGGACGATGCGGGCACCAACAAGGGCCGCCGCCGGATGCTTCTGCGGCGGGCTTGCAGCTTTCCCGGGCTGCTGCGTGTCCTGATCCCGGAGCAATCGTTCCAGCCAAGGCTGTTTGCGGTGCGGATCATCGACCTGAACCCCGGCGGCGCGCAGGTGGAGACGCGTCAACTGACGCGTGACCTCAGTGAACTGATCCGCCGCGAGCGGCGCTTTGCCCGGCTGGAGGCCCTGTTGCCTGGCCGCGAGAAGATGCATCTGGCTGGACGCATAGCCTGGGCGTCCTTTGGCACTGACATTTCGCGGATGGGGCTGGAGTTTGAGCACCTGTACCCGGAGGTGGGAGATGCCTTCGTTGCCGACATTGCCGACGGGACCGACACGCGCCGGCTGAGCCTGGCTTCGCCGATGATCGATCCGTTTCCCAGCATGACGAGCAAGGAGAAGTACACCTTCTGTGGCCGGGCCGATGACGCCATGGAGATCATCGTGCGCAACGGAACCAGCGAGACGCGATGCCCCGTTCGCGGTGGGCGGTTCGAAGTCGAGGTCGCGCTGGCACCGGAGCGTTCGAACTTTCTTTCCTTCACCGCGTGCAAGAACGGCGTCTTCTCGATCCCCACCCCGGCGTGCATCGCGCATCGGGGGGGGCAATCGGACACGATGTCCTATTCGGATCGCAAGTTGGTGGAGGAGTTCACCATCGACGCGGACGGACGACATTTGTCGCTGCGGCTGGGAGGCTCCGCAGGCCAGTTCTTCCGGGTCCTGAAGAAATTGGAGGAGGCCATGGAACATGTCCAGGAAATGGAAATGACCATCGACATCACGGGTGATGCGGCCAATGCAGCAGCCGTGCTCGAAAGCCTCAAGAAAGATGGATAGGAGGTTTCGCAATCATGACCCTCACTTCTGAATGGCTCATGCCACTGGACGGCCCGCGCATCAAGATCTGTGGACTGACGCGCAAGGAGGACGGTATCGCGGCATTGGAGGCGGGTGCGAGCTTCCTTGGAGTTGTCTTTGCCGAGAGTCCGCGCCGTGTGACGCCCGAGCGCGCGAAGGAGCTGATGCAGGCTTGGCGCGCCCACAACCCGAAGGTCCATGTGATCGGCGTCTTTGTAAGCACGCCGGTGGGGGAAGTTGGCAAGCTGGTCGAGCAGCTCGGCCTCTATGCGGCGCAGCTTCATGGGCACTATTCAACGGAGGCCCTTCGATCGGCGGATTTCAGGATCCTGCGAGCGCTTCCCATTGTGGGCGCCCAGGACAACGACCGGATCGCCGAGGCACAGGAGATCGGGCCGGTGTTGCTGGATGCCTATGCAGCGGGCAAACATGGCGGTACCGGCAGGATGTTTGACCACAGCGTCGCGGTGCCTGCCATCCGGCGTGGTCTTGTGTTCATTGCCGGCGGACTCAATCCTACGAACGTTTATGATGTGATGGATCGGTTTGCCTCGCAGGAAGCCATGCCTTATGCCTTGGATGTCAGTAGCGGTGTCGAGGAGGCACTGGGCGTGAAGTCGCGCGGCAAGATCATTGCCTTCATGGAATCCGTGCATCGCGGCATGAGCTCGAAGCCGGAGATCAAGCTGCCTTAGTGCACACACGGGCAAATATTCTGACGAACGAAGAAGCGACCTGCCAGTACGATGGCCCGAACCACTGCCACTTACTCCGACCATGACACGATCGTGGCGCCCGCGACTGCGCCCGGCAATGGTGCGGTTGCCATCATTCGCATTAGCGGTCCGGATGCTCATGCGATCGGCGACCGCCTGTTTCGTGGCGCGCGAGCAGAGAGGAATGCCGATGACCGATTCACGCCGGGGTTGATGATACTTGGGCAGATTGTCTCCCCCGCTGGCGAGTTGATCGACACGGGCTTTCGGGTTTCATGGCGTGCGCCGCACAGCTACACGGGTGAGGATGTTGTGGAGCTGCAGGTGCATGGATCCATGGCGATTGTGCGGGCGGTGGTTGGTGCGGCCGTGGATTCGGGCGCGCGGTTGGCGCGGCCGGGAGAGTTCACGCGTCGCGCGTTCCTGAACGGAAGGATGGATCTGGCACAGGCACAGGCCGTGAGCGATTTGATCCAGTCGGAGACTGCGACTGCTGCGCGCGCGGCGCTCGCGCAATTGCGGGGGGGATTGTCTGCGCGATTGCTTGAAGTGCGCGCGAGCCTGGTGCTGGTGCTCGCGGAGTTGGAGGCGACGGTGGATTTTCCGGAGGAGGGCCTTGAGATTTCCACGCGTCGCCGACTGGGCGAGGCGGTGGACGCAGCGCTCCGTGCCATCAATGGCCTGCTTTCTTCTGCGGACCGGGGGCGTGTTCTTCGCGAGGGCTCACGGGTGGTGTTGGCCGGCGCGCCGAATGCGGGGAAGTCTTCATTGTTCAACCTGTTGGTCGGGCGCGAGCGCGCCATCGTCAGCCCACACCCGGGCACGACCCGCGATACGGTCGAGGCACAGATCGAACTGGAAGGAGTCGCCGTCACGTTGGTGGACACGGCAGGTCTACGTGCAGTGCCGGAGGAGATCGAGGCGATGGGCATTGCCCGGACTCACGAGGAAATCCGCGGCGCGGGGTTGGTGCTGTTCGTCGTGGATTCCACACAGCCGCAGGAGGCGGTGGCGGAATACAGGCAGTTGCGCGACTTCCCGCATTGGATCATCGCGAACAAGATGGACCGGGTGGAGGCCGATACCACTGCAGTCGATGTTGAGTACAAGAGCCCGGGACGCCAGAGGTTGCTGGCACTCTCCAGCAAGACGGGATTGGGCTTCCCGGATTTGGAGAGCGCCCTAAAGGGTTGGCTTCGCGCGGGAACGGGGGAGGGCGAGACGCCGTTGGTCACCCATGGGCGCCATGTGCGGGCCCTGACAGAGGCGCGCCGCGGGCTGTGCACGGTGGCTGAGGGGCTGGCTTCATCGCTGAGCCCGGAGTTCATCGCCCTGGATCTGGCCGATGCCATCTCGCGGATCGACTCCATCACGGGTCATGGGTCACTGGACGAGGAGGTGCTGGACGCCATCTTCTCGACCTTCTGCCTTGGGAAGTAGGCGCTGTCCATGTTGACCCCGGACTCCGGCAAGATTGCCATCAGCCCATGAGCACATCCTCCTCCCCCATCAGCTTGATCATTCCCGTCTATAACGAGGAGCGGGGAGTCGCGCGGTTGGGGAAGCCCTTGGACGCCCTGTTGGGCAATCTCCCAGACGGTAGTGAGATCATCCTGGTCAATGATGGGTCGAAGGATGGCACGGCATCAGCCCTGGAGAAACTGGCGGATGGTCGACCGGCGTTGCGAGTGCTCTCTCATCCCTTCAACATTGGCTATGGTGCCGCCCTGAAGACGGGTTTTGCACAGGCGCGCAACGAGGTATTGGCGATTTGTGATGCGGATGGGACTTACCCGCTGGAGCAGTTGCCGACTCTTCTGGATGCCATGGACGAGTCCACGGAAATGGTCGTGGGCTTGCGCCCCTTGAAGGCGCAAAGCGCCATCCGCCGCCCGGCGAAGTGGTTCCTGAATGCTTTTGCTTCCTATCTGGCGCGGGTGCCGGTGCCGGATGTGAACAGTGGCTTGCGGGTATTCCGGAAGGGTGCGGCGCAGCGCCATCATCGACTGTTCCCGGAAGGCTTCTCCCTCACCACCACCTTGACGATGGCCCTGCTGGGCGAGGGAAAGGTCGTGCGCTGGGTGCCGATTCGATTCCGCGAACGGGTCGGCTCCTCCAAGATCCGGCCCATTCGCGACACCGCTTCCTTCATCCTGCTGCTCTGCCGGATGGCGATGTTGTTCCAGCCCCTGCGGGTCTTCGGTCCTCTGAGCGCCGTGATGCTTTTGTCTGGTTTGGGGCTGCTGATCGCCCGGGCCTTCATGGATGATACGGTGGGTGTGGCCACGACGGTGGTGCTGATCGTGACGGGGGTGCTGGTTTTCTTCATGGGGTTGCTTGCGGACCAGATCAACCGGCGGGGAGCCTAAACGGTGGGGACGCAGCCGTCCGAGGGGATCGGCTCCGACGATTTCTGGATGCGTCGGGCCTTGGCGGTTGCCCGGCTCGCGCGGGACCGGGGCGAGGTGCCCATCGGGTGCGTGATCGTTCGGGACGGCCAACTTTTGGCCAGTTCCCATGACGGGAAGGAGATCCTGGGGGACCCGACGGCTCATGCCGAGATTCTGGCCATGCGGGCCGCCGCCCGGCGCACGGGAGATTGGCGTCTGGACGGAGCGAATCTTTATGTGACGCTGGAGCCGTGCCCCATGTGCGCCGGGGCAATGCTTCACGCACGAATCCGACGATTGGTCTACGGGGCATCCAACCCGCGGTGGGGAGCTTGCGAGGCGCCGGACTTGGATATCCTGAGCAACCGGCGTTTCAATCATCAGGTGCAGATAGTGAGCGGGGTGTTGGAGGCAGATTGCGGCAAGTTGCTGAGAGACACGTTCAGGGATTGGCGCGGGAAGTCCGACACTTAGGGAACTCGCATTCCAATCGGTTCGCTTTGAACACCTGCCCGGCGATGTTATACTGGATATACTTGTCG
>CAZVAQ010000119.1:0-10586 GCA_964625145.1 uncultured Candidatus Sumerlaeota bacterium
GTCGGGCGTTCGCGTTAACTGGATCAGCCGAATTGGTTCGGCTGGATGGATCAATGTGACTCTGGTCCAAGCGAGACGTCCTTCGGCCGGTTTTGGGGACTTGGTACGTCCCGCAGGGCGCAAAAGCTAGGAGGAGCGGGGGCAGGGAAGTCGAGGGGAAAGCAATCCGTGGCACGCAATCGGGCGCTCAATTGGTTGCGCCCGCCAAGCTTGAAAAGGCATGCCGGGTTGTATTCTGGTGGGGCCAAAATGGAGCAGACATCCAAATGACTCGCGTGACAACATTCGCAAGCGGTTGCGCGCTCCTTTGTTCAATCTCAGTAGCAGAGTCACTGCCACCGCTGATGGTCGAGCATGTGGCCACAATCCCCTCCGGACCAGTGACGACGATCACACAGCTCCCCGCGCAAGAGGATGAACGCCTGATCGTCAGCACTCTCAATGGGATCGTGTATTCGGTGAACCTATCCAATCCGGCGGAGCCAACGGTTTTTCTTGATGCGTCCGATCTCACCGTGACAGGCGTGGAAAAGGGTTTTTTCTCGGTCACCTTTCATCCGGATTTTGGCGAATCGAATCGGTATTTCTATGTGAACCATTCAATTCTTCTCCCGTTAACCATCCCCCCCATCTTTCCACGGGACAGGACAGCGTTGGCGCGCTATGAAATGAGCGAGTTGAATGACGATGTCGTGGATGTTTCCTCCCGGACCGTGATGTACATGGGGCTGTCTGTATCCAACCACAATGGAGGAGACATGCACTTTGGTCCGGATGGCTGTTTGTATCTGGCAACAGGCGAGGCTGCCGGCGGTTGTGCCCCACAGAATCCAAGTCTTGTCCATGGGAAAATTTTGCGCTTCGACGTTGACCAGAATATCGACACCCCCCCTTATTATGGGATTCCACCGGACAACCCAATGGCCGGAAATCCCAACGGTTTGGAGGAATTCTATTTCATGGGCCTGCGCAATCCCTGGCGTTTCTCCTTTGATCGCCTGACCGGTGATGTATGGATCGCGGATGTGGGGAATCTCCAACGCGATGAAATCAACCACGTCGCTTACCCGTTTTCAGGAGGCCTCAATTTTGGATGGCCACTTTGGGAAGGCGATCTGAAGACGAATGCCACCTGCGCCCCAAATCCCCCGGAAAGCTTTGATGAGTTCGTGGAGCCTGTGCATACGATCGCATGGAGTATCAATACTGCGGTAATCGGAGGTTTCGTGTACCGCGGCTCGTCGATTCCCGAATTGTACGGCAGGTATATTTTGGGGGATCGCGGCAGCCGCACCGTGTGGGCCATGAACCCGACAGATTATTCCGTGGAAGAAATTCTTACCGGACCGCCGCTTTTGGATATTGTGACCTTTGGTGAAGATCGGAATGGAGAGATATACATCGGTTCCGGCAACCTCGTTCATCGAATTGTCCCTGCTCCTCCAGCAGAGATAACGGACCGCCTCATGATCCAATGATGTCGGGCAAAGCCATCCCGAAAGGTCTCTGGGCTAGATTACTTCGATCCGAAACCACGTCAGCATCGCCGTCCCCGGCGACACCATTACCCGCGCGGCGGTGTTGATAGCGTTGTTGGGGCCTGTCCATGGTTCGATGCAGGCATAGTCCGCACCGGGCAGGGACCAGAACTGGAGGTGGCGAAGGGCTGGATTCAACGTGAGGCGCAGCGAGCCAAGTCCTGGAATCTGAAAGGTGCAGACGCCCCTGGTGGGTGCGGGGACGCCGAAGTCGAATCCTCCGTCCAAGGGGATGGCGGCGTGGTCAAAGGTTGAAGGCTCGCAGGTGATTCGACCCTTTTCTTCGTTGGGACACAGGAAGTAGGGATGCCAACCCGGAGCGATGGGCATGGGGTGGCTCCCGGTGTTCATGACGAGCAGGTCTATCTGAATGCCGCTGGGGATGAGCAGGCAGGTCTGCTCGATCTCGAAGTCGTGGGGAAAGATCCGTCGCGCGGCGTCGTCCACGACCAGTTGTGTGCGGATCTGGACGGCATTCTGGCCAACGACCTTCCACGGCCGCTCGCGGGCGAAACCATGGCGGCCGATGCGGGTGCGGCTGGAGCGAAGCTGGTCGTCGTCGAGTTCGCCGGCGAATGGGAAAAGGATCGGAATGCCGCCACGGACGGAACGGCCGGGGTCATCAAAGGTTTCGCGGTCCAGATAGAGGAGCGGTTTCCCGTCCACTTCGAGGTGGGTGATGATGCTGCCCCGCATGGGGGCGACGCGGGCAGTGACGCCGCCGTGGCTGAGGGTGATTTCCTCGAATGACATGGGGTGAGGGCTCCGAGTGTTTGATTCCGAGGGCCCCTGACCGGAGCCGATGACGTGGCGTGTACTCACATTTGGGTATTTGGTGGTGCAGTGGGCAACCGACTTCGACCGTAAATGAGGGGGAGGGCAGGCGGGCGGCGGGAAATCGGATGCCCCGGGTGCGACTCCACACTTGACCCCCTTGCGAGAGGCCAGCCCTTTCCTCCGATAGCCTGCTGGTGTGGTTCGCGAGCGGCCCGGTCGTCAGCCGGGATGAAGCGCTTGACTAGCGGGAAAGTGACGACAATCACCCTCCACCCCCCCATTACGGAAGGAACGACAAACCCATGGATTTGATGCGGATTGAAATGCTGGCTCCGGTGCTTGGTGTGATCGGGCTGGTCGTGGCCTATGTGATCTTTCACTCGATCATGAAGCAACCTGCCGGCGAGGGGCGCCTGAAGGAGATCTCTGACGATATCCACAAGGGTGCCATGGTGTTCATGAGCCGGGAGTTCCGGATGCTGGGAATGTTTGCGATGGTGATCCTTGTGGCATTGATCATCAAGGATCCCTTCGAGGCGTTGGCGTTTGCGTGTGGCGCGGTTTCTTCCGCCATCGCCGGCTTCGTGGGCATGTACGCGGCGACCAAGGCGAACGTGCGCACGACCGTTGCCGCCCGCGACCATGGCATGTCGAAGGCCCTGACGACGGCGTTCTTTGGCGGATCGATCATGGGACTGACGATCGCGTCGGTCGGCTTGGTTGGCATCGGCACGCTGTTTCTGTTCTTCGGGCAGACAGAGAATGACGCGCACGTGATTCACGGCTACGCGATGGGGGCGTCGCTGGTGGCGTTGTTCTCGCGCGTGGGCGGCGGTATCTTCACCAAGGCGGCGGACGTCGGTGCCGACCTGGTGGGCAAGGTCGAGGCGGGCATCCCGGAAGACGACCCGCGCAACCCGGGCGTCATCGCCGACAACGTCGGCGACAACGTGGGCGACGTGGCTGGGATGGGCTCCGACATTTTCGAGAGTTACTGCGCCGCGCAGATCGCAACGATGGCCATCGCGGCGACGCTCCTGCCGGCCGACGTTGCGGGTTATGGTGCGGACAAGCACACAACGCTGATGTTCCTGCCGCTGGCGCTGACGTCGGTGGGACTGCTCAGCTCAATCCTGGGCATCCTGGCCGTCAAGTTGATGTCGAACCTGCCGCCAGCCTCGGCGCTGCGCTGGGGAACTGTAGGTGCCGCGGCGCTGTTCATTGCAGCAGCCTTCGGCGTCACGTCCTACTTCGGCATTAGCTGGAACTTGTGGCTGGCGGTGTTGTTCGGTGCCGCAGGCGGCATAGTGATCGGCGGCGCCACGGAGTACTACACCGGTGGATCGCCGGTGCGCCAGATCGCGAATGCCTCGGACACGGGTGTCGCCACCGTGATGATCACAGGCATGGCTGTCGGACTGGAGTCTGTCGCTGTTCCGATCGCGACCATCGCGGCGATCGTCTTTGCGTCCAGCAGTGTGGCCGGGCTGTATGGTGTGGGCATCGCGGCGGTTGGCATGTTGGCGACGGTTGGTATTACCATGGCGATCGATGCCTATGGTCCGGTGGCGGACAACGCGGGCGGCATCGCGGAAATGGCGCAGCTTGGTGAATCGACGCGCAAGATCACCGACAACCTGGACTCGGTGGGGAATACGACGGCAGCCATTGGAAAGGGCTTCGCAATTGGTGCGGCCGGCCTGGCGGCTCTGACGATCATCGCGGCCTATGTGGCAACGGTATCCAAGGATATCGAAGGCGGACAGGAGCTGATTCTCAACATCAAGAATCCGATGGTGCTGGTGGGCATGTTCATTGGCGTCATCATCCCCTTCGTCGTCGGCTCGGTCACGATGCGGGCGGTTGGTGAGGCGGCGCACGAGATGATCGAGGAGGTCCGCCGCCAGTTCCGCGAGATCCCGGGCTTGCTGACGGGAACCGGCAAGCCGGACACGGGAGCGTGCGTGGACATCGCCACGGCTGCAGCCCTGCGCCGGATGTTACTTCCGGGCTCGATCGCGGTCTTCATGCCGGTGCTGGTGGGCTTCATCTTTGGGCCCTACACGCTGGGTGGCATGCTGGCTGGCGCGCTGTTGGGCTGCCTGGTGCTGGCACTGTTCATGGCCAACTCCGGTGGTGCATGGGACAATGCAAAGAAGTACATCGAGCAGGGCCATCTGGGCGGCAAGGGCTCGGATGCGCACAAGGCCACCGTCGTCGGCGACACGGTGGGCGATCCGCTGAAGGACACCTCCGGCCCGTCGATGAACATCCTGATCAATGTGATGGGCATCGTCAGCCTGATCATCGCACCGATGCTGAAGTACTCCCTGCTGGGATGATTCTTCCCGCAGGTGGTGTGGTTGCTGCCGAACCGTGAGGCGGCATTATGAAAACAAGACTGCAACGACAAGTCGGGCCCTGGGGAGCTGTCTCCCTGGGGCTCGGCTCCATGTTGGGGACGGGTGTTTTTGTCAGTCTGGCGCTGGCGGCGGAGATTGCCGGCGGGTTTGTTCTATTGGCTGTGCCGGTTGCCGCGGCCGTGGCATGGTGCAACGCCCGCAGCAGTGCCCGTCTGGCGGCGCGGTTTCCAGTGAGTGGTGGGACTTATGAGTACGGCCACCGGTTGCTCTCCCCCATCGCAGGATTCACAGCGGGGTGGCTGTTCCTGTGCGCCAAGACTGCCTCGGCGGCGGCGGCTTGCCTTGGAGTCGGGATATATCTGCCAAATGCCGCCGGGGCGAATGACGCCCTCGCCATGCCCGTGGCTCTGATGGTTCTGGCGCTGCTGACTGCGGGCGTTCTTGCGGGAATCCGTCGCACGACATGGCTGAATACGGCGCTGGTGGCAGTGACGGTGATGGCCCTGCTGGCGGTCGTGATCTGCGGGTTCGCTGCGGCAATCACCGGTGCCTCCGAACGTACGGTACTGGGCAGGGACGTGGGTTTGGCTGCTGTGCTGCACGCGTCGGCGCTGGTCTTTGTGGCGTTCACGGGTTACGGCCGGTTGGCGACATTGGGCGAGGAGGTCAGAAATCCTCGCCGAGCCATTCCGTGGGCAATCAACTCGACGGTGCTCATCACGGCGCTGATCTACTGGGCGGTTGCCGCGGCGGGGATTGCAGCGTTGGGCTCGGGGGGCTTTGGGCTTGGGCTGTCAGGAGCCCCGCTGGAAGCAGTCGCTCGGCCGGCCGGTGGCAATGCGGTTGCGGGGTTCGTCGCCGTGGGCGCCATCACGGCGATGCTGGGAGTGACGTTGAACCTGATTCTGGGGCTGTCGCGGGTGGCCATGGCGATGGGGCGGCGGCGGGAGTTGCCGGCCGCGTTGGAATGGATCGACCGTCGGGGCAACCCGGCAACAGCCGTGGTCGCGGTGGCGGTCGCCGTGGGGATTGTAATCCTCTCCGGCGGTATCCGCACGGCCTGGTCGTTCAGCGCTGTGACGGTGCTGCTCTACTATGCGATCACGAATGTGGCGGCGATGCGGCTGCAGGACGGGGGCGGGCGGTTCATCCCGGCCTTGGGCTTGTGCGGATGTCTGGGACTGGCGGCCTTTGTGGACCTCTGGTCGTGGCTGGCGGCGGGTGCGGTGGTGGCTGTGGGGCTGGTGGTGCGGGGAATCGGGAGGCGGTGAGGGTCACATCAACTCCCGCCAATGGCTCGGTTCGAGATCTGCTCTTCCTTCGCAGGTCAGTTATTGGACTCGCGATACGATTACAAATTGGGCCTCGCGCTACAAGTCGATTGCGGGCCATTTGCGGATATAATCAGTCCCCCTTGGCCGTTTTTGAAGATGTGGGAGGCGTAGTCCGCATATTGGGGGCAGCTTGCTTCGTGGCGGTTTTTCACACCTTTCGCGCTTGACGATCCCCGGGGGGGATCAAGCACTCTCTCGCGCCGTTCGGGAAGCCCTCCAAATTTCCCGGCTCCGCGGCCCACGTTGCATTCCCACCCGAAAGGTTATTGCTCATGCCCCGCAAGACTCCGCTGCACCTGGTGCGCAATTTCGGCATCATGGCCCATATCGACGCCGGAAAGACGACGACGACCGAGCGCATCCTGTACTACGCCGGCAAGATCCACAAGATCGGCGAGGTGCACGACGGCGCAGCGACCACCGACTGGATGGAGCAGGAGCGCGAGCGCGGCATCACCATCACCTCCGCGGCGGTCCAGTGCTACTGGAAGGAGCACGAGCTCAACCTGATCGACACACCGGGACACGTGGACTTCACGGTCGAAGTCGAGCGCTCGGTGCGCGTGCTTGACGGCGCTGTGGCGACCTTCTGCGCGGTCAGCGGCGTGGAGCCGCAGTCCGAAACCGTCTGGCGCCAGGCGGACAAGTACGGCGTGCCGCGCATTGCCTATGTGAACAAGATGGACCGCATCGGCGCGGACTTCTTCAACTGCGTGCAGATGATGCGCGAGCGCCTGGGTGCCCATCCGGTGCCCATCCAGGTGCCGATTGGTGCCGAGGACCAGTTCAAGGGCATGATCGACCTGGTGTCGATGGAAGCCCGGATCTGGCCGGACGAATCGGAGATGGGCGCGAAGTTCGAACACGGCCCGATTCCCGAGGAGTACAAGGAACTGGCCGAGGAATGGCGCGAGAAGATGCTCGAGGCCATCGCGGATTATGACGACGAGTTTGCCGAGAAGTTCCTGTCCGGCGCAGAGTTCAGCAACGAGGAACTGCGTGCGGGCATCCGCAAGTCCACGCTGTCGGCGAAGATTTGTCCGGTGCTGTGCGGTTCGTCCTTCAAATACAAGGGCGTGCAAATGCTGCTGGACGCGGTGATTGATTATCTTCCTTCGCCGTTGGACGTGCCCGCAGTGAAGGGGCACAAGGTTGACAACTCCGAGGAGGAGCTGGAGCGCGCGCCGTCTGACGATGCGCCTTTCGCAGCGCTTGCCTTCAAGATCATGAAGGACCCGAAGGGTGTCGATCGCCTGACCTACATCCGTGTCTACAGCGGCGTGCTGAAGGCCGGCTCCTACATCTACAATGCCACGTCGGACCGCACCGAGCGTGTCGGCCGCATTTATGTCATGCAGGCCATTGACCGTTCGCCGATCGAGGAGGCCCGCACGGGCGACATCGTCGCGCTGGTCGGCGTCAAGAACGTGCGCACGGGCGACACGCTGTGCGACCCGGACCACCACATCGTGCTGGAGTCCATGACGTTCCCCGAGCCGGTCATCTCGCTGGCCATCGAGCCGAAGACGAAGCAGGACATGGACAAGATGTCCCAATCGCTGTCCCGCCTGGCGGACGAGGACCCCACGTTCCGCGTGCAGCAGGATCACGAGACGGGACAGACGATTCTGCACGGCATGGGCGAGCTCCATCTGGAGATCCTGGTGGATCGCCTGCGCCGCGAGTTCAAGATCGACGCCAACGTCGGCCGCCCGCAGGTGGCTTACCGCGAGACGATCACGAAGTCGGCCAAGGGCCAGAACGTCTTCAAGCGCCAGACGGGTGGTCGCGGACAGTTCGCCGATGTGCACCTGCTCATCGAGCCGAACGACCCGGGGCATGGCTTCACGTTCAAGAACGAGATTGTTGGCGGTGTGATCCCGCGCGAATTCATCCCCGCGGTGGAGCAGGGTATCATCGAGGCGATGAACGCGGGCATCCTGGCCGGTTACCCGGTGGTGGACATCAAGGCGAGCCTGTACGACGGTTCGTACCATGACGTCGACTCGTCGGAAATGGCGTTCAAGATTGCCGCATCAGTGGGCTTCAAGGAACTTTGCAGGAAGGCCGGCCAGATTCTGCTGGAGCCGATGATGGCGCTGGAAGTGACGACGCCGCCGGATTACCAGGGCGACGTGATTGGCAACCTGAACCAGCGGCGCGCGAAGATCGAGGAGATCACCCCGCGCGGCCACCTTGGGACGATCAAGGCGTTGGTGCCGCTGGCCGAAATGTTCGGGTATGCGACAGACCTGCGCAACATCTCGTCGGGCCGCGCGAACTTCCACATGACGTTCAGCCACTACGAGCCGGTGCCGGCGAACGTGGCGGAGAAGGTCATCGGAGAGCGCATGGCGGCGGCGAACTCCTAACGGGCACAGCCAGCTAGTCTATCGACTTGATTCCGCCCCGGAAATTGATCTCCGGGGCGGTTTCTGTTGCCGATGGAAAGCTCTGAGTCCATGCTTCCGTGTTCGTGGGTTGGTGCCGACAACCCGGCGAGACTCAGAGGAAGACCGACAATTAGCCGTGCGAGCGTGGGGGATGCCATCGCGCCCCTCACGGGTGGGGAGGACATCCACGCCGGCTGGAAATCCTGAAGTTGCCGGGCTGTAATACAGGGGAAAGTGGGTTGCAGGTTCGATATCCGAAAGTGTGGTTGTCGTTGTTTGTATTGCCCCCATCAAGGTTTTGTGCTTTGAGGGACTGTTTTCGTGGTAGAAAACAAACCGAGGAGGTTTAGGATAGATGAATCAAATCAGAAGTCGAGCCCGATGGCTGCTCTCCGCCTGTGCTGCGGTGTTGCTTGCCGGGTCTTTCACTGCCTGTGCAACCAAGCAACAATCCCAGCAGGATATGGGTAGCTACACACCATTGTCAACGCACCAGACTCTTGCGAGCCGCGTGGAGCGTCTCGAGAGCCAACGACCCGCCCAGACACCCAGCACGGCGACGACTGCCCATGTCTCCCGCCGTTCGGATGCCCCGCAGGGGTACAAGTCCGTTGCCATGGCCTTGCCCACCGGCAAGGAATCCACCAGCGCGGTGCTCGTGGAAAAGATGATCCCCGAGTCGGTATCCGTTGGGGAGCAGTTTGAGTATTTCATCAAGGTCACCAACCTCACGGATGACCTGAACCTGCAGGACGTCATCGTCCGGGATGTCTTCAGCGAGACCTTCCAGGTGGCGAGCGCCCGCCCGCAGGCTTCGGTGAGCGGCAAGGAGGCGACCTGGAATCTGGGAACGCTTCCCCCTTCCGAATCGGAGACGATCACGATCACCGGCTCGGCTTCAGAGACGGGGATCCTTGGCGCGTGCGCGACGGTGGAGTACACGCCGTTCCTGTGCATCGAGACCCAGGCGAAGGAACCGGCCCTGGCGATCACGTATCGCGGGCCCGCCACCGCCACGACCTGCGATTGCTTCCCGTATAGCCTGACCGTGACCAACCCGGGCACCGGCATCGCGGAGAACGTTCGCGTCTCCATCGACCTGCCCGAGGGTCTCAGTGTTGACGGCTCGCGCAGCGTTCGCCTGACCATCGGCGACATGGCACCTGGCGCTTCGGAAACCCGCGACATGACCGTTTGCGCGTCGCAGGCCGGCAGCTTCACGAGCCTGGCCAGCGCCGTGGCGAACAACGTCAGCCGCGTCGATTCCAGCAATGTGACGACAGAAGTCTGCAAGCCCGCCATTGAGATGGGCACGACAGGCACCAACCGGATCTACCTCGGCAACGAGGGCGAGTTCTCCGCGACCGTGACCAACACAGCCGGCTGCGACACGCAGGCGTTCACGGTGAAGGCCACCGTGCCGGCTTGCCTGACCGTGACGCGCGCCTCCGGCGGCGGAACCGTCAACGGCAACACCATCACGTGGAACTTCGAGAACCTGGGCGCTGGCCAGAGCACATCGGTCACCGTCTATGTCACCGGCGCGTCCATGTGCAGTGGCGAGCGCGTCACCTTCGTGGCCGACGGCAAGTGCGTCGAAGCCGATGGTGCCGAGCCGGTCGACGTGATTGGCATCCCGGCCATCCTGCTCGAGGTCGTGGACATCAATGACCCCGTGCGCGTGGGCGGAACGACGACCTACGTGATCACGGCCACCAACCAGGGCTCTGCCATCGACACGAACGTGACGATCGTGGCCACGGTTGAGGACATGACGATCACGGGCAACTCCGGTGCCACGACCGGAACGGTGAGCGGCAAGACGATCCGCTTCGCTCCGCTGCCGCGTCTGGAAGTTGGCGCGCGCGTTGAGTGGCGTGTCGAGGTCCGCACGGATGCGGCCGGCGACCAGCGCTTCGCCGTCAGCATGACCAGCGACCAGCTCACGCGTCCTGTGGAAGAGACCGAAGCTACCAACGTCTACGAATAAGCCCCTGCGGCGAACCCCTGATGCGGACGCCCCCCGAAGCCTCGGCTTCGGGGGGCGTTTTGCATGGCGGAGAACTTCGCGCGAGTTGCATATGGAGACCTCCGACCAACACCCTTTGAACTTCGCAGTGTGAGTTTGTGCTCATGATTTTTTCGGTCTCGGCCTGCTTTGGCGTGGTTTGGCCCCTTGGT
>CAZVAQ010000120.1:0-10493 GCA_964625145.1 uncultured Candidatus Sumerlaeota bacterium
GCCGTGCTGCGCCTCGATCCACTTCACGAACCGCTCGCGCACAAGGCCTGAATCCAGAATGCCGCGCAGCCCGGCGAGCGCTTCCTCGCGCGTTTTGTGCAGGCCGCCCAGTACCAACATCTCCGCCGACAACTCCAACGCCACATCGCGCGTGTCGTCGGGGCCGTTGCCTTCCAGGAGGTCCAGGATCTCCACCACTTCAAGCGCGTTGCCAACGTAGCGGCCGAGCGGCTGGTCCATGCGCGTGCGCAGCGCGCTGACCTTCATGCCGAGCGAAGTGCCAATGCGCACCAACTGGCGGGCCAGCTCGCGCGATTGCTCGTCGTCATCGATGAACGCGCCGGAACCCGACTTCACATCCATCACCAGCGACTCGACGCCAGCGGCGGCCTTCTTCGAAAGGATCGACGCGCAGATCAGCGGGATCGATTCCACCGTCGCCGTCACATCGCGGAGGGCGTAGATGCGCTTGTCCGCGGGCACAAAGTCATCCGTCTGCCCGATGATGCACCCGCCAACGCGGCGCAGCACGCCCTTCATCTCGTCGTTGTCGAGGTTCCACCGATAGCCGGGAATCGCATCCAGCTTGTCCAACGTGCCGCCCGTGTGGCCAAGGCCGCGACCGGACACCATGGGGTCGATGCCGCCGGCTTCCGCGATGAGGGGAAGCAGCAGCAACGAGACCTTGTCGCCCACGCCGCCGGTGGAATGCTTGTCCACCTTCGGGCCGTCGATGTCGGACAGGTCAAACTTGCGCCCCGAATCGCGCATGACGCGCGCCAATGCCGCCGCCTCGTCGGGCTCCATTCCCTTGAAGTAGATCGCCATCAACAGCGCGGAAATCTGGTACTCCTCCACGTCGCCCGCGAGGTAGCCGGCGATGAGCTGCTCCATCTCCTCCGCCTCGAGGGAACCACCACTGCGTTTGCGTCGGATCAGTTCAGGTGTGTTCATGTTGGATTCTGCGAATTAGGATATGGGAATTGGGAAGGGACAGGTTTACCACGGAGTCACGAAGGTCACGGAGGAAGAGCCTCTTGTCCACAGATTTAAGAGATGGACACAGAAAGCAAGATCCGAATTTGGATGGCTCTTCCTTCATCCTTTATCCTTCCCCCTCTCCGTGTCCTCCGTGCCTTCGTGGTGAATCGATCTCATCCGGTTAGAATGATGCGCGATGCCGGCTTGTCGGGGGCGAAGGCAACACTGGCGAAGGTCACCATGGTGTTGCGGTCGGGGCTGTTGGCCTGGTGGTAATTCAGGCGATGGCCCTTCAGGTCCATCCCTTCCAGCGCGGCCAGCACCGTGTAGATCGGCGCGATGGAGCACACCTTCCGCTCGTTCATCGACGGGCGGAACGTATCGTAGAAGCCGGTCGCGTTGACGCTTTCGACATGGGCCAGCGCGGATTCGTCCTGCTGCCGGATGGCGCGCTCGATCTCTTCGGTGTTCGGCTGCTGGTCGCCAAACTCCGGGCCGCAGTGCGCCATGTCCACGCCACCGATCAGGACAACCTTCTCGCCGTGCTTCTGCAGCAACGTCCTCAACGCCTTGATCATCGCCGACAATTCCTCGTCCACCTCGTGCGGCACCACGGGCGGATTCAGGACCAGATAATCATCAATGGAACCAACGAGGATCGGCAGGATCTTGAACGGCCGGTCGCCCAACACCTTCTTCAGATACACGGCCTGCAGCTCGATCGTGTGCTCGTCCGCATGCAGGTAATCCTCCGCCATCAGCTCGTGAGGATAGAGCGCCTTGAGCTCTTCCAACATCGCGTGGTCGGTCTCGACGGGGCCAAACGGCGTGTCGTAATTCTTGTCCGTCGCGATGAACAGGTGCGACGCGGGCCGGTGCAATGTTCCAAGCACGATGTAGGTATCGGCGCGGGTGTGCTGCTCGATGGCCTGGTAGGCCCACGCGTAGGTCTCGCCACCGCGCTTGTAGTCGATGTGCGGCGCCAGGATCGCGCGCACACTGTTCCCCGCCGGGAGCGGCAACTTCTCCGGCGGCGAGTTGCGTCCCATCTTGTGGCGGCGGAACTCATCGCCCAGCGTCTTCATCATCAGCAGGCGGTCGGTGCTCTCGAAGCAGCGAAACGGGCGCACGGGCAGCTTTCGGTATTCGTCCTGGCGCGCCTGCCACTTGTCGCGGAAGGCATCGCTGAAGAACAGCAGCGCGCCATCCATCTCCTTCACCACGTGGCGGACCTTGTCGGCGGTGATGATCATCCCGCTCAGGTTCCGCGCCTCCTCGGCGATCCTGGCCACATCGTTTGTTCCGTCGGCATGTTGCAGGATGGCGATGATGATCGGGTCCGGCGGCAACGCGGCCATGCCGGGCAACACCCCCATCGGATCGCGCACCAACAGGAACTGCCGCCCTTGGTCCTGGACTGGGATGATCTCCAGCGGACGCATCGCGGGAGTTTCTAGCGGGTAAACCGGGAAGGGATAGGTCACGAGTGGGCAGGTCCGCTCTTTATGGGATGGCACTGGTCAGGGTGCAAACCGGGGTAGGTTCCCCGTTTTCGCCCCCCACGCAAGGGGCAATTCCCCCGGCGGGATGGTGCCGAGGCATGGCCATTGCTCGTTAATCGAGAAGCACGATGGCAGTCCCAACGCCGAATCGATGCCGAAAGGTGATCACCATGACACTTCGTCACACCGTCGCACCCGCGCTTCTCTTCACTTTTGTTTCTCTCGCCGTGGCAGGCAACAGCCCGGATCCGGTCCATGAGCTCGAGGCACCCATCAGCTCCATCAATGTGGAGGAGGGGACATTTGTGGCCGGCGGCGTCACGATCGTCGTGACCCCCCAGACAGAAATCGAGCTCCCCAACGACCGGCCGGCCCAGCTCGGGGACTTGAAGGTGGGCTCGACGGTCGAGATTCAGGGTGTGGTCAAGGAGGGCCAGTGGGAGGCGCGGGAAGTTGAAGTCCAGCGCAAGCCACTGCCGATCATCGGAAAGAAGAATGACCATGGCGTGGAAGGCATCGTCGATTCCGTCGACGCGGCCAACCGTTCCTTCACGGTGGGTGGCGTGGTGGTGAAGATCGGGGAGAAGACGATCCTGAAGGATGACGACGCGGGGAAGATCACCATCGGGCAGCTCGCCGTTGGTGACGAGGTCGAGGTTGAGGGAACTTTCAAGAACAACCAGTTGGAAGCACGCTGGGCCGAGCGGGACAACGACCGCGACGATTGATCCGCCCGCGGCATAAAGATGGAATCGACACCGGGGAGCGCCTCTGCAAAGCATCAACGGTAGAGGCGCCCCCTGATGCCACGCATTGCCGGATTCGCGCTGTTCCTGGCCATCGCCAGCGTCGTGATCACGCTGGCCGGCGCGCCGTATGCCATCGGCGCCATCATGGCCATTCCGATCGCAGCGATTGCGCTCCTCGCCCTGATCATCCCGGGCCCCAACAATCCTGGCAGCGTGCGGATTGTCGCCCTGTTCGCGCTGCTCTTCGCGGCGCTGCCGGTGCTGAAGCCGTGGATTGACGCGTTTGCATTTGCCCAGCGCGAGAAAATCCGCGCGCGCCAGATCGCACCCATTCAGGCGGAGTTTCGTCAGTCCGCCGAGGCCATCGCCGAGGAGGCCATCGCATTCCGCGAGCTTCACGGCGTGTACCCCGCTGCCGTCGGACAACAGCTCCTGCCCCTCATCGCCCGCGATGGCAGCCGCCTGTCCGGCGTGGGGGCCTTCTCCAAGCACGCCAAGGATCCCTTCCTTCCTACCGCGCCGCTCACCGTCATCCCCGTCGGGCTGGAAGGCTTCCTCGTCGTCAGCGTCGGTCAGGACGGTGTCGCCAGCATCCCCAAGCCAGCAGATTGGCTCCCTCTCGACGTGCCCGGCGTGGCCCCCACGGCGCCCTTTGCCTACGCCGCCATCGAACCAAAGCGCGTCTTCTTCAACCTGCAAGACAGTCCGCTGGCGCCCGGCGATGCCGTTGAATGGTTTCCCGCGGAGGGAGAGAATGGGCCTTCGCTGGAGAAGGCTTTCGAACCCCTCATCCAGGCATGGGAGCGCGTGGATCGCGAGAGCCCATGGCCCGACGAGTTCTCCCGGGCGAAACATCCCGACCCCGAACGCGACCTCGCCGCCGCGCGGCAGTTCTTCGCGAAGGAGGATCATCTGGCGGCCCTGTGCGCCGCCTCGCGCAGCGTCATGTTCCGCCCGCCGCAACCCGCCATGGTGAAGACGCGCGGTCTGGCCGAAGCCGACAAGATCCGCGGCCTGGCCCTGTTGCGATTGGGACACATTCGCATGGCCGCCGATGCGTTGGTTGATTACGTGGCAATGGTTCCCAACGACGCCGAGGCCCACTACCACCTCGGCATCGCCCTGCGCGCCGCCAATGTCAACGAACTCGCCCGCCGCCACTTCTTCGCCGCAATGCAGGTCGAACCCGGAAGCCCATGGGTCGCCAAGGCGCAGACGGCGCTCAATGAATAGGGTGGTGGGTTTGGAGAAGTGCCACAGGGCGTGCGGATCAGGGGTCTGTAGAGGATTGAAACAATCGCGCATTTTGCGGCATGTCGTTGTCTCTGGATCAATCTTCCATCCCCGATTCGCGCATTGTTCGCAAGTGGTCCCGGTAGGGACCACAGCTTGATAGCCCCCCATCGTCCCGATAGGGCGATGGGGGGTTAGCAGCGACAATTGATTCGCGCCCCGGAGGGACGCCAGTTGAGTTGTGCCAATACCGTATGGTTGAAGTGCATTGTGGCATCCCATCCGGGATGCGATCTATTTTGCATACATGACCCCGCATCGCCCTAACGGGACGATACGGGGCTAATGAAATGTGATCGCTGCCGGGATCATTACCGACAAGAAGTGGCGGATAGTGCCTGCTGTCGTGTGCCTTCAAAGGCGTCCACAAGAAGTGGAAATGTGCTCTCGCACCCTTGGATCACGCTGCATAAATCTCCCGCGTGTCGCCAGCATGGACTCTCGCCGGAGCCGGTTGGGGGTTTGCTCCACCGCTCGACGTGATACCAAGTCCACGGGACGCCCGACGATCTGCGCTAGCTCACTTTCGGCTTCCTTAAGCTCCCCCAGCCCTGGACGGTATCCTTCCGACCATGTCGGCAGGAAGTCGAGATCCGAGTCGTCGGTGAAGTCGTCGCGCACGGCGCTTCCAAACAGCTCCAGACGCACGATCCCCCACCGCTGGCAAAAAGCCGCAACCCGCGCCATTGGCAACTCGATTGGGATGGCTGTCTTCATGGGGCCTTACCCCTCCGGTCTGATCTACCCATTTGATAATTCGCCGGGTCCGCGCAGTAATGAGAATGATCGACGGACACAATCCCCACTACCAAAAATTCCACCATGGCCGCTTGGGCTCCGGATGGGTCGGTTGAGGTGGTGAGTCCACATCATACCGTGTGGGCGGTGCCGTCTGCCAATCGTGTTGGTCGCCATCGTCTCCGATCGCCTCGACCGGACAACCGTCAATGACTTCCTGCATGCGGGCAATCTCATCGGGCGTATTGGGTTGCCTGATCACATACGAGACATCCTTCTCCTCTCCCCCAAAACACTCGGGAAAGGCGTGGCGGCAGCCATGACAGAACATGCATTGGTTATCGACGTAGTATTTGCCGGGTGCGTTCAGCGGGTGGCGGTGAGCAAAGCTGGCCATCTTGTGGTGCCCCCGCTTCAATCGATCACTCTCCCATCAACACTACCACATCTTCCACCACGGACGACCGCAAGTGGGGCTGTCGCATGGGGTGGTTGTGGTGGCCGTGACCGTCTGCCCCCAGTCGAACTCCTCGCCGTCGTTGCCCATGGCGTCGTGGGGACAGGAGGCCACGCACTCCTCGGCCAGCGCGATCTCCTCGTCGGTCTGCGGCTGGCGGGCAAAATAGAAACCGCCGCCCTGGCGATCGTGCTTCACGCACGCAGGCAGGATGGAGCGGCAACTGCCGCATTCCGCGCACGTGCCGTCGGTGTAGTACCGGCCCGGGGCGGTCAGGGGGTGCCTCTCGTTGAAGTCAGCCATGGCTGTCCTCCGTGGCGCCAAGTGATCCATCCGGCGCGCGATTCGTCAAGGCCCGTCCAGCCCCCAGCCATTTCCCCTCGCGTGGCGCCGGGCTTGCAATTATCTTTCCCCAGCGTGCCGACGGGAGCCAACTCGCCGCGGCCGCACGAAAACTCCCACACCACGCACTGTCACCAAGCATGTCCGAACAGAAGCCCTTCAACCGCCGCTCATTCCTCACCGGTTCCCTCATCGGAGGCGCGGGTGGTTTGTTGGCAGGAGCCGCTGCAACGTACAGCCTGGTCGAGAAGGATTTTCCCAGCTCGCTGCGTGCCATCGAGACGCAGGAAGCACCGCGCCGCCGTCTGCTCACCATCACCGACGACCCATGCACAAGTGTCGGGCTCACCTGGCGTACCGACTACGTGCCGGTCGCCGAGCGCGTGGAGGTGATCGCCGTCAGCGCCGATCCGAGTTTCGACCGCGACGAGACGGCCATCGTTCGCGTCAATTCGACAAAGGAGGAGCTGGAGACACTTGATGGCCGTACGGTGTATTATCACCACGCAACCGTGCGCGGCCTGCAACCGGCCACCGAATATGCGTGGCGCATTGTCGAGAAGCGCGGCTACACGGAATGGAATCATTTCCGGACGGCCGCCCTCACGCCCGAGCCGTTCAAGTTCCTGTTTCTGGGTGATGCGCAAAACAGCCTGAACCTGCGCTGGCCGCGCGTCATCCGCGCCGCCCACGGCAAATGCCCCGACGCGCAGCTCCTCCTTCACGCGGGCGACCTGGTCAACGTTGCAGACAGCGACGAGGAATGGCGCGATTGGTTCTCCATGGCCGGCTGGATTCATGGCTCGGCGCCTTGCCTGGCCGTGCCCGGCAATCATGAATACGCCACGCCCACCGGGAATGTGGTCAGCCGCATCACGCCCTTCTGGGCCGCGCAGTTTCGCACGCGCCCCACGGGTCTTGACGCCAACACCGACCTGCGCGGCGCGATGTGGATGCTCGATTGGCAGGGCGTGCGATTCATCGGTTTGAACTCCATGCGCGACACGATGCTGCAGGCCGAATGGCTGCAGAACGTCGCGCTGGCCGACAATCCGAACCGCTGGACCGTCGTCATGTTCCACCATCCCCTGCATTCATGCGTGCGCACACGCGACAACCCGCTGATTCGCGCGATGTGGGAACCGATCCTCGACGACGCACGGGTGGACCTGGTCCTGCAGGGACACGACCACGCCTACAGCCGCACCGGCAAGGTGCAGGGTTCGCTCCTCCAACCGGACCACGCACCGGGCCGCGTGTATGTGACCAGCGTCTCCGGCGCAAAGATGTATCAAATCAATTCCGACCGCACGGAGCTGTTCCAGAAGCTGTGCCAGGACCGCCAGATGTACCAGGTCGCGGAAGTGAATGGCAACGTGTTGCGCATGGAAGCATGGATGGTCGACGGCACACTCTTCGACGCCTTCGAGCTGCACAAGCAATCCGATGGCGAGACGGTGCTGAAGACGCTGGTGTGAGCCGATCCATCCAGCAACCTCCTCTGCTCTCGTCCGCTCTGTCCACCCGGCCCCCGCTCAGTTCAATCCCGCCCCCAAACGCTTCGTCACTTCGGCGATCTCACTCGGCGTCAATCGCTCCTTCCATCGCCTTTCGAACGTCGCCGGCAAATCCGACGCATAGTACACACCCGACGGCGACTCGACCCCATCAAGAACGCCGCTCCCCGCGAGCGCCACAATGCCGACGACCTGCCGCGGCTGCAGGCCAAGCCTCCGCGCCAGACGACGCGCCGTGGCGCTGATTTCACCGACCGGATTTGGAATGTGCTTCATCCGCTTGCCTACTGGCCAATGGATCCAATCAAACACTCTTTCTGCCGCAGCGTCGATTTGGCCATCCAACTTGAGGACACGAATGCAGTACAAACCCGTTGCCGCCACCACCACATGGTCCACTTGCAGCTTCTTCACGCCCTCGCGACCGGGCGCCGTTGCAAAGCTGACATCATGAAACACAACATACTGATCCGGCGGCAGACTTGAATCCAACAGCGCGCGCACATCCACCGGCTCGCGCTTCGACTCTGCCACTTCCTCATCAGGATCTTCCCAATCCGGTTCCTCTTCCGTGAACGCATCATCATCCTCATCATCATACTCCTCTGCGTCCCACTCCTCGAGGCCGAAAAGCTTGTTGAAGAACGGGCCGAAAAGCTGGTGGTAACCCACCGTCAGGAGCATGAACAGGAGGACAATGGGACACAGGCATTCCATGGCTGCGCACGTCCGCGGGATTGCTTCAGAGCCTCGCCTTCCATTGCATCATCTTGTCGCGCAGGGCCGCTGCCAACTCGAAATCGAGCTGCTGCGCCGCGGTGCGCATTTCCTTCTTCAGCTCCTCGATCTTCTTCTCGATCTGGCCGCGGGTCAGGTACTCCGCCTCCGGTTCCGCCACCAGGCCCATCGGCAGCTCCTCGAAGTCCATGTAGTCCACCTCGATCGCGCGGCGCACCGCCTTGCGGATCGTCTGCGGCGTGATGCCGTGGGCTTCGTTGTGCGCCTGTTGCTTCTCGCGGCGCCGGTTCGTCTCGTCCATGCACTCCTGCATGGAGCGCGTCACGCGGTCGGCATACAACACGACGGTGCCATCCACATTGCGCGCGGCGCGGCCGACGGTTTGGATGAGCGAGACGGAAGAGCGCAGGAAGCCCTCCTTGTCCGCGTCCAGCACGGCGACCAGCGACACCTCCGGCAGGTCCAGCCCCTCGCGCAGCAGGTTGATCCCAACCAGCACGTCGATGGTACCCGTCTGCAGCTCGCGGATGATCTCCACGCGCTCCAGCACCTCCACATCCGAGTGCATGTAGCGCGTCTTCAGCCCCGACTCGGTCAAGTACTCGGTCAACTCCTCGGCGAAACGCTTCGTCAACGTGGTCACCAACACGCGCTGGTCGCGGGCCGCGCGCAACTTCGCATCATGAATCAGGTCCTGCACCTGCCCCTCGACGGGACGAACTTCGATCACGGGATCAAGCAAACCCGTCGGCCGGATGATCTGCTCGACGATCACGCCGCCACTGCGCTGCATCTCGTACTGCGCCGGTGTTGCGCTGACAAAGATGACCTGGTTGACGCGCTTCTCGAACTCTTCGAATCGCAAGGGCCGGTTGTCCAGCGCCGACGGAAGCCGGAAACCGAACTCCACCAACGTCTCCTTGCGGCTCCGGTCGCCATGAAACATCGCGCCGATCTGGGGTACCGCGATGTGGCTCTCGTCGATGACCATCAGGAAATCGTCCGGGAAGTAATCCAGCAACGTGTACGGCGGCTCGCCCTGGGCACGACCGGCCAGGTGGCGCGAGTAGTTCTCGATGCCGGGGCATGAACCCATCTCGCGCAGCATCTCCATGTCGAAGTCCGTACGCTGCTTGAGCCGCTGGTATTCAACCAGCTTGTTCTGCGCCTCCAGGTCCTTCAGCCGCTCGTTGAGCTCCGCCTCGATGTCGCCGATGGCGCGGGCCAATGTGTCCTTGCGCGTGGCATAGACCGTCGTCGGGTAGATGGCCGCCCGCGCCACGCGCCGCAGCTTCTCGCCCGTCAGCGGATCAATCTCGTGGAGCGACTCGATCTCGTCGCCAAAAAATTCGATGCGCAGCGCGCGACGCTCCTCGTAGGCGGGGAAGACATCCACCGTGTCGCCGCGAACGCGGAACGTGCCGCGAAAGAAATCCGTCTCGTGGCGCTGGTACTGAATCTCGACCAGGCGCCGCAGGAACTGCTCGCGCGGAATCTGGTCCCCCTCCCGCACGAACAGGCACAGCGCATGAAACTCCGTCGGCGAGCCGATGCCATAGATGCACGACACGCTGGCCACCACGATCACGTCGCGGCGCTCCAGAAGCGACTTCGTCGCGCTCAGGCGCAGCTTGTCCAGCTCGTCGTTGATCGACGAATCCTTCTCGATGAACGTGTCGGACGACGGGATGTACGCCTCGGGTTGGTAGTAGTCGTAGTAACTGACGAAATACTCCACCGCGTTGTGCGGAAAGAAGTCGCGAAACTCGCGATAGAGCTGCGCCGCCAGCGTCTTGTTCGGCGCCAGCACCAACGTCGGCCGGCTGACCTGCTCGATCACGTTCGCGATGGTGAAGGTCTTTCCCGTTCCCGTCGCGCCCAGCAAAGTCTGCGCGGGGAGCCCATTCAACAGTCCCTGCACGAGTTTCTCGATCGCCTGCGGTTGGTCACCCGCCGGCTCGAAATCGCTCACGACCTGGAAAGGATGAAACTCCTCCAGCGGCTCGCACTCCGGAAAGAACGTGCGCAGCGCGGGCGAGTCCTGGTCGTCACGATCCGGCCGCAACCCGACCGGGATCGGCGCTTCGATCAGCTTCTTCTCCGCGGCCTCGCGCGCCTTGCGCGAAGTTCGCTGAGGGCTGTTCATCGTGTTGGGGCGTTGGCGAGGACGAGACAA
>CAZVAQ010000121.1:0-9752 GCA_964625145.1 uncultured Candidatus Sumerlaeota bacterium
GGTGTGGTTGGTTGGGGGGGTGGTTTTGGATTTCAGGAGGGTGCCATGCCGGATATGCTCGTGTCGTTGGTGAATCTGCCGCCGGTGGGTGATTTGTTGGATCGGCTGAAGGGGGAGGGGATCACGATCATGCGGCCGCATCCTTGGTGGCAGGGGAAGCTGCGGGATTTCATCCATGCGCATGAGGCGCCGGATTTCCCGCGTTCCTGGGCGGAGGAGGTGTCGGTGGCCTTCACGCATCAGCCGGTGACGGCGTTTGTGGCGCTGAAGGAGGGGGAGATCGTGGGGTTTTCGGCCTATGAGTGCACGCGGCGGAATTACTTCGGGCCGACGGGGGTGGACGAGTCGATGCGGGGCAAGGGGGTGGGGAAGGCGTTGTTTATCGCGGCGTTGGGGGGGTTGCTGTCGCTGGGGTATACGTATGCGGTGATTGGCGGGGCGGGGCCGACGGAGTTTTATGCCAAGACGGCGGGGGCGATTCCGATTCCTTTGGGGGACGGGATGGGGATTTACCGGATCAACGAGGAGCCGATGCTAAAGGGGCTGAAGTAGGGTTTTTCGGTATTGGCTCAAATCTGGTTTACCAGGAGAGGTTGGGAGTGGGGAGCGGCGGGATGTGCTCCGTTGGGGCGTGGTTTTCCATCTGCGATTCGTGGCGGTTTTTCCCCGAGGAAGGACGTTGAGTGATGGTTCCGTTGACCGAAGACTCCCGAGTGAACGCTGGTGTCGAGGCGTTGCCGGATATCCAACGCACTCCCGATCCGCGGGGTATCGCGATCGATGAGGTGGGGGTGGGCAGCATCCGCTATCCGCTGCAGATTCCGCTGCGGGATGGTGGGGTGTGCCATACGGTGGCGGAGGTGTCGATGCGGGTGAGCCTGCCGCATTATGAGAAGGGGACGCACATGTCGCGGTTCATGATCGCGCTGGAGGAGCGCCAGCACGAGCTGAGGCCGGAGGGGATTGACGATGTGCTGCTGCATCTGCGCGAGGCGCTGGACGCGGACACGGCATATCTGGACGTGCGCTTTCCGATCTTCCTGGAGCGGCCCGCGCCGGTGACGGGAATCGTGGGACGGCTGGACTATGACTGCCACATTGGCGCGGCGCTGAATGCCAAGGGTTTGGTGGAGAAGCGGATTGGCGTGGTGGTGAACGCGGCGAGCTTGTGCCCGTGCAGCCGGGAGATCAGTGATCGCGGCGCGCACAATCAACGTTCGCGCATTGCGATCGAGCTGCGGCCGACGGGGAACGAGTTCATCTGGTTCGAGGATCTGGTGGAGATCGCGGAGGCGAGCGCGAGCTGCCAGTTGTATCCGATCCTGAAGCGCCCGGACGAGAAGCATGTGACGGAGCGGGCGTACGACAATCCGAAGTTCGTGGAGGACATCGTGCGGGATGTGGCGTTGAAGCTGGCGCCTTACCATGAGCGGGGCGTTGTCGCGTGGTACCGGGTGCAGTGCACGAATTTCGAGAGCATCCACAATCACGACGCTGTGGCGCGCATTGAGCGGGGTGAGCAGGCGAAGCTGTTGAGGTGCGAAGGATGAAAGAGAGGGATGAAGGATGAAGGGGGCGTTGACACGCTGGGGATTTTGAGGGGATGCTGTAGAGGTGATGAAGTGATTCCGCCGCGGTGATATGCGGCGATTTGTGGGAGTTCGCAGGATGGAGAGCGAACAAACCAGACGACGCGAAATCAGCCAGTTGATGCGGGAAGCCGCGTCGATATTCAGCCGCCAGCAGGGGCCGGAGGTTGATCCCGCCCTGCCGAAGATGCGCGAGGCGGTGCTGCTGGCCGAGACGCTGTCGGACAAGACGCCGCTGCTGATCTGCCAGGCAAACCTGGCGTACATGAATGCGGTGTGCGGCCGTGCCGAGGATGCGTCGGAGGCGATCGAGCAGGCGATGATCGTGGCGGACGAGGTCGTGGGCGTGGTCGCGCTGCCGATTCGCAACTTCGCGTACACAAAGTTTGTGGAGATTTCCGTGTTGCTGGGGCGGAATCATGACCGGGCGTTGATGACGGCGCGGGCGTTGTTGCAGTCCGCGGTGGAGGAGGAGGAGAGCTACCAGCAGTTCCTGGCGGCGGCGCACAACCTGGCTGTCGTGTGCAATGACCTGTTGAACCTGCCGGATTGGGCGCTGGCGATCCTGTCGTGGATTTCGGACGAGGCGGTGCCTGCGGATCATGCGATCGCTCGGCAGGCGCGGCGCCTCTCGCGCAAGATCGCACGGCAGTTGCCCGAGCCGGCGCGCACGCAGTGGCTGTGCGAGGTGGAGTCGAACCGGGATTTCTTCCTGCAGCAGGCAACAGGCGGTTATCTGCCGGAGTATGCGCCGGTGCCGCCGGATGGAAGGAGCGAATACTGAACCGAGAGTTCAGGTGTGGATTTCAGGATCAAGTAGCCGGGGCATGCTGCCAGTCCGTCGTAGCGGCTCTTTCGCGAAGATGGGCACCAGACCAGTGAGTCTCAAGCTCTGCTCCGGTGTCCAATAACTCCGGAAATGCGTCATGGGCAAGGTGCCCATGCTACTTTGGGTTGGTGATTTGCGGGAAGATGGTGGAATGTCGGGATTGATGGATTCTTCATGAAGATACTGCGCGTCATCAACGAGTTGAGGAATGGTGGCGTGCAGTTGAGGCTGATGCGCGTGACGCGGGCATTGGTGCAACGCGGTCACGATGTGACGGTGCTGTGCATCGAGGCCGAGGGGCCGAACGCGGCGGCGCTGCGGGAGGCGGGTGTGCGGGTGGTGGAGCGGCGGGTGAAGCGGTGGTGGTCGTTGCGCGAGGCGTGGGCGTTGTCACGGTGGATGCGCCGCGAGAAGTTCGACATCGTGCATTCGCACAATTTCCGGCAGAACATGTTGGCGACCATGGCGGCGCGCATGGCTGGGGTGCGCGGCGTCTTTGCGCAGGTGCACACGATGCACTCGTATGGCCGCAAGCAATGGATCAGGACCGACCAGTTCCTGTCGCGTTGGCGAACGGCGATGCTGGCGGTGTCGGAGGCGGTCGCGGAGGACGTGCGCGAGTCGTTGGCTCCTTATCCGCCGCCGCGGCTGGAAGTGCTGACCAATGGGGTGGAGCTGGAGGAGCATCGCGCCGTGAACCGCGAGGAGGCGCGAAGGGCGCTGCTTCGCGAGACGGGGTGGGACGATGACGCGGTGGTGTTCCTGAATGCGGGGAGGTTGTCGGAGCAGAAGAATCAGTTGGGGTTGGTGGAGGCTTTCGCGCAGGTGCATTCGGCGCATCCGGCGGCGCGGTTGTTCATCGCGGGAGAGGGAGACTTGAGGGGTGACCTGGAGGAGCTCGTGTCGCGCGCGGGATTGGCGGGCCTTGTGCACATGCCGGGCCAGCGAAGCGACATGCCGCAGGTGTTGGCGGCGAGCGATGTGTTCGTGCTGCCGTCGGTGTATGAGGGTTTCTCCAACGCGATTCTGGAGGCTCTTGCGTCGGGATTGCCGGTGATTGCGACGGATGTGGGCGGCGCGCGGGAACAAGTGCGCGATGGCGAGACGGGCCTCATCATCCCTTGCGGGGATGATGAGGCGTTGGCGGATGCGATGGGCAAGTTGGCGGCGGATCAGGACTTGCGGGAACGAATGGGTGATGCAGCGCGCGCGGATTCAGAGAGGTTCGGATTCGACGCGATGATCGACCGGACGATTGAGTTGTACTCAAGAGCGATTGGCAGGTAGTACCGTGCTTTGAGTCCCGAGTTGGTTGCGAGTTCGATGGTTTTCCATGCCGGAAAAGGGGCAAAAGAGGCACAAAAGACGATCTCTTTTGCGCCTCTTCGTGGCCGGATTCTTACTTGAGTGGATCGCTCACGCGGCTTCGGTGTGGAAGCCGGGGTCGGGGTAGGCGCTGATGCCGTGCTCGGTGATGTCGAGGCCTTCCTCTTCTTCCTCGGCGCTGACGCGCAGGCCGACGGCGGCCTTGATGACGGTGAAGAGCGCAATGCCTGCGACCATGGAGTAGACGAAGACGGAGACAACACCGATGAGCTGGGCGATGAGTTGCGAGGGACCGTGGCCGTAGAGGAGGCCGCTGTTGGTGCTGAAGATGCCCAGCGCGATGGTGCCAAACGCACCGCAGCAACCGTGAACCGCGATGGCGCCGACGGGATCGTCAACTCCCCAACGGTCGAGGTAGATGACGGCGTTGACGACGATGATGCCGCCGATGAATCCGATGATGATGGAGGTGAGGGGCGTCGTGACGTCGGGGGATGCGGTGATGGCGACCAAACCGGCGAGGGCGCCGTTGAGCGTCATGGAGACGTCATAGGCCTTGAAGTAGATGAGGGAGATGATGAGGGCGCCGATGGCTCCTGCAGCGGCGGCGAGGTTTGTGTTCAACGCGATGGATGCGATGCTGATGTCGGCGGCAAGGGTTGAGCCGGCGTTGAAGCCAAACCATCCCATCCAGAGGATGAACACGCCAAGGGCGGCCATGGGGATGGAATGTCCCGGGATGGCCTGGGGCTTGCCTTCGGGTGTGTACTTGCCGATGCGCGGGCCGATGACGATGGCGCCCGCCAAGGCAAACCATCCGCCGACGGAGTGCACGATGGTGGAGCCTGCGAAGTCGGCGAAGCCAAGTTCGGAGAGCCAGCCGCCGCCCCATGTCCAGTGTCCGACGATGGGATAGAACAGGCCGCTGATGAAGATGGAGTAGATGATGTAGGAGAAGTACTTGGTGCGCTCGGCGATGGCGCCGGAAACGATGGTCGAGGCGGTGGCGGCAAAGACCATCTGGAAGAGGAAGAAGGCATAGGTGGGCATGCTGTTGTCGTAGAGTTCACCGCCGGTTTTCAGGAGAAAGAAGTCCCCCATGCCGATGACGCCGCCGATGGATGTGCCAAACATGAATGCGAATCCGACGGCGAGGAAGGCGATGGAGCCGGTGGAGAAGTCCATGAGGTTTTTCATGATGATGTTGTTGGCGTTCTTCGCGCGACTGAAACCCGCCTCGACGTAGGCAAATCCGGCCTGCATGAAGAAGACGAGAATCGCGGCGATCAGGACCCATAGCGTGTTGAGGAGGATGGTCTGGTCGGCCTGATGTTGCTCGATGATGCGGAGCAGGTCGGCGACAGTGGGTTCGGCGGCGGTATCCTGGGCGTGCGTGATGCCAGCGATGGCGGCGAACGAGGCCACGGCGGTTGCCACGCGTAGGTTCCTGGTCATGGAAGATGCTTCTCCGGGTGGGAATGCGTCGTATTGCGCTTCACCCGAAAAAGGGGGGCGTTATGGTCCGAGACAAGACCTTTCCGGGATTCCGAAAAGTGTCAAAAGGCGGATGACTGAAATCGGGGGACTTCACCCGGTACAAATTTGAAACTGGAAGTTTGGGATCTTGGAATGTGGAGCGGTCAGGGTTTGGTGAGTGTGGACGGAAGTGGACGCTGGTGGACGGGAGTGGACGGGACAGGGAGATTGGCGAGGAAGGATGTGAATGAGGAATCCCCGATCGTTGGAGGCGACCGGGGATCGGGGATGGGCTTGCGAAGTTCGGAGGGTGTTGGATCAGCCGCCGGTGGTGGCTTGTTCTTCCTGCGGGATGTCGCCGTAGCTGACGCCGATGAGTTCGCGGGTGACGGCGCGGCGCAGGCCGGAGCTTTGCGGCGGATCCTTCAGGTACACACCGTTGGTGAGGATGACGGTGTAGCTCTTGGTGTGCTTGTCGAGCCACAGGTAGGTGCCGGTGTATCCGGTGTGGCCGATGAAGGATTCGGGCGGGGCGCTGGGGTGGGAGTAACCCGCATCGCGGTACATGCCCCATCCGAACGCGCGGGGAACGGCGCCGCGGGATTCCTCCGCGCTGCCACGCCAGGAGGGCGAGTTGCCGTGCATCGTTGTCATGAGCTTGACGGTTTCGGGCTTCATGATGCGCACGCCGTTGCGTTCGCCTTCGTTGAGGATCATCTCGCAGTAGATGGACAGGTCGCGCGCGGTGGAGAAGAGTCCCGCGTTGCCGGGGCATGCCTGGCCGTCGCGATAGTAATGGGCCAGCGGGTCGTGGATGCTGCTGCGGTCGCGGCCGTTGGGGAGTGACTTGAACGTGGGCGCGACGCGGGCGATCTGCTCGGGGGTCAGGTGGTAGCCGGTGTCGACCATGCCGAGGGGCTTCCACACGCGGCGCGTGAGGAAGCTGTGTTGTGTCTCGCCGGCGACGCGTTCGTTGATGTTGGCCAGCGTGAGGAAGTTGAGGCAGGAGTAGATGTAGTATTCGCGCGTGGGGTAGCGCTTTGCGAGCGTGGAGATGCGGCGGATGAGGGCGCTGCTGTGGGCTTCGCCGTCGGCGCGCATCGCCTCGGCGAGTTCCCAATTGTCATAGGCGGGGAGGCCGGAGCGATGTGTCAGCAGGTCGTGGATGGTGACGTCGCCCTTGTCGTTTTGTGCGAACTCGGGGATGATGTCGGCGACGCGTGTCTCGGGGGTCATCAGGCCGTCCTCGATGAGGAGCATGGCCATGGTGGCGGTGCCGACGACCTTGGAGACGGAGGCGAGGTCGAAGATGGTATCCTCGGTCATGGGGACGGGTTCGGGTTCGGTGGCCTTGTTGCCAAAGGCTTCGAATTCGAACGTGCGGCCGCGTGAATTGGCGACGATGACAGCGCCCGGCGTGTTGCCCAGGGCGATCTGGTCGGCGGCCTGTTCGCGGATGTGCTCGATGGCGGCAAGCTCAGCGGGTGTGAGCTGGGTGGCGGGGATGACCCGTGTGGCTTCCTGCAGTGGGTTTGCGCCGGTGGCGCAGGCGGTGAGGGCGGCGATGCCCGAAAGGGCAACGAACGCGAGAGTTGCGGCGATGCTGGTGCGACGCATGAGAAGACTCCATCCGGGTTGGTCTTGAGGATGAAGTGCGATGCAGTCGGGACGGGTTGCAATCGGAGTTGTGAACTTGAGGCGCAGGCGCCGGGGTCCTAGATGCCTTCGCGGGTGGCGACGGGGGCCGGAGGAGTGATGGTCCCCTGAAGGACGAGGGATTCGCCCTCGACGGAGAAGGCACCCGAAATGGTGAGCCCGAATGAACGCAACAGGTCGGCGGAATAGAGGGCGAGCGGGGTGGAGGCGATGTCGCCCGGTGCGGCCCCGATGGTGGTGGCCAGTGATGCGGTCAGCGGCTGGGCGAGGAGCGCCTCGGCCTTGGGGCCGCAAGCGACGATGACATGATTGCCGCCGACGCGCCAAGCGCGCGGGCGTGCGCTGGTGCTGGCCAGAGAGGTGGCGGGCTCCTGGGCGTTCTTGTTGTCGAGGCGCTGGCTGGCTTGGGCGATCATGCGCTCGACCGAGCGGGGGTCGCGGGCTTCGGCGACGGCGACCCATGTCTGGTCGGGGCCGGTGCCATAGGATGCGACGGCGATGCGATTGCCGAGCAGGGGAAGCAGCGAGTCGCGGATCCAGAAGCCGAGCGTCATGGCCAGGTCGCGTTCGGCCTGGGCGGCGCCCTCGGCCCCGCCGGGGAAGCCCATGGCGACGAGGTGGTCGCGCCAGGCGTCGTAGCTGTCCGTCAGCGAGGCGAGCTCGATGGCGATGGCTTGGTTGGCGCCGGGGGGTAGGTGGGCAAGGAGCGGGCGCGCGTCGCCGGAGCCGAGGAGGCTGACCATGGTGGCTTGGCGCGGATCGCCGGAGAGAGTGTTGGCCTCCAAGCGCCATTGGAAGTTGCCATTGGCGGCGAGGGTGGCATGGCCGCGCAGGGTCTCCCACTCGCTGATGCCCAGGAGCCATTCGCCCATGCGCAGGGCATCGGAGTTGGCGGTGGTGTTGGCGGCGGCGGCGGGCGCGAGCAGGACGAAGCGCGATTCGACGCCGGGGTCCGTCCGCCATTCGGGGGTGAAGTCGACGGCCCATTGGAGGACGTCGCGATTGGGAAGTTCGGTGAGCGGGTAGGTGTGATAGCCGCGGGCCAGGCCGGAGAGGAAGCGACGGCTTTCGAACATGGAGTTGGTGATGAACAGGGCGTCGAGCCCATCGTGGATCAGGATGACGAGTGTGCCGGCGTATGGGAGATCGCGGGCGGCGGCGTTGCCGGGGTAGATCCGCAATTCCTGGATGCGGCGGACCTGATCGTCGTCCTCGTTGAGGATATCGGCGAGGGTGACTTCCGTGTCGACGGCCAGGGCTTGAAGCGTCTCGTAGGGTTTGCGCATGGGGATGGCGATGGTCCATGCGCCCATCCGGTTGTCGAAGGCGATGAGGGCGGGGCCGTGGAGACGTTCGGCGAGGAGGGGGATGTGCTCGGGCCGCGGCATGAGGGGTCCGCGGGGGACGCGGCCGGTGGCGAAGGCGAGCTGCAGGAGGCGCAGGGGTTCGTCGACCGTGAACCAGGCGGTCTTGCGGTCGCCCAGCAGGGCGGCATGGCGAAGCAGGCGCTCCACCGGATCCATGTCCGGGGCGAAGGTGTCGGCGCTGGTGTCGCGCTGGAAGAATTCACGGAAGGGAGCAAAGGGCCTGGGGCCGCCGACGGGCGCCAGCGCCACGGAGGCTCTGGGGAGCGGGGAGTAGGGGTCCACCAACCGGGAGTCCGGGCGCGGCGGCCGGGGTTCGTCCGGGGTGACGAGGCGTTCGGTGAAGATCAGGGCGGAGAACAAGGCGATGGCGGCGCCGAGGAGCAGAAGGGGGACATGGAAGAGAAGTTCCTCTGCCAACGGCCGACGCCGGCGCGGCGCGCGGCGCGGAGGGAACAAATGGGGATCGAGTAGGGGGGAGGTTGCCATCGGAGTCGGGGTACAGGAGACGAGGGGAGCCAATCCGTCAAGGGGCGGATTCGGCCGGGAGAAGGATTGTGGTGAGGGGGGTGAGTGGAGGGCAAGGAGAATGGCGCCAAATGCGGTCTTAGATAGAGCAGTTCCGGGTTCCGGGTGGGGGAGCGCGTGTTCAGTCAGGACATGGGTGATGCGAAGGGAGCGTGGGCATCCTGCCCCACGCAGCGTGAGAGTTCCTTGGTTCCTCGTTCCTCGTTGAAAGAAGGGAGAAGCGAACAGAGCCTGGGCGACGGCTGGCCCGGGCGGCGACGGCCGGATTGGTTCCTCGCTTCTTGTCGTGAGGGATCAGAGCAGGAGTTCGTGGTCGACCATGCCGGTTTCGCGGGCGTGTTTGGTGAAGGCGTGGTGGAGTTGCAGGAAGCGACGGTGGGCTTCGGAGCCGCGCTCGGTTTGGGCGTTGAGCAGGCCTTGCCATGTGGCGCGGGAAGGCATGTCGAGGGTCCGGGTCCGGAAGCGCCAGGCCTCGTGCGGGGGAAGTTCGAGTTCGAGCAGGGGCTCGATGGCGGCGATGCCTTCGTCGTATCGGTCGAGCATGCGGAAGTTCATGCTGCGGAAGAGCATGGCCATGCTGCGTTCGCGGGCGTAGGGTGCCTCCTCGATATCGCGCAGGAGGGCTTCGTAGTAGGGTTCAGCGCCTTCGTAATTGCGATCGAAGGTCTGGGCCTCGGCCTGCATGAGGCGCGCGGTGAAGTGCACGCGGTATTCGGGCCCCCATTCGCGGGCGATGGCGGCGGTCATGACGTGGGTGTCGGTGAGGTCGCCGATGGCGGAGCGAGCGAGCTCCATGGGGAGGGCGCATAGCTCAATGGCAGCGAGTTGGCGCAGCGGTTCAAGACCCGCGGCGGTGGCTGCGTCTGTAGCTGGATCGTGGCGGGTTGGCTGAGAGTTTGGGGAGGACTGGCGTGTGGTGGGCTGGTCCAGGCGGTCGCCTCGCCGCTGGGTGCCGGGGCCGGCCGTACCCATGACGTGCCCAAT
>CAZVAQ010000121.1:9762-10470 GCA_964625145.1 uncultured Candidatus Sumerlaeota bacterium
GGTTCGAGGCCCGCGGCGGTGGCTTCGTGATAGAGTGTCGTGTACATGGGGATGGAACGCAGGCGGCCTTCGGTGCGGCCGTCGAAGTAATGTTCGACATCAGCGGCGGCGGCCAGCGCGGCCAGGCGCGTGGTGGGACAGGTGACGGTATCGTCGCGCGCGACATCGAGGTAGGCGTCGCGAATGGCGACGATGTCCTTCTCTTCCTGGAAGAGTTGCTCGTCGAGGGCGAGGAGACGCTGGAAGTTGGGCTCCTCGACGACTTCGGTAGGGAACTCGCCTTCGCGGGCGGCGACCAGACGGTCGATGCGGGCGTAGGTGTTGATGCGGTAATGGTCGGGTCGGGTGGTGCCGGGGTAATGGGTCCAGACGGCGGGATCGCGCAGGGTGCCGGCCTCGGCGGGGGCGATGCCGGACAGGCGATAACGCTCGTCGGGCGGGGCGATGAGTTGGTCGAGGGTGACGTCGGCGTTCTCCTGGGTTTGCCAGACGATGAAGCAGTCCTCGAAGCCCTGGGCGACAAGGCCGATGCGGGCCAAGAACGCGTTCATGATCAGCGGGTGCTCGCCGACGCGCACGGTGTGGCGTTCGTTGCGAAAGCCGACGGTGACAGGCATGCCCGGGTTGGCGGCGCGCAGTTCAGCCACCTTGGCCTCGGCCTCGCCGCGGGTGGGGTAGGAGGCGAGCTGGACGGCGTCGGCGCGGGGG
>CAZVAQ010000122.1:0-3575 GCA_964625145.1 uncultured Candidatus Sumerlaeota bacterium
CGGGGAGGCATGCCAACTCGACAATCTATTTGGGGACAACATTTGGAAACATTACATCACTGAGAACGCGTATGGTCGTCAAAACTATGCGCAAGGGTACTGTGCAAGGACCATTGAATTCAAATGCGGAGAGACCGTCCAGTGCTACAGGGAATTGGTGCCGAGCACAGGGCAATGCGTTGGAGGGGAATTGGAGTGGATATGCGTGGAGATCAGGTATGACATCATGGCACCCGTCATCGATCCTTGCTGAAGGGAGTTTCTCATGTTTCGCCATCCCAGAGTGCATCTTCTCGCTCCCATTGCCTTGGCGGGCCTTGCGGGGGTGGGGACGACCTATGCCATGTCTCCGAATGAACGGCTCATGGAGGCCAATGCCGAGATTGCCCGATCCGCGGAACTGGAAATGCCGCCGTTGGTGTTCGAGGGCGAATTCGAATACATCGAACGCGAGTTCATGAGCGTGACCCTGCGGCCGGACGACATAGACCGCTATCGTAATCTCGCCAGAGATCCGGACTTCTCGCATCGATTTGTGAAGGGTTCGTTTGTGCTCACCTTCGAGGGGGAAGAAGCCCATCTCCTGAGGCAGGTCGATGAGACTGCATTCTTCGACCGCGATGGGCGCGAGTTGGACATCCAAGAGGATTATTGGCTCACGGAAGAGGTGTGGCTCAAGTCCGATTCCACTGCCATCATCACAAAGTCCATGGAAGAGCCGGATCCCACTCGCGGCCATGTGCATGCATTGGAACGAGTGCCGATAGACCAACTCAAGCGAGACGCCCGCCTTCGTTGGTTTATTCCATTTCCAATGCAATGGCGGCTGAATTTTGCCTTTCCTCCGAATTACGACGCCGAGTTCTATTCCTACGTTGGCGACTACACCTATACGGGAACCGAAAGTCGGCAAGGGATCGAGAGCACGATACAGCTCAGTCTCTGTCCGGATTCCTTGCATCCTACCAGATACGTGACCCATGCTTCACTGAACCCCGACTCGCCCTCAAGGCTGATGGGAATCCATGAGTACGAATGGCGTGATCATGACGGTCTCTGGCTGCCGCGTCGGCAAGTCACGGTGTGGGGCATCAAGGACGGCGACGAGGATGGAAGTGAAGCCGAGAAGATTACCGTCACGTTCACGCGGATTTCCGCAGCTGAAGAAGTAGGAATCCCACCATTGCCGCAAGCCTCCAGATACATTGACCGCACTACTTCACCACCCACCGAAGCAGGCTCGATTCGCTGACCCGCTTCGCAGCTTCTCCGCACGAAAGGAGATGATGCTCATGCTCCGACTTCTCGCACTTGCCATATTGTGGTGTGTTGTGCTTCTTGCGACTCCGTTCCCGTCGCTTGCAGTCGATCAGGATTCGTCGCTCGCGCTTCTGCAGCAGCATTCTGTCCAAGTAGGTTACTTTCCGCGTGACGACGAACCGGGCGCGCACGATCTTGCCGAGGCCGTGCGAAATGAAGCCTTCGGCCCTGTCGAGGTTCGTCCGCGTGGCGAAGGCTGGGCCGTTCATATTGGTCCAACCCCGTATCGGGTTGAAGCCTACGCGTTTCGCCAGATTCTTCGGGAGCAAGGCTATCCCGATGCGTTCATCGTGTCGCAACCGGTGACGTCGCCCGGTGCCGTAGATGGCCTGCTTCCCGCACCCCGCCTGTTCGCCCCGACTGATCCACGAACAAGCATCAGGGGGTTGAGCCGCGCCGGCACAGAGGACAATCCCGATGTCGGACAGTGTCTGAATGACTTCAGGGCATTGCCCACGGAGGAATCGTATGCGTCCATCGAGGGCTTGGCTGCCTCGCTGGACAACGACGACCCGTGGAAGGGGCGCCTGTTGGTGCGGGCATCGCGGCTCGCCATGGTGTTCAAGACTGATCCTGCTCCTCCTTACGACTGGCTGAAGAGGGTCGCCTCCGGCGAAGTCGCCTGTTTCGAGGAAGATGTACAGGACGCACTGTGGTTCTATGGCCGCATTCTACAGTATCACCTGAACCGAAAAGCCGAGGCATTCTGTGTCTATCAGGATGCGTACCGTCTTTGGCCCGAGGACTCGGCCTTTCTGGCATGTGTCTCCGTCCAATTGGCCGCGATTACCTTGGAGCTGGCACATGCCCAAAAGACCACATATGATGAAGCTCGGCGTTTTGCTGAAGGGCTCGTTCCGTTCGCAACCGGGCGGGAGGCGGCCGTCCTCGACCTGATGGCTGGCGAATCGGCGTTCTTCGACGGAAGATACTTTGATGCTGTCAAGCACTTGGAAGGTTTTGAGGACCGGCATCCTGATTCTCGCAGAGAGGTCCTCATGGCCCTCTACTTTCGTGGCCGGGCAGCACATAGGGCAGGCATGAAGGAAACGGCTATCGAAGCCCTTACAAGGGCCACTGAGTGGGAACCCGTTGCTCCCGACGACTTCTTTGGCGATGGCCGGGGTGGCTTCATGGATCCTCGCATCGCCGCTTCAAACATGCTGGAAAGCCTGCAGTAGGCGCACGTTCCCTTCCTCACTCCTGCCCTTCCTCCCGCGCCTCCAGGTAATCGCGGATCGCCTTCAGGGCCGCCTGGTGCTCGTCCAGGACGCGGGTGGTCCGGGCGTGCATCTGGCGCAGGGCGCGGAACTTGTGGGAGAGGAACTCCAGGCACAGGATCACCGTCACCACGTGCAGCAGGATCCAGAAGACAATGAATCCGTAGAGCAGTTCGTTTCCTGCAGGGACGAGTTGCAGGACGGTGAAGACGACACCGATGCCGCTGACGAAGAGGACGGCGAGGAGACCGGGTTCCCACCACCGGGTGTCGACGGCGCGGCGCAGGCGGTCGGCCTCGCGAATTTCGCGCACTTTCAGGCGTGCGTCCATCTCGACCAGAAGCTGGCGGGGGTCGCGGGGAGGGCGCTCTGGGGACATCCTTGGTCTCCGGCTCGGGGTGTCGGAATGAACCATTTCGGGTGCATCGCTGCCGCAAATCGTCCACGGGGAGGAGTCAGGTGGCGATTGCAAAATCGCCGGCAGGGGAAGTGGCGGCAGGGGCGGCAATTCTATAAAAACCCATAAAATGGGGGATTTGCGGATTGGGCTTGACGGGTCTTGCGATTCTTTTCGCGGCGGGGCGCTCCCGGGCCTTGAAATTGCTATCTCCCTTAATGGGGTAGTATTGTCTTCTGGCTGGCGTCCCACCTTCCCTTCACGCGCCGAAGACCCCCCTCCCCCGACCAACAAATCCAATCCCCGAGTGATTCCTCCTTCTATGGCCGCATCGACCAAGTCCACGCGGACACGCAAGCAGCCCACCACCAAGACCGAAAAAGCAAAAGCCGAAAAGCCCGAGCAGTCCCCCGTAAAGACCGAAAAACCCGCCGCCGCGCCCCCCGCCACAAAGGCCGCCGCCGCGAAGGCTCCGAAGGCCACAGCCGCCAAGGCAGCACCGGCGAAGGCCCCCGCGGCCAAGGCCACTGAAAGCAAGACGGCATCCAAGGTCGCCGAGGCAAAGGCCGTCGAGGCCAAGGCCACGGAGTCCAAGGCCGCCGCTCCCAAGGGCACATCGAAGGCCGCTGAGCCGAAGG
>CAZVAQ010000122.1:3675-10388 GCA_964625145.1 uncultured Candidatus Sumerlaeota bacterium
GAGCCGAAGGCAGCCGAAAGCAAGGCCGCGCCCAAGGCCACCGCGGCAGCCGCCAAGTCGAAGAAGAAGTCCGACGCCCTGCAGGCTCCCGAGATTCAGAAGCTCGTCAAGACGGGCAAGGAGCGCGGCTGGCTGACGTACGAGGAAATCAACGAAGGCCTGCCGGACGACTTCACGGCCGGCGACATGGAGAACCTGCTGGAGACGCTGGAGGAGAAGCAGATCGAGGTTGTCGATGAGGCTCCCTCCCCTGCCGGTACCAGCGAAGCCACCGATGACGCGAGCCTGGAAGAATCGATCCGCCGCAAGGTGGAGCAGGCTGAGAAGATCAAGGCGAACGTCGAAGCCGTTCGCAAGAAGGCCGCGAAGGACGCCGCCTCGCGCGAGGCCTTGGCCGCGCAGGCCGACAACCAGCGCATCGATGACCCGGTGCGCCTGTACCTGATGGAAATGGGCAAGGTGCCGCTCCTCACCCGCGAGGAGGAAGTGTACCTGGCCAAGCAGATCGAGAAGGGGCGCCACGAGATCCTCGGCGCCATCTCCCGCGCGTCCATCGCGGCGATGGAACTGGGCCGCATCTACTCGCGCGTGGAGGTCGGGCAGTTCAACCTCAACGACATCCTGCGCGCGAACGTGGACGAGACCGACCCGGAGGAACGTGCCCGCATCATCAAGATCATCCTGGACAACCTGAAGTCGGTGCTCGACCACTTCGCGGTGATCCAGGACCAGCTCGACCTGCTGGAAGATCCCACGTTCGAGGGCGAGGAACGCGACGCTGCCGTCAAGGACGTCGAGAACCGGCGCGAGGAAATCTACAAGCTGCTCCTGAAGGTGGACCTGAACTTCATCATCGTGGAGCAGATCGCGGGCCGCGTGAAGGACATCTACGTCCAGATCGACAAGGCCCACGAGGAGATCCGCCGCACGATCCTCGAAGCGATGATGAGCGAGGACGACCTGCGCCGCGTCGTCCGCCGCACGAAGAAGAACAGCCCGGAGGCGAAGGCCCTCTTCAAGAAGTACGGCAAGACGCTCGACGAGTTCATCCGCCTGGACAAGCAGCTCCGCATGGCGCAGCGCAACATCAAGCGCCTGGAGAAGGAATCGGGCAACAAGTACGACGAGCTGAAGATCATCATCGAGCGCATCAAGAAGGGCGAGAAGCAGGCCCACGAGGCGAAGATGAAGGTCGTGGAGGCGAACCTGCGACTGGTCGTCTCCATCGCGAAGAAGTACACCAACCGCGGCCTGCAGTTCCTCGACCTGATCCAGGAAGGCAACATCGGCCTGATGCGCGCGGTGGACAAGTTCGAGTACCAGCGCGGTTACAAGTTCTCCACGTATGCCACGTGGTGGATCCGCCAGGCGGTCACCCGCGCCATCGCCGACCAGGCACGCACCATCCGCATCCCGGTGCACATGATCGAGACGATCAACAAGCTCAGCCGCGTGCAGCGCTATCTCGTGCAGGAGCTGGGCCGCGAACCAACCCCGGACGAGATCGCCGAGAAGATGGGGATGCCGGTCGAGAAGATCCGCCGCGTCTTCAAGATCGCCATGCAGCCCATCAGCCTGGAAACGCCCATCGGCGAGGACGGCGATTCGCACTTTGGCGATTTCATCCCCGACGAGGACGCGCAATCGCCCGTCACCGCGACGGCCTACAAGCTGATGCAGGAGAAGATCGAGGAAGTGCTCTCCACGCTCACCGAACGCGAGCAGAAGGTCCTTCGCCTGCGCTTCGGCATCGGCGGCAGCGACTTCCCGCGTACGCTCGAAGAGGTCGGCACGATCTTCAACGTCACGCGCGAACGCGTGCGCCAGATCGAGACCAAGGCCCTCAACAAGCTCCGCCACCCCAGCCGCCGCAAGCAGCTGATTGAGTTCATGGAGTGACCACACCATGGGACCGCAAGGCTATGGAGCGCCAAGCTCCCGCTTGGCAAGTCGTGAGCAGACTCCATAGCTGATCCAAAACCAATCGCGCGATGAGTTCGGATGCTCATCGCGCGATCGTACTTTGAATGGACTAGAGCACCCTGGAGTGCAGACGTCCTCGTCCGCACATCTGAAGCATCACTCACCGACTCACGGCCACAGCGCACTCCACGACGATGCTGGGATTCGTTCGTGCGTGCGGGTCACCTTCTAGAACTCCCCCCGCCTCCACCCCATTCCCATTCCCCTCCCCGTCCCTTCTCCCGCGCCGTGTTGTTCGTATCGGTGCTCGCCTTCGGGAAGAATCTCACCAGATGGCGCGCTGGCCATGGCGGCGACGAAGGCGCCGGTCATGGCGACGATGACTGCCAGAAGTGCGACCACCGCGGGGCGCTTGATCAGCTTGCTCGTGGCGGTGCGCCGGATCCAGGTCCAGTGCAGGACGAAGTGCACGGCGATGGCGGCGACAAAGGTGACAGCGACCCAGAAGTGAATGTCCCCCCAGTCATGGCGCGTCAGGCCCCAGAGGGTGATGTCGCGCCCGATACCGTGAGGGAGGCCGAAGGCCATGAGCAGGCCGGTGAAGAGCAGGCCGAGGAAGAGCAGCAGAATCCCCGAATCGAGCCAGAAATTGAGCTTTGTGCGGTTCATGGATATCCCTCCTCCGATATAAGATAAAGAGGATACTGGATGGCGCGGCGGATTGCAACCTGATTCCCGGCGCGCTGCCAAGCGGTGTCCGGACTTGGCTTGCCCGCGGGCCCTCCGGCGCCAACAACTGCGGTCCCTTCAATCCTCTTACCGGGAGAATCCGGCCCTCCATGACCGAGCGCATCTACGACCCCGCCCAGATCGAGCCCAAGTGGCAGAAGTGGTGGGAAGAGCACGGGACGAACCAGATCGACGTCCACAACGCGAAGAATCCCTTCTACGTGCTGATGATGTTCCCCTACCCCAGCGCGGAGGGACTGCACGTCGGTAACGTCTTCGCCTTCACCGGGGCGGACATCCAGGGGCGGTTCCAGCGCCTGAAGGGCCACGACGTCTTCGAACCCATCGGGTTCGACGCATTCGGCATGCACAGCGAGATGTTCGCGCAGCGCATCGGCAAGCACCCGGCCGACATCGTGCCCAACAGCATCCGCAACTTCACCAAGCAACTCAAGATGATGGCGTTCATGTTCGATTGGCGCCACCAGGTGGACACGACCTCGCCGGAGTACTACAAGTGGACGCAGTGGGTGTTCCTGCAACTCTACAAGGCGGGCTATGTCTATCGCGATGTGAAGGAAGTGAACTACGCGCCCTCCATCGGCAGTGTCATCAGCGACGAGCAGGTAATGCCCGACGGCACGTTCGAACGCGATGGCACGCCGGTGGAGCGCCGCAAGCTGCCCTCATGGTTCTTCAAGATCACCGACTTCGCCGACCGATTGGTGGACAACCTGGAGTGGCTGGACTGGTCGGATACGACAAAGACCGCGCAGCGCAACTGGATCGGCCGCAGCACGGGCGGCGAGGTGGACTTTGAAGTCGCGGGCCACGGCGAGCGCATCACCGTCTTCACCACGCGGCCGGACACGCTCTTCGGCGCCACGTTCATGGTACTCTCCCCGGAACACCCGATGGTGGAAGCGATCACGACGGGGGAGCAGAAGCCCATAGTTGAGGAGTATCAAAGTACCGCCGCGCAGCAAGCGGAGGTGGTGGTCGACAAAGCAAAAACCGGCGTCTTCACCGGAGCCTATGCCATCAATCCCGCCAACGGACACAAGCTCCCCGTCTACATCGCCGACTATGTGCTGATGGGATATGGCACCGGCGCGATCATGGCCGTGCCCAGCGGCGACCATCGCGACTTTGAGTTCGCGACGAAGTTCGGCCTCGACGTGCCGTGCATCATTGATCCGGACATGGACGCCTTCCAGCCGGACATGGTATCCGGAATCGATGCGAACGCCTCACCGGCGGAAATCCGCGCCGCGGTGCTCGCCGGCAAGGCGGCATGGTCGGGCCCGGGCCGCATGATCAATTCGTCGAATGCCGAATTGAGCCTCGACGGTTTGCCGAAAGAGGAAGCCATCGAGACGATGGTGGCATGGCTGGAAAAGAAGGGGATCGGCCGCCGCAAGCATCAGTTCCGCCTGCGCGATTGGGGGATCAGCCGTCAACGCTACTGGGGCCCCCCGGTTCCGATCATCTATGACGAGGACGGAAACGCCCACCCGGTGCCGGAGGATCAGTTGCCGGTGCTGCTGCCGCCGATGCAGGATCTTTCCTCGCCCGGTGATGGCCGCGGGCCATTGGCGAAGGCGGAGGATTGGGTGAACGTGGAGATCAACGGGAAGAAGTACCGCCGCGAGACCGACGTGATGGACAACTTCCTGGACAGCGCATGGTATTTCCTGCGCTATCCATCCGCGCGCGACGACAAGCAGGCGTGGGATCCGGAGCTTATCAAGAAGTGGCTGCCCGTCGACATCTACATCGGCGGGAACGAACACGCCGTGCTGCATCTGCTTTACACTCGTTTCCTGTGTCATGCACTGACAGCGGCAGGCGTGCTGGACATGAGCGCCAAGTCAAAGATGAAGGACCCGGCGGAGCCGTTTGCGAAGTTCCGCGCCCATGGCCTGCTCATCAAGGACGGCGCGAAGATGAGCAAGTCCAAGGGCAACATCATCAACCCGGACGAGTTCGTCGCCGCGCACGGCACTGACACCCTTCGAACGTACCTGATGTTCCTGGGGCCGTACACCCACGGCGGCGATTTCCGCGACAAGGACATCCAGGGCGTCCGTCGCTTCTTCAACCGCGTGTTCTCGTATTACTTCGAGGAGAACCGCCGCAATGGCGACGAAAGCGCGCTCCCCAATGAGTTGCGCGTGAAGCTGCACCAGACCATCCGCAAAGTCGGTGACGACATTGTGAACCTCAGCTACAACACCGCCATCGCCGCGCTGATGGAACTGCTGAACGCGATGAAGGCCGCGGAGGCGAGCAGCGCTTCGCTTCGCGAGGCGTTCTGCATCATGCTCGCGCCGTTCGCGCCCCACTTGGCGGAGGAGATCTGGCAGGAGGGCCTCGGGAAGAAGGGGACGGTGTTCTCCGCAAAGTGGCCCGAGTTCGACCCGGCGCTTACGGTCCTCGACCAGATCGAGATCGTTGTGCAGGTCAACGGCAAGGTCCGCGACCGCGTGACCGTCGCGCGCGAGGCCTCCAACGACGAGCTGGAAGCCGCGACCCTCGCGACCGACGGCGTGAAGAAGCAGCTCGAAGGCGGCGCGGCAGTGCGCAAGGTCATCGTCGTCCCCGGCCGATTGGTGAACGTCATCGTCGGTTGATCCGGCGGTGACGTTTCCTGTTGCGGGAGCCCGGCGAACCATCAGAAATCGCATGCATGATCAACGTGTCATGCCTTGGGGAGGGGCGCCGATGATGTGCCGTGAGACGAACGCGAAGATGACCGCCGTGGGATGCGCGGCCCTGATGATGCTGACCGGCCTCGGCATGGCACAAACCGTCAGCATGAATGTCACCCACATCCCCGCAATCCTGGAACCGGGGAAGGTTGCGCTGATCACGCTCCATTTCGAGAAGGACCCGGCGTTCCATGAGAAGCGCCTGGTCTATGTGCTGGAGTTGCGCGACGCGGATGATGATTCCGTGATACGCGCCGCCACGTGGGACAACAATGGCAACGGCTACGCCACGGCCACGGGGAGCATGTTCTTCGCCCAGGTATTGCCCACGGATGCCAGCGCGATCTACTTCAAGGCCTACGCTTCCCCGTGGAGCATGAACAAATGGATGATTGAGCGTTACGAGTCGTACCCCACAAACGGGACCTACACCTATAGCTGGGTGGGAAACAGCTATGGCGTGATGAACGACATCTACTACCAGGGCGCGCTGATCGCGCCAAAGCCGGGGAACAACACAACCTACTGCAGCGGGGCCGCCTTCGAAGTTGGCGTCTTTGGCTATCAGGACTACAACGCCCTTCATGGCCATGGCACGATCGCGGGCCTGACCGTCAGCCAGATGCACAGCTTTCGCCGCGTGTGGTACGGCACCTTGTCCGACGATCCGGATCCGGACCTGAAGCTGGCCGCGCTCGCCATTCCCAAGTTCGGCCTCGGCCGCGAGATCACCGATTTCGACGAAGTGCAAAAAGGCGACTTCCTCCAATTCTGGCGCACCAGCGGCAGCGGCCATAACCCCATCTTTGTCTCCTGGGTGACGAACCCATTGGGCACAAGAGTCGGCATCAGGTATTGGGGTTCGCAAGGCAGCAGCAACGGCTTGGGCTACCGCACGGAGTATTTCTCCGGCATGGGCGGCAGCATCGATCCCGCGCGCACCTACTTCGGCCGCATCGCCCGCCCCCGCGACGGCAACGACATCCAGCACGCCCTCGTCATCATGAGCACCGAAGACACCCCCACCCCAGTCGGCATCCCGCCGCAGACGGTGATGGATGGGATGATGGTGTATTGAGAAAGTAGCACGGGCATCCTGCCCGTGAAGAATCTCTTGGGCGGGACGCCCAAGCTACCCCTCAAAAAACCCCCGCATCTTCTCCAACACCTCCCCCGCCGGGCCGTCGTGCACTTCCACGGGCGGCAATGACCGCAAGAACCGTTTCCCATAGTTCATGCGCACCAACCGCTCGTCGGCGACGAGGATGGCGCCGCGGTCGGTGCGCGAGCGGATCAGGCGGCCAAAGCCTTGCTTGAACCGAATCACCGCGCGCGGGATGGAGAGCATCG
>CAZVAQ010000123.1:0-10335 GCA_964625145.1 uncultured Candidatus Sumerlaeota bacterium
TAATCGAATCTTTTCGTCCTAAAATGACAATACGGCTGCTTCCCCGTCTTGGTGTAGTAATCGTGGTGGTAATCTTCCTGCTCGCGGTAGAACACCTTGAACGCCTCGATCTCCGTCGCGACATCGAGGCCCTTCGCGCGCAGTTGCCCCACGAGGTTCTCCAGGATCGCGCGCTCCTCCTGGTCGCTGTAGAAGGCCACCGACCGGTATTGCCGGCCTACGTCCGGGCCTTGCCGGTTCACCTGCGTCGGATCATGAATCTCAAAGAACAACTTCGCCAGCGTCTCATAGTTCGTCTTCGACGGGTCGTAGAAAACCTCCACCGCCTCCGCATGACCCGTTTCCGTCGTGCAGACCTGGCGATACGTGGGATTCTTCACGTGGCCTCCTGAATAACCCACCGCCGTCGCCACAACACCCGGTTCCTTCTTGAAGTAATACTCCACGCCCCAGAAACATCCCGCTGCAAACACCGCCCGCTTCGTCTTCACTTCCTTGTTGGCTGACTTGTCACCTGCCGGCTTGAAGATCATCGAGATGGAATTCACGCAATGTCGCGTATCCTTTGGCGTGAAACCCTCGCCCAGGAACACATGCCCCAGATGCGCATCGCAGCGCGCGCAGACGATCTCCGTGCGGCGCCCGTCCGGATCCGGCAGGCGCTTCACCGCCCCGTCGATCTCGTCGTCAAAGCTGGGCCAACCGCAGCCCGAATCGAACTTCGAATCGGACTCGTACAGCGGCGCGTCGCACCGCCGGCAGTGATAGGTCCCCGCCTCGTAGAACTTGTTGTACTCTCCCGTAAAGGGACGCTCGGTCCCCTTGTGCACGATGACGCGCTCTTCCTCCGGTGTCAGCTCACGGAATGTCACGGGGCCTGTCTCCTGGGTGGTCATGTTAAGGACTTCCTGATCCTGCGTTGCTGCCTTGGGAGAGGCAAACGCCAGCAGCCCCACCGCGGCGATCAGGGCAACAAACGTCGCCATGGCCAGCAGGGCCGGGCGCAAGGCGTAGCCTCGATCAGATACAGGTAGCTTCAGCATCATGGCTCTCCTCCCCCACGGGTCTGCCACGAAGGACAGCAAATTCGGCGCCCAATGGCAAGAGTAGGAAATGCAGCACCCGTTCCTTTCGATCCCTCCGTCCCCCATCATGCCCCGACCTGTGCTCTCATTCTGCCAAGGAGAGGACGCCACCCATGTACGCCACGACCAGCCTCTACCACCTACCCACGGCGCGCAATCCCGTCGAAATTTCGAAACCGAAAAACAGGCGCGACTCCGGCAAAAGGACGCATAGTGCGTCCTTGCTGCAACTTGACTTATCGTACACAACCTGAAGTGGGGGGGGGTCTTTTTTGCCCGCCCCAACACGCCCCGCATTCACACAGTTGAGACAGGATACGAGATTCGGAACGGAAGGTCTCAAAGCGGTTTGGGGAGCCCGTCCTTACTCTCTCCGCGACCGCTGCTCCACGATCCTCTCAAATACTCCCTCGATCAGCCCCGTCAGCAGAGCCGTCATGCTGATCCCCAGCGCCGCCGCCCCTTGCGGCAGCAACGACGTCGGCGTCATGCCGGGAATCGTGTTCGTCTCCAGGTAGATCGGCTGGTCATCCTCGCCGACAAACATGTCCGTGCGCGACATCCCCCGGCACCCCAGAAGGTCGTGCGCCTTTTCCGCCATGGCCTGGATTCGGTTGATGGTCGATTCCGGCATGTCCGGCGGCGTCACCTCCGCCGCCGCACCCGGGCGATACTTCGAGTCAAAGTCAAAGAACTGCCCCTTCAACGGCCGGATCTCCGTCGGCGGACAAACGATGCGCCCGCCAAAGCTCTCCGCCAGATCGAGCACCGCACAGGTGACTTCGCGCCCGCGGATGTGCTGCTCGATCAATACCTCTGTATCCGCTTCCAACGCCCGCGTGACCATCTGGCGCACGTCATCGGGCGAATTCGCGATGCCAGAGAAAAGGCTGCTCCCCCCGCGGTTGGGCTTGATGACCAGCGGCCAGCCCAACAGGTGCCCGGCCGCCGCAAACTGATCCTCCCGCTGGCTCGGCGAACCGGAACGCGTGATGACCATGTGGCGCGGAGTCTTCACGCCATGCGCCGCCAGGAAATCCTTCGTCCGCCGCTTGTCCATCGCCAACGCAGACGCCAACACACTCGATCCAATGTACGGCACACCCATGAAATCCAGCAGACCCTGTAGGCGCCCATCCTCTCCATAGGCCCCATGAATCATGGGGATGACCAAGTCCGGAGCCCACTGCTGCAAGCGGGCGAGACCCTCTGCCGGCGTCCGCCGCGTCAAATAACCCACCGGGCAAAGCTCCGGCATATCCAGCAAATCGAACAGCTTCTCCACGCGCGACGGCGGAGTCTCGCTCGTCCACACCTCATCGGGAAAGATCCACGACCCGTCATCCTCGATGCAGGCCACGCGCAACCGGTAGCGATGGCGATCAAGATTGTGCGACACCGAACGCGCCGAAGTCAGCGAGACCACGTATTCGGCCGATGGCCCTCCGCACAGCAGCACAACCTTCCGGCTGTCATCCATGGTCTGGCTCTCTCCATTCGAGAATACAACCGCCTTGTCTGATGACCAGTCACCAGAGCATCAAGTAGAAAAAGCACGGCCAAATTGGAGGAACGCAGAAAGTCCATCCCCAACAAAACCAACCCGCAACCCCATCTAGCCCCTCACCAAATCCCACCCACCCAATTCACCCCCTCCCCCAAGCCCACCCCCTTCAGGTTGTCCACCTCGTCCACCCGTCCACCGTGTCCACTTCCCCCACTCCCCTATCCCACCAACCGCGCCACATCCATCGCCGCATACGTGAAAATGAAATCCGCACCCGCCCTTCGAAACGCGATCATGCTCTCCAGCAGGCACTTCTCATAATCCACCGCCCCCGCAGCCGCCGCAAAGCGCAACATCGCATACTCGCCGCTCACATGATAGGCGCCCACCGGCAGCGCCGTCGCCGCGCGCACCGCTGCCACCACATCCAGATACGGCAGCCCCGGCTTTACCAGCAGCCAATCGGCCCCCTCCTGTTCATCGAGCTGCACCTCGCGCAGCGCTTCGCGCGAATTGGTCGGACTCATCTGGTAGGTCTTCTTGTCCCCTGAGCGCGGCGCCGAATCCAGGGCATCGCGAAACGGCCCGTAGAACGCCGACGCATACTTCACGCAGTAACTGCAAATGCCCACCTGCGTATGGCCTTCCCGGTCCAACGCATCACGAATGTACCCCACCCGACCGTCCATCATGTCGGAGGGAGCAACCACATCCGCACCCGCGCGCGCCTGCGTCAGAGCCTGCTTGCCGAGCAGCGGCAATGTCTCGTCGTTAAGAATCTGCCCATCCCGGACCAAACCGTCATGCCCATCCGAAGAATACGGATCCAACGCGACATCCGTGATGACCAGCAAACCGGGAGCCTCGCGCTTCAGCGCGCGAATGGCCCGCGGAAGCAACCCCGCCTCGTTCCACCCCTCGGTCCCTTCGGCATCCTTGAGCTGGTCGTCTATCACGGGAAACAGGGCCAGCCCGGCAATTCCCAGGGACTGCGCCTCCCGGGCAACCTTGACCAGCTCGTCGACCGAAAGCCGGTCCACGCCGGGCATCGAGCTCACGGGCTCGCGCACCCCCTCTCCCTCCCGCACAAAGACCGGGAGGATCAGGTGTCCGGGGCTGAGGCTGGTCTCTGCAATAAGCCCACGATGGGCGGGAGAGAGCCGGTTGCGGCGGGGGCGAATTCGCATGGCGAGTCCTTTGCAGGCAGATGCAGGTTCGGCTTGACCGACACCCGGTCATTCAACACTCTCGCGCTCCCGAGGCGAGGACGATTTCGCTTCGGCGGGAAATCCGCCAAGGCCTTGACACCGGCGGGACCCATACTGGGGAGTGGTGCAGCTGGTAGCACGTCAGACTCTGACTCTGAATGTCGGGGGTTCGAATCCTCCCTCCCCAGCCACATAGATTGCCACGGTCGAAGGCTTGCGGTCTCATCGTCTAGTCGGCCTAGGACGCCGCCCTCTCACGGCGGAAACAGGGGTTCGAATCCCCTTGAGACTGCCAAACTCTTTCGCGCCAAGCCATGGACCTTCCCATCAACCTTTGGAGCGACGACGCCGACCGGGAGCTGGTCTCCCAGACGGTGGAGTTGTTTTCCGACACGCCCCTGGTCCTCACCGATCGCCTCACCAATTCAGTCTTCGTCAACGGCCCTGCAGCCGTCCTGCTGGGTGATCGCGGCGAGGCGCTGGTCAACCGCGCGGCCTATTCGCTCCTGGGCTTTGGAGCCGCTGACAAGCTGCCCGAGCCCATCGAAAAGGCACTGCTGGGAGACGGCCCCCCTTGGCGCGGACTCGTGCGCCCGGCCGTGGAGGGCATCCCCGCGGAATCCGTGAACCCGCTTTTCTGTGAAGCCTCGGCCATCAATCGTCACGGCGTACTCGTTTGCGGCATCCTGCGGTTGACGCCCTCGGTGGGCTCGATGGCTTCCTGACCCATCGATCGTTACGTCATCCCGCGCAGGCACTGCCATGACCCAGCCTCGCCCCTCGGGGCCTGACAACCGACAATGGAATTTGGGCAAAGGGCGCACCACTTCTGGTCAAAGCGCGTCTGCACCAGTAGAGCCCAAGCCCGAGCCTCCCAAGCCAGCACCGGCTACCGAGAAGGTGCTCGATGCAATCCTGGGCGAACAGGACTCCCGCCCCCCGATCGGCCGCGCGGTGCCCGAATCCAAGGGCATTCACGGGATCCTGAACCATCCCCTGACACTCGCAGGGACTGGATTGGCGCTGGTGATCGCCTTGATCTACCTGGTCATGGGGGGATCGCTGGCGGGACTCTTCGGAGGAAGCTCGGGGAAATATGTCCCCGCACCGACTGCAGAAGAACGTGCAGAGTCACTGCGCGAAAGCCTGCAGTCGCAAGAGACGGCGCTGGTGGCAAATGGGCGGCTTCTGGTGATGGGTGGGCAGATTCTGGAGGCAGCGGGTACATTCATGAGCACGCCGATGGGAAGCCAGACAGGCGCGGAGGAACGCTACGAGTTCATTCCCGACCACCTGAAGCGCCTCCAAGCACAAGCTCCCCCGCCAACATCGCCTGACTTCGTGAAGTTTCGCTTGGAGTGGGACAATCAGGCCACCGCCAGCATCGAGATGGGGCAGCAGGTGATCCGGTTGGCGCGCGAGAACAACATCTCCGCGGCAACATTGCGCGATTTGGGCGCACGACTTCGGTCGGAAGGAATGGCAATTCTGGACGTCAACCTTGAGGGCGACGCCCGCCGCGGGGTATCGGGAATTGAAGGAGCCCGCGCGCGCCTGGCAGCAGGGACGAACCTGATCGATCGGGATGAGGCTGATCCACTTCTCGCCCGCCTGCTGGCCAATCCGCTCGGTTTGATGATTCTGGCGGCAAGGCCACCGGATGACTACACACCGGTTCGGCCGAGTGAGGAGACCCCACAGCCTTGAAGATTGGTGTCCTGATATCCGGCCGAGGATCGAATCTCGGCGCGTTGCTGGTGGCAAGCGCGCGCGGTGAATTGCCCAAGGCGGATTTCGCACTGGTGGTTTCCAACCGCGCGGACGCGCCCGGGTTGGAGATCGCGCAGCGCGCGGGTGTGCCAACGCAGGTGTTGACGCTGCGCGAATTCGGCAAGGATCGCGCCGCCCATGAACGGGCTATTCGCGATTCGTTGCTGGAAGCCGGTTGCGAGGGCGTCGTGTTGGCTGGCTACTTGCTCTTGCTCAGCGGGGACTTTCTGTCCGCCTTCCCCAAGGGCGTCATTAATGTGCACCCCGCCCTCCTCCCGTCCTTCCCGGGATTGCACGCCCAGAAGCAAGCTTTGGAATATGGTGTGATGATCAGTGGATGCACGGTGCATTTTGTCGACACGGGGATGGATACTGGCCCGATCATTTGCCAGCGGTCTGTTCCGGTGTTGGACACGGACACGGAAGAATCGCTCTCCGCGAGGATTTTGGTGGAGGAACACCGGGCGCTGGTCGACTCTGTCTCTTGGTGGACGGAGGGATTACTGCAGCTTGATGGCCGCCGGGTCCTGCGCAAGCACCCACAGCCGTCCCAACTGACTGGAACAAGATGATCAATATCGTACTCGCAACGCGAAACCCCGGAAAGGTCGAGGAAATCCGCGCGATCTTGTCGGACCTGCCCGTGAATTGGCAGAGCCTGAGCAAGTGGCCGGACATGACCGATGTCGCGGAGATCGGCACCAGCTACGCCGAGAACGCACGCATCAAGGCCGCTTCCGCGTCCAAGCGGTTGCGGCGGTGGGCGCTGGCGGATGACTCAGGCCTGGAGGTGGATGCCCTTGGTGGACGGCCAGGAGTTCTCTCTGCGCGCTATGCAGGCATCGGCGAAAACCCCATCGAGAAGATGCTGGGGGAATTGCGCGACGTGCCCGAGGAAAAGCGCACCGCCCGCTTCGTCTGCGTCGCCTGCCTCTATGGACCCACAGGCATGGAGATTAGCCGTCGTGGCGTGTTGGAGGGAAGGATCGCGTTCGCTCCCCGTGGTGATGATGGCTTCGGCTATGATCCGATCTTCATCCCCGATGGGCTCACGCTGCGCCTCGCCGAGATCAGCCGAATGGAGAAGAACCTGATTTCCCACCGGGCCAAAGCCGTCAACCAATTGCGGTCACACATCGAGGCCATCATCAAGAGCCGGAGCATATAGCCCCGAGCCACCCCCCGAAATCCGGATACAATCTGGCGGATTTTTCTCTCCCGAGGTAAAATCCTGCTGGACATGGGGAACCGACTTTCGCTTTTCTCCCGCCCTGATACCATTCAGCACAGGGAGAAAGTAGCGATGCCAGCAACAACACTGTTGATCGGAACGCAGAAGGGGGCCTTCGTCCTGAAGGGCCATGGCCGCAAGGATTGGAGCCTGGAAGGGCCGATCCTGCTCGGCCATATCATCGACCACATCATGAACGACCCGCGCGATCCGAAGCGGTGGCTGATGGGCTGCAAGTCGGGTCACTTGGGGCCGACGGTCTATCGATCCGAGGATGGCGGGAAGACCTGGATCGAAGCGGAGAAGCCCCCCATGTTCCCCAAGGCGGAAGAAGGGCAGGAAGGAAAGAGCGTGCAGGATGTCTTTTGGCTGACTCCTGGGCATGCCTCGCAGCCGGGAACATGGTACGCCGGCGCGATTCCCATCGGCCTGTTCAAGACAACCGACCACGGCGCGACGTGGGAACCGGTCAGCGGTTTCAACGACAACCCCATGCTTGCGAAATGGTATCAAGGCGAAGCACCGGGCGGTCCCTTCACTCACTCCATCATCGTGGATCCGCGTGATGCGAACCACATCTACCTGGGCATGTCCATCGGCGGATTCTTCGAATCACTCGACGGCGGAAACACATGGTCGCCGTTGAACAAGGGCTCCGTGGCGGACTACATGCCGGAGAAGGATCCCGAGTACGGCCAGGATCCACACAACGTCATCCAACATCCGGCAAATCCGGACATCCTGTACCAGCAGAATCATTGCGGCATCTACCGCATGGATCGCCGCGAAGGAAGATGGGAACGCATTGGCGATAACATGCCGCGCGAGATCGGCGACATCGGGTTCGCCATCGTCCCGCACCCGCGCGACGAGAACACCGTGTGGGTGTTCCCCATGGACGGCACGGAAGTGTGGCCGCGGACTTGTCCCGGAGGGAAAGCGGCGCTTTACCGCACGCGCGACGCTGGCAAGACGTGGCAGCGCCAGGAAAAGGGTCTGCCGCAGGAGCACGCGTACCTGACCGTGTTCCGCACCGCCATGGCAACAGACCGCCATGATCCCGCCGGTGTCTACTTCGGCACGACCAGCGGCGAGATTTGGGCGAGTGTGGATGAAGGCGAGAACTGGCAGTGCGTGGCGAAGCATCTGCCGCGCGTGCTCAGCGTGGAGGTCATGGCCGAATGATCCAGGTTCATCTGTCCAGCCACTTTCATCAATACACCAAAGGCCAATCGGACACGACCGTCGACGCGCAAACGATTGAGGATGTGATGCGGGCCCTGGATCAACAGTTCCCGGGCCTGCGGTTTCGCGTGGTCGACGAGCAGGACCGCATCCGCCCACACATCAATGTCTTCATCGGCAACGAGAAGGCAGGCGGACTCGCCGACAAGGTGAGCCCGGATAAAGAGGTGCATGTCCTGGGCGCATTGAGTGGAGGGTGAGAGCAGTTCCGAGTGCCGCGTTCCGAGCTGGAGCGATGACGAATCTGTGATAGCCGGCGCGGAGAAATGACACAACTTGAGGTCGCAAATTGCGATTTCAAAAGGGAGATTGCGATGGCTGAGGAGAGGATTGATGAGCTTCCCGTGACCTTGGAGGGCATTCAGGAGTCTATCTACCTAATCCGGGGGCAGCGGGTGATGCTGGACGAGGATTTGGCTGATTTATATGGGGTTACGACCGGAGCCCTCAACCAGGCTGTCAGCCGCAATACGATCCGCTTTCCGATCGACTTCATGTTCCAGCTCACCGCGGAGGAGTGGGAAAACTTGAAATCACAATTTGTGATATCAAGTGGTCATGGGGGGCGGAGGAAGCTGCCCAACGTCTTCACCCAGGAGGGCGTGGCGATGCTGTCGGGGGTGTTGAACAGCGAGCGGGCGATTCGGGTAAATGTGGAAATCATGCGGGTCTTCGTGCGGTTTCGCAACATTCTGGCGGGGCAGGACCAGCTCCGAAGCAAGCTGGAGGAAATCGAGAAGCGGTTCGACAAGCGGCTGGCCAAGCATGACGAGCACATCCGCGCGCTGTTCGAGGTGATGCGGCTCCTGCGCGACGAGATCCACAAGTCGCCCCCTCTCCTACCCAAGCGCAAGATCGGGTTTCATGTGGAGGAAGATGATGGTGGCAAGAAGCCACGAGCTTCGCGGAAGGGCGCGGGGAAGAAGGCGGGGCGGAAGGGGTGAGGGGGGAGTTGTGCCCACCCTACTTTCTGATCCACCCCAGCCAACCTGACCTCTTGCTGTCATACGAGAACATAGGGCTGACCCAAGTCACTCCCGCTCGACGCTCTGTCGATTCAGGTTCCGGGGCCTGCGTTTCCTGCAGCTCGACGGAAGTCGGCGTACGTCCCTCCAACTCGACGATCAAGTCCCGGGCCTGTTGCTCGTCACGCCCGAACACTGAGTAGTTGATGAAGCATCCTGTTGCGGGAATCGTATCTCCATCATCCCCGGGACAAGGCTCCCAGTTGACCATGAGATTGTAATAGAGCCCGTCGGGAACGGATTCATTGCGCGCCTCGTAGCGCAGTACCAAGCCCTCCTCGCTGATCCGGGCCTCGCGCGGGAGTTGATCAAGTTCTGCCAGAACTTCCCGTGGATCGCGATTGTTGGATAGTTGCGCGTGAAGCAAATTCAGACGCAGCTGCCATCGTTCATCGTCTGACAGATCGGACGCAGTCTCAGCCAGGTGTTTCTTTGCAAGCGCCTCGACTTCGGAATGTCGATTGGCACGATTGAGGATCGAGATTTCAAGTAGCTTCGCGCGCCATGTCCATTCCCGGTCAGTCACGCGGCGAACCGTAGACAGTGCCTCGTCGAAGCTCTCTGCGCGCGCGAGTGATTCCGCGAGGTTCATTCGATAGAGATCGCCTTCATCGGGAAACCGGACGATCCCCAGATGGAAGTTGTCAATGGCATCCTGAAGCCTGCCGTGATCGCTCTGCAAAATGCCCAAGAGAAGGAGGTTCGGCGAAGCCTTCGGAGCAATCCGGAGCCCCTCTTCCAAGGTGGCAATGGCCATTTCGGGCTGGTTCCGAGCGGCATGTACCTTTGCCTCGATTTCGAAAGAGCCGCTAAAGCGCCGCTTTCTGAGGACTTTGGCGATGCGCTGCGCCTTCTGGAGGTGGCGGGGTTCGCCACCCTCCTCAATCAGGTTCCATGCGTGATTGAACAATGTTTCAGTGGAGCGAAGGCCGGGAAATAACATCCTTCCTTATTCCTCCTTCGTTGCAGGGACAACAGGGACTGCAGAGACAGCAAGAACTGCGGGGAGGTTATATTCGGCACTTAGTCTTCACTCAAATGCCTATCGCTTTTGCTTTTCACCCTTCCCTCGCACTCAGCAGCCCCTTCATCACGCCTTTCAATTCTCCGGTCCCGAACGCGTCGTGCATGGCGCGCCATTGGGTGTAGAGGTCGTTGTAGATCTGTTGATTGTCGGCGTTGGGTTCGTAGGATTCCGGAAGGACGCGGGTCATGGCCTTTGCCGCGGCGTTGAAGTCGGGGTGTTCACCGGCGACAACCGCAC
>CAZVAQ010000124.1:0-2517 GCA_964625145.1 uncultured Candidatus Sumerlaeota bacterium
CGTCGCCCCATCGCGCCGCGCGTGGCGGATCGCTCTGTGCCGCGTCCCAGGCCAACCGCTTCGCAGCGTGAGATCGCTGGACAGGACGACAACCCCGTGCGCGGCTGGCGTGTCATCCCCGCGATTCCGCTGGTGGATCGGGCCTGGCGCCGGGGGATCGAGACAAACGTGGTGGCCTGCTTTCTCACGGCGCGCCGCCGCGGTGGCCGCGGCGAGTTCTTCATGGCTTCAGTGCCCTACATCGCCACGCTCGCGTGCTTCGGCGTCATCGCGTTCTCCACGCGGCTCTCAGAGCCGGAGATCTGGTGGTTTGTCATCCTGCTGGCGTTGGTGATGGCGGCGCTCTCTCTGTTTATGGGAGGTTTGTTGATGGGGTGGGGGATTCGTCGCCACCTCGTGGGTCTTTCCGTGGAGCAATTGATGGTCACGCCGCTGAAGGCCGAAAGCATTGTCCGCGGCCTGGCGTTTGGCCCCGTCTGGCGGGTTTCTGCCATGGCGATCCTGGTCAGCCTTTGCGTGCCGTTGATCGAGGCGCTGACGGTCTGGCGTTCGGGACTTCCCTTTTCCGGCTATTGGATGGTTTTGGGGCTGTTGGGTTTCAGCGTCTCGTGTTTTGGATCCGTGTTGATGGGCCAGCTTGGCGCCTCGATCGCCCTGCGTGCGCACATCTACATACGCCAACCCTCGATGGCCACCGCGCGGACTTTCCTGGATTTGCTGCGTGTCTTCCTGATTCTTGGATTGCTGGTTGTGCTGGTCATGTGGCTATGCGCCATGATCGTCGTGGGAGTGAGTCTGCTGACGGGCAACTCCACGTTCAGTCAAGCCTTCGGAATCGGCGGGCCGGGTTTCAGCGGATTCGTCGAGAGCCTTGCAAAGACGATCGTCATTGGCGCGCTCGCCATTGGCGCCATCGCGGGAATCTGTTACATCCTCTGGCGCATGGTTGGCGGGTTGCTGAACTCCATGGACAGCGCCATCGAATTCACGTACCTCTACCCCGAGGAATGGTGGATACGCCAACCCGGCCGCGGCGCGGAGGAGGACACCTACCGCCTCGCCACACCATGGATTGCTCCGCACAGCGAGCGGATGATCCAGCTCAGATCTCGAGCTTCTTGAAGATGAACGATGGAATGTGCCGCAGCGCCAGGCTGACGAATCGCCAGCGGCGCGGCACATAGACCTCGCCACGTGAGCGATCGATGGCGCGCACGATGCGTTGCGCCGCCTCATCCGCCGAGATCATCCACAGCTTGGGGCCCAGATGCGCCGTCATCTCCGTGGCGACGTAGCCCGGCTTGATGGTGATCACGCGCACGTCGTCGTGTTGGGCCAAGCGGTTGCGCAGCGATTCCAGGTAGATCGCCTGCGCGCCCTTGGAAGTGTTGTAGGCCGGCTGCCCCTTGCGCCCGCGGTCGCCGGCGACGCTGCCAATCCCGACCAGGATTCCGTGCTGCACGCGCTCGACCAGATCCGCCGCCTGGTTCATCCACGCCATCATCCCCAGCAGGTTGACCTCCACCATCTGGCGGTCCTTGGCAAAGTTGTATTCGTTGGGCTCGACCTCCGCCATGGTGCCGGAGGCGTAGACCAACAACCCCATCCCGCCAATCTCCTCGACGATCCCCTCAAACAGCGCAGGGACCTCTTCGAAATTCCGCACGTCGTGGACATAGACATGGGCGACCTTTGCGTTGGCGCGGCGATTGATGGCCTCGGCCAATGCGCGCAGCTTCTCCTCGCGGCGGGCGACCAAGGCCACGGTCCATCCCTCGCGCGCCAAGCGACGCGCCACCGCCGCCCCGATCCCGGAGGACGCGCCGACGACAATCGCTGTTTGGCTGTTCCAGTTCATCGCAAGAGGCCCCCGGATTTTCCCCAGAGGACCACATCACCCCCGGTGGCACAAGGGCCGATCAACATCCATCGTGCGATGCCTATGGAAACCAAACCACAGCCCCGCCGGCGCCCCCCTCCCTTTTCCCAAGTCCCTGCTGTCCCTGCCGTCCCTCACCCCGGCGACGCATACGTGTGCAATCCGCCCGCAAACCACGGCAGATAACTGACACCCAGCCAGGTGATCAGCACCATGACAAACCCGACCAGACAGGCTATGGCCGACACGCGCCCGCGCCATCCCATCACCATGCGGCTGTGCAGGTAGATCGTGTAGACGATCCACGTGATGAAGGCCCACGTCTCCTTCGGATCCCAGCCCCAATAGCGCCCCCAAGCCGTGTCGGCCCACACGGCGCCGAGGCAAATGCCCACGGTCAGGATTGGCCAGCCGACCTGCACCAGACGATAGGCGAACTCCTCGGTCTGTTCCAGGTCCATCAGCGGAGCGCCGCCGAAGAGGGATTCGCGGCCAAGCAGCGACTTGACCAGGTACACCACCGCCACGCCGGCCGCGATGGCGAACGCGCCATAGCTGATCAACATCATGGTCACATGAATGTTCAGCCAATAGCTGTTCAGCACCGCGCGCAGCGGATGCATGCGCACGTCGTGCAG
>CAZVAQ010000124.1:2617-3836 GCA_964625145.1 uncultured Candidatus Sumerlaeota bacterium
GCGTCGCAGTTCCTCGTGAAAGCGCCACGCCGCGGTGCCAATGTCCGTCGCGCCGGTCGCCACGTTGGGCCGCTGCTCCAGCGACGCCTGCTGCACGATGGTCTCGGTGGTCGTTGCCACGGGGCGGGCATCGCGCGCAGCCATCCATTCTCCACGCAGGCTGTCCGGATCGGGAAGGATTCGGAAACCTCCGCCGAGTTCGGCCAGCATGTGCGGCCGCGCGAGCAACCGGCTGGATGCCTCCAGAAATGGCTTCTCGCGGCTCACCTCGCGGCTGAGTTCCGCCCAGCGCGCCTCGGCTTCACGCAACGCCTCGCGATTCTCTACAAGGGCGCGCACCGCCTCGGGGTCCAGTTCGTCGGCGGGGATGACCGACGTGTAGATGTTCGGGCGATCGGCGCCCAGCTTGCGCACCTGCAGGGCCGCATCCAGCAACTTCTTGAGCGACCGGGCGTCGTCACGCCGCTGCGCTGCCGATTGCATCTCCGCGCGCAACTGCCCCACAGCGGGGTTGTCCATCACATCGAATCCGCCAACCCACTTGTCCTCGAAGCCCATGATCTCCGCGACGCGGGGATGCTCCACGGGAAAGATCTTCGCATTCATCCACTTCTGCGGCTCGTACATCATCGACAGCACGGTGTAGGCGGGATGCTGGCCGTGGATGGCGGTGCGACCCGTCAACTCGTTGAGTTCGATGCGCGCCCAGGACAACAGCGTCTCGTTCCAACCCTCACCGCGCACGGCGATGGCATCCAGGCCCGCCTCGAGCACGGCCGCCTCCATCGCCGCATCATGCGGAATAGTGGAGCGCCGGTCGGCTGCGTCGCTGCTCAACGAGCCTTCGGCTTTAGCCGTGAAGGGTATGAGCATCAGAACCAACAGGACTAGGATGTGGCGGGGGGAAACCATCATTGCGGTGCCTCGGTCAGGGTCGTGCCGCGCTCGCGCGGGGTGGTCGTTTGTCGGTTGGGATCTTCGGATGATTCGTTGCCGGCGAGTGCCGCCACGAGACGGCGGAACTCCTCCGGGTCGGGGCGCCGGCCAAAACGAGGAACCAGGGCAAAATGGAACCGGCTGGCCGCCGCGTCCCAATAACCATACAGCGCGCGATAGCGCCCGGTGAAGGTCATCAACGCGCCAAAGAACATCAATGCCACGCCCAGCGTGTAATAGCCTGTCATCGGCTCGCGCACGACGCTCAGGATCGTGATGAACC
>CAZVAQ010000124.1:3936-10293 GCA_964625145.1 uncultured Candidatus Sumerlaeota bacterium
ACCCGCACATCCACCAGCGCCAGCTCGAAGTTCGGATCAACCTTCGGCACGAACTCCTGCAACGCCGGGTTGAGGAACAGCACCGTCTCGGCGACCGCCTCGCCGTTGCGCAACAATTCAACCACGGCAGCCGGGTTGTCCGGGTTGGCCGAGCGCGAGTAGGCGCCCAGCTCCTCGGTGAAGTGAAAGTCCGGATAGAATTCCTTCACGCGGTAGACAAACGTTCCCCGTGTCGCGGGCCGCAGCAACTCACCTGTCGCGACAGGCACGTTCGGCGATTCGGAGCTGTACATTCGCCACGCGTCGCCCGGTTGCGCGCCATCCACCTCCAGGAACAAATCCAGATCCTCCACCTGCACGCGCGTGTCGATCGCCGCGTCGGTCAGGCCGAGCAGCTCGCCCGTGCGCGCGTCGACGACCTTGAAGTCCACCCGCACGCCCTCGTTCGGGGGCAGTTGCTGGAATCCCGCCTGGTGAAACTCGTAGGCGCCGATCCGCAGGCTGTGGTTCATGTCAAGCTTCGCGACACGCACATTGCCCGTCGCGTGGTCGCGCACTTCCAGCAAGCTGCTGAAGTAGGCCGGCGCGTCGGAGTTCGCGTGCTTGATCTCGTCAAAGTCCAACAGCTTCACATCATAGGGAATCGGGATCGCGGTCAGGTTGCCGCCCGGGTTGATCTGATGATCCAGGTGAATGGGGGTGTAGACCTGGCGCACGGTTTCGCCCTCGGCGGCCAGGAACCGGCCTTCCGAGAGAATGTAGCCCTGCTTGTCCAACACCAGGTGCACCAACCCGGCCAGCACGATGACGACGATGCCCGAATGGACAATCGTGGGGCCGATGCGTTGGCGCAGGCCCGCGTGGGCGAAGTACTTGTCTCCGCGTTTGTGCCAGCGGGTGAACTTTTTGGCCAGCACGGCCTCGATGTGATCCGTGCCGGCGGGGATCTCCACACTGGCGCGGCCCTCACCGGGCCCCGTTATGTAGCTCTTCGAGCGGCCAAAGTCCGCCTTCTTCCAGATGGTGAAGCTCATCACTGTCACGTGCCACGTGGACACGATGAACTGGACAAAGAACAGGGCCAGCAGGCCAAAGAACCACCACGCATTGAAGACGCGCGCCTTCGCCAGCGGAATGGCCTGGTCACCCAGGGAATCATTCGCCGCGTAGAACATGGTGCCGTAAATGGACACGGCGCCGATACAGGCCAGCAGGAAGATGCCGAACTTCAGGGACTTGAAGCCGAGCCACATCCGGTTCGCCGCACGGTCAATCCGGACGATCAGCGGAGCTGGCGTGTGATTCTGGAGGGAGGGGGAGGACTCAACAGCCAAGCAACTGGGGCTCTTTGGGGGGGAGGTGTCCGGCCCCCTCGGGCGGGAAGCATCGCGCCAGTGGGAGCCCGATCAGGGTCCTAAATGGGCCGGTGTCCGGGCCGCACCGGGATGGAAACAAGTCTTGTTCCCCGTTGGCGCGCGGGCGCTTGCGCCCCATCGCCACGGCGGGGCGGACGCTAGGCGTCCGCTTTCCCCCCCGTCAACGCAAACGGTCAGGAGAAGTCTGCCCTTAGCTCTCGGCGGTGCTGCGCTCCCGGTAGCGTCGCAGGGTCTTGACGACCTTCTCGCCCTTTGGGTCGGACTTGATGTTCTCGGGCTTCAGCCACCAGTCGCGCTCGCCGCTGGACTTTGCGGCGATGTAGGCGCTCATCAGCGCCCGGACGGCCGTCTCCATGCCTCCCGGAGCCCGCAGGTCCACCAGCAGCCGCTCGTAATCTTCGGTCGGGCAAACGCCTTCGGGGAGCTCGTCGGGATCGTCATGGACCTCCTTGCGCAGGTGGCCGAACAGGACTGACTCGCAGGACTCGGAGTCGGGGAACCGCGCAATCACATGATTCTTGAGCCTGATCATCGGCACCGGACCCGACGAGTCCACCTGGATTCCCGCCCAGTCGCGAACGCGCTCCAGCAGGATGCTCACCGGCGTTCCGTCTTGCCTCATCGCAGCTCACCTCAACAGGTCAGGACTTCGGCACTTGGCCAATAACCTGACGAAAAGCAACACGCAAGCCACTTGCGCCCGGCACTGCGCAATATTGTCTCAGACGGCCGTTGAGGAGGGAGGGTCCGGGGCGCCGCCGCGGGACTTTCCGAGCGAAATCCCCAGCTTCTTCATCTTTGACTGCAGCGTTTGGCGCTTCAGGCCCAGCCGGGCCGCCGCTCCGTACTTGCCGCCAACCACGCCGTTACATTCGGCCAATGCCGTCTCAATAGCCGCTCGTTCGGCTTCAGTGAAGGACTCCTTCAGCGAGACGGGCCGGCCCTCGCTGACGGCGCGCGCCGGCTCGCCCAAGTCCACCGGTACCACCTGGGCCACTCGCACCGAACCCGGATTCAGCAGACCCGCAATGTCCACCTCCGAGCGGTTGCACAGGATGATCCCCCGCTCGATCAGGTGCTGCAACTCGCGCACATTGCCCGGCCAATGATAAGCGCGCAGGGCCTCGATGCTGCCGGCCGAGAAGCGCAAGGGACGGCGCCCCATCTCGGTACCCAGCTTGTCTAGAAAATACTTCGCCAACTCCTCGGCATCCTCCGGCCGCTCGCGCAGCGGGGGAAGTTGGATCGGGAACACGTTGAGCCGGTAGAAGAGATCCTCGCGGAAATTGCCCTTCTTCACTTCCTCTTCCAGCTTCTTGTTCGTTGCGGCCAGCACGCGGACGTTGACGCGGATCGGCTTCTCGCCGCCGACGCGCTCGAACTCGCGCTCCTGCAGCACGCGCAGCAACTTGACCTGCAGGGCGGGCGGCATCTCGCCGATCTCGTCCAGGAAAATGGTGCCGCCGTCGGCCAACTCGAACCGCCCGATGCGACGGCCCAAGGCGCCGGTAAACGCTCCGCGCTCGTGACCGAACAGCTCGGACTCCACCAGGTTTTCCGGCAGCGCGCCGCAGTTGACCTTGATCAGTGGCTTGTTCGACCGGCGGCTGCGCTCATGAATGGCGCGGGCGATGACTTCCTTGCCCGTGCCCGTCTCACCGTGAATCAGCACGGTGCTGTCGGTCCTGGCGACCTGCGTGATCTGGTGAAGGACCGACTTCCAGGCGGGCGAGCGCCCCACCAACCCGTCGGCGGGCCAACTGGCATCGATCTCCTCGCGCAGGTACTCGCCCTCGCGCTGGGCCTGCACGCGCATGTTCTCCAGTTCCTCGAAGGCGATGGCGTTGGCAAAGGCCAGGGATAGCACACCGCGCGCCGCCTCCAGCAGGTCACGGTGTTGCTCGCCAAAGACGTTCTTCTTGCCGCTGGAAAGGTAGATATACCCCAGGACCTCGCCGCCGTGCTCCAGCAACGCCCCAATGCCCGACGCAAACGTGCGCGGGAAGTGATTGCGGAAGTCAAGGCCCGACTGCGACTCGAAGGCATCCATGTCGTTGATCATGACAGTCCGGCGCTGGCGCATCAGGAACCCCCCGGGCGTGTCCTCCGTGTCACGGGTCTTCACGCCCATGTTCGTGACCGGATGGCCATCGTCGACATCTGCTATGAGGACCTGAAAGACTTGGTGGTCGGCGTGGTAACGGGCGATGCCGAAGTCATCGGCCTCGGGGAACAGCTCGCGAAGTATCTCCCCCAGGGCGGCGAAGAGGTCTGGCAGGAAGCGATGGGAAAGCAGCGCGCGGGTGATGTCGGCGAGCGCTTCGTGGCGGGTGACATCTGCGGCCATGGTGCTTCTCCTGGGGCGTGGCGGCGATAGAGAGGAGGGGGACTCTGCACCTGCCGGGGGGGAATGGCGTACAGGTTTCACCCCTCATGGCAAGGGAAAAGCGCCAGCATTTCGGCATAATCGTCCAGATAGACGGATGATATCTGGACGAAAATGCCGAATGTAGAGATTTGTCGTCTCGCCTTCTTCCCGCTCTGTCCAGAAATCAGCCCAACGCCCGGCGCAGGGCCAACAATAGTCCGAAATGAATCCCATCGTGCGTGCACGACAGCACCAACGCATCCAGCGGACAGGTCAGCTTCGCCCCGACGGTCGTCACATAGGGTTCAGCAAAGGGTTCGTTCAGCCTTCCGCGCAGCGCTTCGTGCAGCTCCACGTTGGAGGGGACGATCCGGTCCACCAGTTCGTCAAACGAAGGCACCGGCGCATCGCCCCAATTGGCCGGGCTGGTGCCCTTGGCGAACCATTGACGGTAGTCGGCCGGCACCACCAGGTCCTCGCCCAGCCGCCCCATCGTCAGCAGGTAAGGCGTCAGCACCAAATGCCCTGCATGCCAGCGGGCGTTGTTGCTCCATCCCTTGGGAATGACGTCCTCGCGCCCCTTCAGGGACCGAAGTACCTCGACAATGGCGACGCGATGCAGGCGCGCGGTTTCCTTCAGGATATTGAACTGGTCAGCCATGGTGGTGGATCTCCTTGGGTCTTGGTTGGATTCCGTCTTGCTAGTCTGCTCCGGCGTGGCTGATGGTCGCAACGCCATCTGTCACGCCGAAAGGTGACCCGGATCATGCTATCCAACAAGAAGGCGGTATTCAAGAACCCCGAAGCCGTTCGGGAGCAGATGGATCTGCCCGCGGTGATCAACTACAGCTTTGTGGGCGATTCCTCGCCGGTCTACCATGCCAAGGTGGAGGAGATCGTCGTGCGCATTGCCGGCGAACAGAACATCCGCAAGCGCTCGTTCCGCGAAAGCGCGCAGGGCAACTATACCGCCTATCGCTTCGAAGTGTTTCACGACACCTTTGGCGACATCGAGGACATTTACCGCGAAGTCATCGCGTTGGAAGGGACGCGGTTTGTGATTTAGTAAGTGTCCACCGTCCACTTCCCCCCCACAAACAATCCGCCCGGGCCATTGCTGGTCCGGGCGGTTGCATTTTGTTGGAGGGTTGTCGTTCTTGATCAGTCGTTGACGATCTGCGCCGCGAGGGCTTCGACGTCGGCTTCGTTCACGGATTCGTCGCCGTTGATGTCACCCAGCGAATTGGCCGGCGGATTGCCATCGGCAATCAGGTTCGCCAGCTCCGTCACGTCTGCGACGTTGATCACGCCGTCGGCGTTGAGGTCACCGAGCACGTCCGGATCCTGCGGCGGTGCGGTGAGACCGTTGGCGGGCGGGGGCACGATGTCGAGCGAGGCTCTCTGGAAGACCATGCGCAGCGTGCGGCCGACTGTGCCGCCAAATCCGTCGTCTTCGACCAGACGGGCCACGTGCAAGTGGACCGAGGTGTTCTGGTAATCGATCGCGTTGTCCGGCGGCTGGATGATGTCGAACTTGGCACCCAAGGCATCGGGCGGCTCCTCACGGACGGTTGTCACCGTGACGCCATCATCATAGGTGTAGCCCAACCGGAAGCCCGAGACATCGGGCACGCCGACCGGGTAGTTTGCCTGGCCGGTGAAGCGCATGACGTTCTCGCCACCGTCCGTGGTCGTGCCCTGATAGGCCAACAGCAGGCCATCGGGGACATCGCGGTCGCCGGGAATGGTGCTTGGCGGATCGGTGGGAATGGCGTTCTCGGGTCCGAAGGTGACACCCGATTGAAGGTACATGACCACGGCGCCGCCTGTGACGTCGGCGGGAGTGAAGTTAAACCCGTCGTCGAGAACGTCCACGGTGAAGTTGACCGTGACCGGCTCGGCAATGAGGCGCGACTGGTAGGGCTTGGTCAGAGTGATCGAGCCCTCGCCGCGGTAGATCGGGTCATAGTTGTACTTCATCCAGTACCCGACGCTCAGTGCCCGAATGGCCGCCGTGCCCGGCTCGTTGAGGCCCGCGAAATCATAGTCGGACTTCACGGCATAGTTGGCGTCGAACGGATCGGTGGCCGTCCACACGCGGCCCATGTAGATGCCGTCGTTCGGTGAGTCGCCGGGCTCGACCGTCGAGAATGGAATGTTGGGATAGGCGTCGTCGCCGTCGCGAATCAGGTGGCGGAAGTTGAAGTCGTCCCATGCGCCGACCATGTAGGGTGGTGCGAGGAATTCCTGCGGATCGCCGCTGGCGTCGATCGTCACGGGGACGATGAACAGGACGCTCGGGATGGGGAGCGTGGAGCCGGAGGCGATGGGCACATTGCCATCGGAACGGATGTCATCGCTGAAGGCGATGGAGACGCCCGCGTCGATGTCGTCCTGGGTGAGCGGACGGCTGAGGCGCAGCCACACGAAGTCAGTGCCGGAGACCGGGCCAAAGCCGACTTCCTCCACCGTCACGTTGTCCGGGTTGGCGTTGGTGATGGTGTAGTTGGCCGTGTCGGTCACCGTCTCGCCCGTTGCCGGCGAAGAGTAGCGGAACCGGATGTACGCGTTGTCATAGTAGGTGCCAGCCGTCAGCGGAACCATCGCTGCCGG
>CAZVAQ010000125.1:0-10253 GCA_964625145.1 uncultured Candidatus Sumerlaeota bacterium
CTATGGCCGACGCGAATCTTCCTGCTCCTCTCCTTCGCCCCGCCGGGTTGCCCGGTGGATGGCCCACGCTGGGCGGTGGGGCCGTGGCGTTGTCTCTGCAGGTGCCGCGGCGGGCGACGCCGGAGGTGCTGGGAGGGTTGGCGGGGTCGTTTCTGCGGGAGCGCGAGCTGTTCTGCGTGGACGGGGCGAATGTCTTTGATCCGTACGCCTTCAGTACCCGGGCGCGGATCGAGGGGCTGGACGCGGGGGCGGTGCTGGACCGGGTGTTTGTGACGCGCACGTTCACGATTCATCAGATGGCGGCGGTGGTGGAGACGATGCTGCCGCCGTTGTTGCAGGAGGGGGGTGGGGCGCCGGTGATCGCGGTGTTGGGGCTGGATCATTTGTTTCTGGAGGAGTCGCTGCGGGCGGCCGAGCGGGGGCGGGTGTTGGCGGGGGTGGTGGAGCGGTTGTGGCGGCTGCGGCGCGCGGGGGGGCGGTTGTTGGTGACGTGGGAGGCGCCGCGGCAGCCGGCGCGGTGGTGGCAGCCGCTGCGCGCGTTTGGCGATGTGCGCGGGTTGGTGCGCGAAGGGCCGGACAACCGCCCGGCCATCGAGATTGTTCAATCCTGGAAGATGGGGGATTCCGCCCATGGGACGCACGGTTCCGACGTTCAACACGTTTCTGATGGAGGAGATCGAGTCCTGGCGCCCATTCCGCCGGGCGTTGCGGGCGGAGCATCGGGCGGCGTTTGACCGGTTGTTCACGCGAGCGCGGGCTCATTCGGCGGAAGCGGCCAACGCGGCGAGGCCGGTGCCGTTTGACGCGATCGTGATGGCGATCTTGTTGGAGCAGGAGTTGGAGTTGGAGAGGGTGAGGGAGGAAATGCAGAAGTTGAAATTGGAAATACAAAAAGGATAGAGGGTGGGGGGTCCGGGTGTTGCGGAGATTCGTGCGAGAATCCCGGGCAGGGATGCCCAGGCTCCGTTCGTGGGGGCTCGATTTGGTTGTGCGAACGCGGCAGTTGAACTGGCGGCCAATACATCTTAATCTGGAAACTGATGTTCAACGCGGAACCTACTGCAGCAAATCGTTGAGGCGTTTTTTGACGCGGGCGGCGAGTTTGTAGTCCTCGCGGTTGACGGCTTCGATCTGCAGGTTGTGCAACGCGTCGAGGTCGGTCATGCTTTCCACGTCGATGGCGGGTGAGATATCAACAATGCGGGCGGGACCGCGGGAGGCGGTGCGTGGTGATGAGCCTCTGGTGCGACGGCTGAAGAGTCCGCCAACCCCGGCGCGGCGGCGAACCTGCTCCATCAGGTCGTTGTCGTAGTAGACAGTCCGCCCGCCCCAGCTATCGGACTTGTCATAGACGGGCATGTACTTGATGCGTTCCTGCTCCATCAGGCAAGATTGAAATCCAAAAATGCCGATGAGGAAGAGGAAGGAGCTGACGCGGCCGAGGAAGGGGAGTTCGAAGTTGAAGAGCCCGGCCATGCAGAGGACCACCGCCAGCACGATCCCCAGGCGACAGACGTTTTCAGTCACGATGCGTGGATCACTGCGAAGGGACAGAAACGCGCGGAGGAGGCGCGCGCTGTCCATCGGGAACAATGGAAACAGCAGGTTGAACAAGGCGAGCATCGTGTTCACGGAGGTGAACCATCGAACGCACACGTAGAGGAAGAAGTACGTGAGTGTCGATTCACGGGTGATCGCGGGCATCAGCAGGAGCGCGACATGACCGATGACGGCGAAGAGGATGCTGACGGCAGGGCCGAGGGCTACGACGATGAGTTCCGCTCTTGGAGAAGTGGCTCCGCCGCGGCCAAAGGCAATGCCACCCAGAGGCCAGAGGAGAATCGCATCCGTCGACCCGCCCACCAGGTGATTTCCCCACGCATGTCCCAACTCATGAGCCAGCACGGACACATACAGCAGGACGATGGCCGAGACGGCAAACGAGAGCCCCAACAGCGTGAAGGCCCCGGGGCCCATGAAACTCCAGGCCATGAAGGGGAGGATGATGACCATGAGCAGGTGAACGCGCAGCGGAATGCCGAAGACCCGCCCCGCGGGGAGGGTCGCGCTCAGCAGCCACTTCAGTCCTTCGATCAACGAAATCATGGATGATGGGGATTCCGGGCTCCAAGTTCCAGTTGCAGATTGAGGGCGAATGCCCCGGGACCAACCTAACGTGCAAGGCTTCCCGGCTGGCAACTCGGAACTCGGAACCCGAAACCCGGAATCTGCATCACGCCTCGTCGAGCGCTTCGATGCCGGGGAGCTTCTTGCCTTCGAGGAACTCGAGGCTGGCGCCGCCACCGGTGGAGACGTGGCTCATCTTGTCGGCGAGACCGAACTTGGCCACGGCCGCCGCCGTGTCGCCGCCGCCGATGATGGTGACCTTGTCCTGCAGCGAGGCGAGCTTTTCGGTGATGGCCTTGGTGCCCTTGGCAAAGATGTCGATCTCGAAGACGCCAACGGGGCCGTTCCACACGATCGTCTGCGCCTTGTCCAGCTCGGCGCAAAGCTGGGCGATGGACTCTGGTCCAATGTCGACGGCTTCCAGGTCGGCGGGAATCGAATCGATCTCCACGACGCGCGTGGTGGCGTCGGGGCCGAACTTGTCGGCGGCAATGGCGTCCTTGGGGAAGACAACCTTCGCCTTGGAGGTCTTGAAGACTTCGAGTAGTTCCTTCGCGGTGTCAAAGGCGTCGGCCTCGAAGAGTGACTTGCCGATCTCGTAGCCCATCGCCTTGGCGAACGTGTAGGTCATGCCGCCGCCGATGAAGAGTACGTCAACCTTGTCCAGCAGGGCCTTGATGACGGGGACCTTTGTGGAGACCTTTGCGCCACCGAGGATGGCAAGCAGCGGGCGCTTGGGATTGTCGAGCGCTTCCTTCAAGTACTTCAGCTCCTTCTCGATGAGGAAGCCGCAGGCGTTGGGCTTGAGGAACTGCGTGACGCCGCAGGTGGAGACATGATCGCGGTGGGCGGTGCCGAACGCGTCGTTGACATAGACCTCGGCGAGGGAGGCGAGCTGGCGTGCGAACTCCTGGCGCGCGTCGCTGAACTTCTTCGTCTCCTTGTTCTTCTTCTCGTCCTCCTGCTTGTAGAAGCGAACGTTCTCGAGAAGCAGCGCGCGGCCGGGCTTGAGCGCCTCGACCATCTTTTCGACTTCGGGGCCGACGCAATCGGGCGCGAGGGGCACTTCGAAGCCGAGCAGCTCGGACAAGCGCTTGGCCACGGGGGCGAGGCTCATCTCCGGCACGCGCTTGCCCTCCGGGCGTCCCAGGTGCGAGCACAGGATCACACGCCCACCATGCTCCAACAAGTGCTTGATGGTGGGGAGCGATTCGCGGATGCGGACATCGTCGGTGATGTTCTGCTTCTCGTCGAGGGGCACGTTGAAGTCGCAGCGGACCAGGACGCGCTTTTCCTTCACATCGACATTGCGGACTGACAGTTTTGCCATGGCTTTCCTCTCCTTGCCTCACGTGGGGCGATGGGGTGAGTTCCCCGCGCCGAATGAGGAGATTGCCGCACAGATAAATCGGGCGGGGCAATAGCTGCCGACCGCCCGATGGTCCAAAGTATGCGGAGTTTGCCGGTCCAATTGACGGCGATGGGGGGTCAGCCCAGCGCCAGCGTCAGAATCTTCTTCGGCCCCAGCCTGCCCTTCACGCCGTCGTCTTTCACAGCCAAGGGATGACCGACGGGGCGGCTCTCCAGGTCCACCGGCTGGGCGGTGGTGAAGCCGGCGAAACCGCTGGGGGCGTTCTTCCATGACAGGGCGAAGTCGATCTCGCGCGAATCGGGGTTGAAGAGGCGCACCTCCACCCCGCCGCCGACGCGGCGGCAACTGGTGACAATGGCCGGTCCGCTGGCGGCGATGAAGCTGGCCGTCGGCGGCAGGGTCTTCTTCGTCGCGTGGATCTCCAGGTCGGGCTTCATCGTGGGGAGGATCTTGAAGCCCGCGCCGACGCGTTGGCCCAGCGTGTAGAGTTCCGTTTGGTCCGGCGCACCGGCCAACGGCTTGATGCCGTAGCGGAAAGTCATCTTGCGAAGGAGCAGCCCCTCCGGCTGCCCATCGGTCAAGACGGTGCGGCGAGTGCTGCGGAACAGGGTGAGCGCCAAGGTGCGCTGCGCGTTGTCGATGACGGCGGATTCGAGGAGGCCGGTGGAGACGATGGCCAGGCCGCGATCCTTCTGGAAGACAGCGGTCCAGGATTGCTGCGGCCGCGTTTCGACCTCCAGTTCCATGTACTTGTAGTTGTCCTCGCGCAGGGCGATGGGGCGCTCCACGGTGTCGAAGGCCGAATCGGCGAGGTACGTCATTGCGTCCTTCGCTCCCGACGGGAAGAGCACGCGCACGCGATGGTCCTCCGCGGTGTTGTCGATGGTAGTTTCCAACTCGACGAAGTCGCTGCCCGGTCGAAGCCTGACGAGGGTTTCGACCTCGACGACGCGGCGGTCGCGCGAGCGCGTCATCGTGTGGAAGTCAAACTGCGCGGGGAGCTCCCACTTCGTGCGAATGCGTAGCGCGCCGAGGTAGGGTCCCTTGTGCACGACGGATACATCGGCGCCGCACGCGGCGGTGGTGTGGCATTCATCATTCACGGCCTGGCCATGGAACCAACCGTCGCCGATGTCGGCGATGTCCTCGAAGGTGAGGAGGTTCTCGTACTCCTGGCCAGTGCGCTTGTCGGTGAGCTTCAAAGTGCCGTTGCACGACACGTCGAGACGAATGAGTTCGTTTTCCAGCGCGCGTTCATTGGCGATGAGGCTGGGGGTCTCGGGGTAGCGCGTCGGGTGCCCCATCTCACCCTTCTTCACCGTCAGGGTTGTCCATCCCATTGCGGGAATCTCGATGGGGAGACTTACGGTAACCTCGTTGACCTTGTACTCCTCCGGGAAATGCCACGGGCGGATACGAGTGCGCTTGGTGCCGGCCTTTTGCGCGACGCGTTGGTAGGGAACGACCTCGCCGCGCGCATTCTCGATGATGAAGGCGGGCTTGGGTTCGAAGAAGAAGAACTCGCCCCAGTGCGGCCAATCGAGCGGCGTTGGCACGGCGACTTCGATCGTGCCATTGTACGGACGAGCGAGGGGATTGAAGACGACGATGCGGATCTCGTCGTCGGCGATGGTGCCGTCGATGCTGGCGGAGATGGCCTGCAATGAATCCTGCGTGACGCGCTCGCCGATCTGGCGCGCCTGGCTGAAGCGGTACTTCATGTCCTCGTGGACCTGGTCGATGCTGCAACCGCAGATGGAATCGTGCGGATGGTTCTGCAGGAGGTAGCGCCACGCTACTTCGAGGAAGCCCTGGTGGTCGTTGCCGCCAAGGCCGCGCCAGGCGAAGGCCGTGAACGGCTCGGCCCACAGGCACAGCAGGTCCTGGCAATGGGCGTTGTCCTGCTTGATCCACACGCGGCTGCTGAGGACGCCGTGAATCTGGTGGCCGGAAATGCCCGGGATCAGGCCAGGTTCGCGCATCTCGCCGCTCCACCGTTCGGTGATGCGGTCTGCCTGTGGGCGGATGGCATTGATGTAGTCATCGAGCTTGCCGTGGGTGATGGTGACGCCGTCGATGTCCTTGCCGAAGCGACGGGAGAGCACTTCGTAGTGCGGTTGGTCCCATTCTTGGTGATCGCAACCGTCGAAGAGGAGGATCGCGTCGGTTTGGGTGGCCTTGAGCTCGCGTTGGAGGAATGCGGCGATGCGGCGGTCGGTTTCCTCCGCGTCGAAGGGGACAGTCTGCTGGTTGGCAAAACGCACATGCGCGGCGTAGTCACCATAGCCGACGTGGGAGAACTTGTAGCAGAACAGCTCCGTTCCGTCGGCGCCGGACCACTTCAGATGGCGCTTCTCGTGCAAATTGTGCCCGCGCCAGAGCAGGGCATTGTCGATGCCGAAGCCGGAAAGGATCTGCGGCAATTGGCTGACGTGGCCGAAGAGATCGCAGACGAAGCCCGCGTTGCTTGGCTCCACACCAAAGGTGCGCGCGACAGCGCGACCGTGGCGCAGGTTGCGCACGAGCGATTCGCCGGAGACGAGGAATTCATCGGGGAGGACATACCACGGGCCGATGCTGATGCCGCCGGATTGGGCCAGGTTGGTGATCGTGTCGCGATGCTCGGGACGGATCTCGAGGTAGTCCTCGAAGATAATGGACTGGCCGTCACCAGTGAAGGGGCCCTTCAGGCGGCCATCTTTGTGGCCTTCGATGAGGCGGTCCACCAACTGGACCAGCCGGTAACGATAGTACTGGAACGGCTCGTACCATTCGCGATCCCAGTGGGAACTGAGGACGTAGAAGGCGGGGCGTGTTGCGGCGGCGGTGTTCGTGGACATGGCTGGCGCTTTCCGAAAATGTGGATCTGGTTGTGTTGCGTTGGGTTGTGCCGAAGATTGCGGGGGTGGCCAATGGGAATCCGGTGGGGAAAGCACTTGAGTCCCCGCAGGCGGGCGTCTACCCCTCCAAGCATTGGAAATGAAGACCTGCTGGCTCCATGGCGCGGTACCATGACGAAAGACAGACGCGACCTTTTTGCGGCGCTCGGGTTCCTGTTGCCGAACCTGCTCGGCTTTCTCGTCTTTGTCGCCTTTCCGATCTTCTTTTCTTTTTTCCTGCTTTTCACGAACTGGAGCATCAAGCCCGCCGTGGAGCTGCGCTTCGCCGGGCTGGAGAACGTCATCCGCCTGGTCGGTTTCCGGTTAGTGGAGGGAGCCGACGGCGGGGCGGCTGCTCTCAGCATGGTGGCCATGCTGGCTTGTTGGCTGGTGCTGGTGGCGGGGGTCTACTTCTCGCTGACAGACTTGGGACGGGTTCGGAAGGGCCTGCGCTTGGGGGGCTTTCTCCTCCTGACAATGGGGGTGATTTGGGTGCTGGTCGCCATTGGCGGCCTGCGCGGAGTCGGCTGGGGGCTGATGGGTCTGCTGGCTCTGTTCTGTTCGGTCTTCTTCCTGTCCAGCGACGACGAAGGCGAATGGGGCCCGGGTGCGTTCGGCCCGCTGTTGGTGATCGGCGGCATCGAGTTGATCGGCCTGGCCCAACCGTGGTTCTTTCAGATGTGGGAAGCCATCGATCCGCTCTTCTGGTCGTATCTCTACAACACGCTTTACTTGATGATCGGCATCCCCCTGTCGATCGCGGGATCGTTGCTGCTGGCGCTGGCGTTGAACCGGCCGATGTTCTCGATGGAGTGGCGGCGACGGATGATGCTGGCGTTGGTGCTGGGGTTGATTGCAGTCGCGGGGGGCGTGATCACGTGGTTTCGCGTCGGGCCGGACGCGGCGGTGTTGTGGATAACCTTCTGGCTGATCGCCGCTTCGGGTCCGTTGATGGGCGTGGTCGCGTTCCGCACGATGTTCTACTTGCCGACCTTCACGGCAGGCGTGGCGATCATGCTGTTGTGGAAGCAGATGTTCAATCCGGAGTTCGGGCCGCTGAACGAATCGATCCGCCTGTTCCTGGCGACGTTCGGCATCGGCTTTGAAGGACCGCGTTGGCTGACAAGCCCCGATTGGGCAAAGCCCGCGCTGATCCTGATGGGACTGTGGATGGCAGTCGGCGGCGCGAACATGCTGCTGTATCTGGCGGGCCTGGCGAACATTCCCGAGGACCTGTACGAGGCCGCGCGCATCGATGGCGCCGGACGCCTACAGATCTTTCGCGCTGTGACATGGCCGCAATTGGCGCCCACGACTTTCTTCATCGTGATCATGAGCACCATCGCCGGGCTGCAGGGGGGATTCGAGCAGGCGCGCGTGATGACCAACGGCGGGCCGGCGGGCTCCACGAAGACGCTGGCCTTCTATGTGTACGAGAAGGCATTCATCGAGCTGGAGCTGGGCTATGCGTCTGCCATTGCGTGGGTGCTGTTCGTGATCGTCTTTGCGCTGACGGCGCTCAACTGGCGGTTCGGAAACCAATACGTCAATGACTGAGCCAATGCACCGCCGCAAGCATTCCGCCTTCTGGCCAACGGCCGGATGGAGTGGCCTGTACGTGGTGTTGTGCCTGGCGGCGTTTGTAATGACGCTGCCGTTTGTGTGGATGCTCTTTGGCAGCTTCAAGAGCCGCGCAGAGGTGGAAGAGGTTTACTTTGTCCCGCGCGTGTGGGAGCCCGCGAACTATGCGATTGTGTTGGGCTTGGCGCCCGACCGGCGCACGGGCGAGCCCTTGTCGAACGTGCAGTTCACGCGCTGGTTCTACAACAGCATCTTCGTGTCGCTGGCAGTGACGTTCTTCCACCTGCTGACCAGCGCCATGGCGGCCTATGCCTTCAGCCATGTGCGATGGTGGGGTCGCGACCGCTTGTTCTTCCTCTACCTCGCCACGATGATGATCCCGGGCGTGGTGTTGATGATCCCCAACTTTCAAATCATGGTGTGGCTGCACCTGATCGATTCGTATGCGGGATTGATCATCCCGCCGGCGTTCGGCGCGTTCGGCACGTTCCTGATGCGACAGTTCATGCTAACGATTCCGACGGCGCTGACCGAGGCAGCTTCCATCGATGGGGCAAAGCACTCGCAGATCTTCTGGGACGTGATCCTGCCCTTGTCGCGGCCGGGGTTGGTGACGCTGGCGATCTTCACGCTGCTGGCAAGCTACCAATCCTTCTTCTGGCCGTTGGTGCTGCTAAAGACCGACGCGCTGTTCACGCTGCCGATCGGGTTGCTGAACTTTGACAGCAGTCACGGCCGCCAGACGGAACTGATCCTGGCCGCGACGGTGCTCAGCACGCTGCCGCTGATCATCCTGTTCATGCTGGCACAGAAGGCGATCGTGAAGGGGATTCAGTTGGGGGCGGTGAAAGGATAAAGGATGAAGGGAAAAGGATAAGCGCTGATTTCTAAACCGTGGAATCACTCTTGCTGATCTGGAAGGCGAACTCGAATCCTGAATCGATCAACGGTCACGAGGGCGCCACGACCCAGTGCTTCGCCGTGTCGTTCAAGAACCAGATCGCAGTACGTCGCGATATCTGCGGACTTGATATCCCCCAATCGTATTATGCCGCCATGGGGCTCGCCGCGAAGGACGGCAAGTGTGCCAAAGTCTTCATCAAGTGTTACTGGAATTCGGCCCAATCGACGAGCCTCACGCATAATTGCGAGGTCACCCAGGTCGCCCTCCCAATCCAAACAACTCGCGACATCTTATCCCATTGCCCGAAGCCGGTCCCTGTTCTTGGGCGACACTCAGGAATCCAGCAACAGCCTTTTCATGACGCGACGGGTTCAACCGGCTTTGATCCCCTCAAACCAACCTCGCCTGCTGGATGCGCTCGACGCGGTAGACGCTGTAGGCGTCGCGGGTGCGGCAGTGAGCGTAGAGGCGGTCGCGCTCGAGGGACTCCGGGGCGATGAGTTCGGTGACGAGGTCGCGGGAGGCCTTGAGGTACTCGATCTCCACTTCGAATTCGTTGTCGATGGCGAAGTCGATCATGTCGCGCACGTCGTCGGTCTCGGTCGCGGGGTTGGGCCCGTTGAAACTGAACTTGGAGGTGCCGCGCGGAACGGAGTTGGTGACCAGGTGCGAGATCTTGGCGGAGTACTCGCTGGTGACGCGGGAGATCTTGGCGTCGACTGCCGCCTGTGCGGCCTTGCTCCATGTCTGGACGAGGGGGTCTGCGAGCTCGTTGATGGCCTGGTAGGAACGGGCGTCGGCGCGCAGGCGCTCCACGAGCGGGGCGAGCCGGTCGTGGGCGATCTGGCGGCCCTTGTCGTCGCGCACTTCCATGGTGAAACGCAAGGCGGCGACCAGGCGGACCATGTCCTCGCGCGGAAGCGTCAGCGAGTAGGTCTCGTCGTCGGTGACGGTGACATGCTGGCTCTCCAGACGGGGCATGAAGCCAATCTTCTGCATCTCCTTGGCGAGGCGCTTCATGTCCGCGTCGGAGTGAAGCAGGACGATGCGGTTGTCGACGACGCGCTTGATGGATGGGGAGATCTTGCGGTTGGCCTGGAGCTGCATGAGCAGGGTCTGGTCGTCGACGACGATGAAGCCGCCGGCAAATCCCATGTTCACCTCGCCATGCTTGCGGCCGCATTCGCGGATCATGACGACGAGCGAGTCGGGAACCGGTGTGCGGCTGTGGTGCTTGAGGAACTCGATGATCTCGTCGCCGCTCCAGCCGCGGTCCAGGCCCTCGCGGATGCTCTCGCGCGTGATGGCGATGATGGACATGACGTCGACGCTGCGGACTTCGCCGATCTGGTTGAGGCGGTAGAAGCTCTCCAATTCCAGATCCGGTGGC
>CAZVAQ010000126.1:0-10221 GCA_964625145.1 uncultured Candidatus Sumerlaeota bacterium
TTCATCCTTCATCCTTCATCCTTCATCCTTTGGCCTTTACCTAAACTTGAGCGTGCTGAGTCCGGCCGCGGCGAGCAGTGCCGACACGATCCAGAACCGCACGATGATGTGAGATTCCGCCACTCCGAGCCGTTCGAAGTGGTGATGCAGCGGGCTCATCAGGAACACGCGCTTCTGGCGCAACTTGTAGGACGTCACCTGGATGATGACGCTCAGGGCCTCCACCACGAAGATCCCGCCGACGATCAGCAGCAGGAACTCCTGCTTCAGCAGCAGCGCGACACTGCCCAGCAAGCCGCCGATCATCATGGAACCAGTGTCACCCATGAAGACCTGCGCCGGGTAGCCATTGAACCACAGGAACCCGAAGCACCCGCCCAGCAGCGCCGCCAGCAGCACGCCCAGCTCGCCACCGCCGCGCACGTGCGGAATCAACAGGTAGGCCGACGTGTCCACGCGCCCGGCAAGGTAGGCCACGATGCCAAAGCAGAGCGTCGCGGTGATGGTGACGCCGGTCGCCAGTCCATCCAACCCGTCCGTCAGGTTCACGGCGTTGCTTGTCGCCGTCAGGATGAAGATCGAGAAGGGGATATAGAGCACGCCAAGTCCGATGACCGCTTCCTTGAAGAAGGGCATCACGAGCAGATCGGTGCCTGCGCGTCCCGCGTGGCTGTATGTCGTCACGTCATTGAACAAATAGAGGCACAGCACCCCAAAGGCACAGCCCAGGCCGCCCTGCGCGAAGAGCTTGCCGCGCGCGGAGAGACCCTTCGAGTTGCGGTGCACCACCTTGCGGTAATCATCCACGAAGCCGATGGCCGCAAAGCCCAGCGCCATCGCCAGGGACAACAGCAGCACCGGCTCGCGCAGGTCGCCGAACAGCAACACCGCCGCGACCAGCGAGCCCAGCATCAACAGCCCGCCCATGGTGGGCGTCCCCTGCTTGCCCGCATGCATATCCTTCAGGCTGATGGCATCGGCGCCGCGGTCGTCGCGCACCTGTTGTCCAACCTTCAGCGCGCGCAGCCACGCGATCACCCGATCACCGAACACGACCGACACCAGGAACGCGAAGCCGAGCGCGAGCATCGCCCGCACGGTCACGTACTGGAACACGAGCATCCACTGGGGAGCGTCGCCTCTGTCGATCAGGGAGATCAGCCAGGGGATCACGCGCTAACCTCCTTGACGGGGGTCTCGCCCGTGGCCGCGGGCTCCAACCAACCACGCAACATTTCCGTCGCGCGCTCCAGGGCCGCCACGCGCGAACCCTTCACCAGCAGTGCATCACCGGGCTTGAGCACCTTGCCCAGGAATTCCGCCGCCGGCACCATCGTGTCGAATCGCATGACGCGCGAGCCGCGGAACGCCGCTTCCTCGCCGATCCAGGCCGCATGGCTGCCGACGCACACGATGATCTCCGCCCCTGATTCCGCCGCCGCCTCGCCAACACGGCGGTGGCCTTCCTCGGAGAAGACACCCAGCTCCGCCATGTCGCCCAACATCAGGTACCGCCGGCCGGCGGCCGTCATCATCGCAAAGGACTCAATCGCCGCCACCGTCGCCGACGGCGAGGCATTGTAACAATCCTCCACCACGCGCACTCCGCCCCACTCCTCAACGCGGGAGCGCAGGCGCGCCGGCTCGAACGTTTCCAACCGGTCGGCGATCTCCGCCGTCGGCACGCCCAGTTGCAGCGCCACCGCCGCCGCCATCGTTGCATTCGCGATCTGATAACGGCCGAACACGCCAAGGTGCACGCGCACCGATTCGCCGGAAGGCAGGTCCAACGTGAAGCGCCAGCCCAGGGGCTCAAGCGGCGCGATGTCCCGCGCGCGGACGGAGGCTTCCTTGCCTTCGCCCGTCAGGACGATCGCCTGCACAATGTCGCCGGATTCCAGGAGACCACGGCACCGCGGGCAGTCGCCATTGATGACCACGGTTCCCGTCGGTCCCATGGCGCCGAACATCTCCGCCTTGGCGGCGACCAGTTCCTCGATGCTCTCGAAGTTCCCCAGGTGCGCGTCGCCCACATTGGTCAGCACGCCGATGTTGGGCTCCGCGATGCGCGTCAGCGCGCGAATCTCGCCGGAATGGTTCATGCCCATCTCAATCACCGCGGCCTCATGGCGCGACGTCAGTTCCAGCAAGGTCAGCGGCAGCCCGATGTGATTGTTCCGGTTCCCCTTTGTCGCCAACATGTTCATCCGCCCGCCGCAAACGTGGGCGATCATGTCCTTGGTGGTCGTCTTGCCGCTGGAACCGGTCACCGATACCACGTGCGGATTGATGGCTCGGCGCCAAGCGCGCGCCAGATCGCCCAGGGCCTGGGTGGTGTCATTGACTGCAATGACGAACGGCCCGGACTGCCCGCCGCCGATGCGCTCCACGTCCTCATGCGCGCACATGATGCCCGCCGCGCCGCGCTCGATGGCCTTGGCAATGAACTCCCCGCCGTCAAAGCGCGGCCCCTTCAAGGCCACGAAGACATCCCCCGCCTCCAGGGAACGCGTATCCGTCGAGAACCGCCCAACCACATCCATCCCCATCCCGCGAAGGATCTGGCCGCCGGTTGCCTGGGCAACAAACTCAAGTCCCATTGTCATCATAAGCGCGTTCCCGGTTCCGTATTCACCATCATGCCACCACCATCCAGACCTTCATCCTTTATCCTTCATCCTTTATCCTTTATCCTTCCCCTAGATCCTCCACTCCTCGATGGGGAGGGAGACGACTTCCGGGCTGACACCCGGCGCGCGAAACATCCCCCCGAGGAGAGCGCGGGCGACTGCCCTGTCGTCGAACGACGACCGTGCTCCTCGGACCTCCTGGTACGTCTCGTGTCCCTTGCCCGCGATCACCACCACATCACCCGCGCCCGCCACATGCAGCGCGCGATCAATGGCCAACCGACGGTCCAGGATCACCGTGTAGCTCGACTTCTTCGCGCCGGTGGATTCGATGCCTTCCACCGCCATGTCGGCGATGGCCTGCGGTTCCTCGAAGCGCGGATTGTCGGAAGTCAGCACCACATAATCCGCCAGGCGCGCCGCCGCTTCGCCCATGGGCGCGCGCTTGCTCTTGTCGCGGTCGCCGCCACATCCGAACACGCAGATGACGCGGCCGGTCGTGATCTGGCGCGCGGCCCGCAGCGCCTTCTCCAGCGCGTCGGGCGTGTGCGAGTAATCGATCACCACCTCGAACGGCTGGCCAACGTCCACGCGTTCAAACCGTCCGCGGATCGGAAGCGCTTCCGACAGTCCCTCCCCGATGGCCGTCGCATCCAGACCCAGCGCCAGGCACGCCGACGCGGCCGCCGCAAGGTTCTGCACGTTGAACGGCCCCGTCAGGTGCGAGCTGAACTCCACCCACTCGCCGGCGATTTCCATTTCCACTTCCGTGCGATGGGGCAGGCACCGCGCCGCCGCCACGCGCACGTCCGCGTTTGCGGCTTCGTGCACCGAATACAGGATCTTCGGCCCGTGAAAACTGTCGGCCAGTTCCTCGCCGACCGGATCGTCAACATTCAGACACGCAACACCACCGGGCGTCGTGCCCACATGATTGAAGAACAAGCGCCGCTTCACGCCGATGTAGGTCGGGAAGTCGCCGTGATAATCCAGGTGGTCCTGCGACACATTGGTCAGCACGCCAACCTTGAAAGGGATGCCCGTCACGCGCTCCTGGTCCAGCGCATGGCTGCTGACCTCCATGGCGACGGCCTTCATCCCGGCGTTGGACATCTCCGACATGGTCCACGCGATGGTCTGCGGATCCGGAGTTGTCATGCCATTCTCAAACGCCACGTTCCCCCACCGGCTACCCAGCGTCCCGATCAACCCGCAGCGCCGCTGTGCATGGTTCAGCACCGATTGGATGATGTGGGTCACCGTCGTCTTGCCGTTGGTCCCGGTCACGCCGACGACATCCATCGCCATGGCGGGGTTGCCATGGAATGCCTGGGCCAGCGGCCCCAGCGCGCGGCGCGTGTCGTCCACCCGCACCATGGTCACACCCGGGAACTCCGGCACATCGCGATGCACGACGACGGCCGCGGCGCCGCGCTCCACCGCCTCCGGGATGAACCGGTGGCTGTCGGTGCGCGTGCCCATCATGGCCACGAACATCTCGTTGCGCTTGATCGTGCGCGAGGACGTGGAGATCCCCGTCACCACCCGCTCGGCACTCCCCTTGATATCCACGAGGGGGAGACGCGCCAAGGCCACCAATCGGCCCACGGGCACCGGACGGCACCGGTCATCCTGGCGACGGCGTCCTTCGCCGCTCGCGGAACTACTCATCGGACTCCTCCTTGCGCGGACATCGCCGCGATTTCGTTCGACTGCGGAGGGACTCCCTCCGTCGACAACATGATCGTCAATTCCCGGCCTTCCACCGCCGACGCGTACGGCGCGGGATCCTGCGCCACGACGCGTCCGCTCCCCACGATGCGCAGCGGCCCGCTCCAGCCCTGCAGCGCCTCGCGCACTTCCGACGCCGACATGCCCATCAAGTCCGGCACCACCGGCCCCGCCAGCGCGCGCAGCTCCAGCGCCTGCGTCGCCGCGTCCGACGCCTCCCGCGGAGTCGTCATTGCGACAGTCATGTCCGCCGTTGGCGCCGTGGACGGCACGATCCCCAGATGCAGCGCGGTGGCCTTTGCAATGTCATGGAACAACGGCGCGGCGACTTGCGACGCGTAGTACTGCGGCTTGGGATTGTCCACATAGCAATAGATCGTCACGCGCGGACGATCGATGGGGAACGCCCCGGCAAAGGACGCGATGTACTCGCGATGCGTGGACACGTGGCTCTTGCGCGTCGTGCCCGTCTTCCCCCCCACGCGATAGCCATCCATGCGCGCGGCCTTCGCGCTGCCGTTGGCAACCACGTCCTCCATCATCCACCGCAACTGGCTGCTGGTCATGGGGCTGATGACGCGACGGACGACTTCGCGCTCGGCGCGCCAGACCGTCGCGCCCTTGGCGTCGCGAATCTCGCGCACCACGTGGGGCTTCAGCAGCTCGCCACCGTTGACCAACGCCGTCACCGCATTGGCGATCTGGATCGGCGTCAGCGCCATCTCGTATCCCATCGGGAGCGACGAGCGGCTGAGCGCCGTCCATTGAGAAGGCGGATAGAGCAGGCCCGAGCCTTCGCCCGGCAGGTCGATCCCCGTCGGCGCGCCAAAGCCCAACGCCCGCAGGTGGGCGTACCACTCGTCGTTGTTCAGTACCTCCGCGGCGCGGATGATGCCGACGTTGCTCGATGTGCGGATCGCCAGGTAGAACGGCACGACACGCAGGTTGTAGTTCCCCGTGTCCTCCACGCGTCGGCGGCCGAAATACGCCACACCGCCGCCGCAATCCACCAACGTGTCCGGCGTGATGTAGTTGCGGTCCAGCAGCAACGCGGCCGTGAACAGCTTTGCCACCGAGCCGGTCTCCAGCGGATCGGTCAGCAGGCGGTTGCGCAGCGCATCGCGCGGAGCTTCCGAATAATTGCTGTTCTCAAAGCTGGGCCACGACGCCATGGCCAGGATAGCCCCGGTCTCCACGTCCTGCACGATCGCGCCACCGCTGACGCCGTTGTGCTCGGCCACGGCCTTGGCGACGGCTTCCTCCGTCGCCTCCTGGATCGCCGCGTCCAGCGTCAGCACCAACGTCTGGCCCTTGGAAGCCATGACGTCGTGTTCACTGAACGGCTGCACCACCTGGCGGATACCCGTGCGGTTGGCGCGCCCCTGGATCCGGTTCCCCTGCAACGCTTCGTTGTAAATTCTCTCCAACCCGTCGAGCCCCTGGTTGTCGCCGTCCCCATCGGTTCCGCAGAAGCCGATCACGTGTGGCGCCAGATGACGCGGGTACAGGCGCTTGCTCTCGCGATGGAACCAGTAGCCCTGGCCCGAGACGCCGTGCTCGGCGATCTGCTCCACCACGCGGTGCGCGGTCTCCGGTTCCAATTGCCGCGCGATGGCCGTGATGCGCGAGGAATTGAAACGGCTCATCACCCAATCGGCTGTCACATCCGCCGATTGCGCGATCCCCTGCGCCAGTTCCCCAAGATCAAGGCCCTCCGTCGCCTTCTCTCCGGTGAAGTACTTCGGATCGATGTAGATGGAGAGCGTGCCGGTGCTCTTTGCCAGGGTGCGGCCGCGCCGGTCGACGATGTCGCCGCGCTCGGCCTGCAGCACCACCGACTGCGCCTGTTGTCCCGCCGCGCGCTTGCTGTAGCGCTCGTGCTCGTTCACCTGCAGGTAGACGAGCCGGGCACCCACCAACCCGCCAAGGAGGCAGAACATGCCGCCAAGCACAAGGACCCGCATGCGGTGTGGTTTCTGCAGCATCGCCGGCCTTTGCGGTCCGTCGTGTCCTGCGCCGCCAAGAGGGCGGGCCGGAAGCTTCTCGGGCGGGGCAAGGCCAGGCAGGACGCGGGGCTCAATCTTCCTTCAAGCCGGGTAGCCAAGGAATCACGGCCCGGGGCATCACCACCGGAGCACACCACCAGGAACAGGAACTCGTGCAGTCTCCTCTCGGGGAGCGGATCCTCTCGGGGAACGGGAACACCTCCGCAAACCAACGGGAACACGAGCGGGAACGGGAACAGGAACGGGAACGCACCGACGCGTCACACCCATCTTGTCACGCCCTGCCTGGCCTTGCCGCGCGCGAGCCGCTCACCAGCCGTCTCCCGCGCCAGAACGCTAACGGGCCTCCTTGGGGAAGGTTTCGAGTTCAATTCGTTCACGCGCCATCGCCGCCCGCGCCTTCACCGCCGCCGCCGCCAGCTCACGCTGGCGCCCCGCATCCACCCGCATCTCGCTCAACGACACCGGCAGCGGATCCACCATCCCCAGCGGCCCCATTGCCGCCTCGCGCAGGAACTCGTCGCGATGCAAACGCCCCGCCTCCGCCTCCAGGTCCTTCAACGCATCGCGCGCCGCGAACAGCTCCTCCTGCTTCTTGCGCGTCGCCATCTCGTAATCGCGCGCCTCAAACTGCACGGCCAGCAACCAAGTCCCGCACGCCACGAACACCGCCGACACACCCACGATCGTCGCCAGTCCGCGCAGCGACAGCGAGTTCGGCGGAGTCTCCATCGGCTCGCGCCGCAAACGCCGTGTCGTGCTCTCCGATCTCCGCCGCAGCCGCGCGCTCATGCCGCCACCTCCAACCGCCGCAGCACCCGCAACCGCGCGCTGCGCGCCCGCGGATTGGCGGCGACTTCCTCGTCCGACGGCTTGATCGCTCCGCGGCTTTCCACCTCGAACCGCAAACCCGCGCGCGTGGTGGCCTCGTACAGGTTCCCCGGATCCGGCCGCGGCGAGCCCGCTTCGTCAAACAAGCGCTTGGTGATGCGGTCTTCCTTCGAATGATACGACAGCACGCACAACACACCGCCGGGATTCAGGCTCTCCATCGACGCGCGCAGTCCGCGCTCCACGCTCCCCAACTCGTCGTTGGCCACGATGCGCAGCGCCTGGAACGTGCGCGTGGCGGGATGAATACGGCCGCCGCGCTCCTTGGCCGGATAGGCCGCCTCCACCACCTGCGCCAGTTGATGCGTTGTCTCGAAGGGCCGCTGCGCGCGGGCCTCCACGATGCGGCGCGCGATGCGCCGCGCGTGGCGCTCGTCGCTCAGCTCATGGATCCAGCGGGCCAGATCCTCCTCCGAAGCCGTGTTCACCAGCTCGGCAACGGTCGGCGTCCCGGTTTCCTCGCGATTGAAACGGCCATCCAGGGGACCATCATGCGTGAAGGAAAAACCACGATCCGCCAAGTCCAGATGCAAGCTGTTCACGCCCAGGTCCAGGATCATGCCGTCCACCCCCGGTATTCCATGTCGGGCAAGGACGGCGGGCAGATCTTCGTAACGGCAGGCTTCGAGCTCGATCCGGGTGTCCCCCCAGGGACCGGCGGCGTCCACACGCTGGCGGGCACGTCCCAGCATCTCCGGATCACGGTCGAGCCCGATGAAAGTGCCCCGTCCGGCAAGATGCCGCAGAACAGCGAGTCCATGTCCGGCAGTGCCGAGGGTCCCGTCGCACAGGACGACGTCTCCACCGGGCAAACGCCCGAGGATCTCGCGGACCATGACCGGTTCGTGGTGCTGCGGCACTGTTCGCCATTCTCCTGGGTGCGTGGGCGCGATTCCATCATCAGTCCATCAACTCCGACATCGTCTGGCGGAAGCGGGTGAGTTCCCGCTCGTAATCGGCCATGTTCACCAGCTCCAGATGGTCGTAGGACCCCTGGACCACGATCTCGCCCGACAGCTTATATTGGCGCGCCAGCAGGCTGGGGACGCGGATGCGGTTCTGCTTGTCGAGCTGCTGCAAGTCCTGGCTCTCGACGATCTGCTTGCGGATCTTCGTCCACCGCAGCGTGGGCGTGGCCTCGGACTTCTCCCGCTCGATGCGACGGTTGACTTCGTCCAGCATCGCGGCGTATCCCGAGCGTGTGAAAACGCACACATTCGGGCTCAGCCCCAGACCCACGATGATCTCCTCCGGCCGGCTCCCCTCCTGGGCCGTCAGGGCCTCGAGCAGGCGTGCGGGGATCGCGACGCGGCCGCGCTCATCCACCTTGACTTCGTATGTGCCGGAGAGCGTTTCCATGGGCGGCGGTACTGCTGATTCTCCCATTCGGGGCCCGATGCCCCCACAAATTTCCCACTTTCCCCACGACTTGGGCAAGAAGTGCCTAGAGAGGTTCAGAACGTCAAGCGAATATACATGCCCAAATTGGGCATTTTAAGGCGTGTACGCCCCACCTCGCTCGATACAATATCTTGCGTTGGGGTACTTACCAAACTACAATAGAATGTTTATTCAAGGAATATCAGATCATTCCACCGGAAGCTGTGGAAAACTCATAGATTGCTGATATTACATCGTTTACGCACATACAAGGCACTTTTTTCGGGATTTTTCGCGACTCACCCGTGATTCCCGAATCCGAAGGAAAATCGGGCAATGCGCGCGATAGATCCCGAGAGCATCCAAATCCCCCCAAAGTAGCATGGCCATCTTGCTCGCCAGGCCCTGGCCGGGCGAATACTGGGCCATGCCGCTTCTCGGGGGGCCTTGGACCTTCAGGATGTAGCTAGGAGGCTGGCTGGTCTGGGGCACGGATGCCCCAGCTACTTCGTGAGGCGGTTCGCATCGCGCGAATCACCCATCCCAACGTCTCCGCAGGGCAGCTCTAGCCGGCGCGCCTAGCTCGAAAGGTTAAACCGGATCTGCGGGGCGTAAAGGTCCGGCTCCAGCAGGAACGAGTCGTGCCCCTTGTCGCTGTGCACCGTGATGTATTGGTGCTCTATGCCGTTGGCCTTCAGGGCCTCGGCGATCTCGGCCTGCTCGTCGGGGTAGAAACACGCGTCGGACGAGATGGTGAACAGCAGCCACTTCTGCCCCCGGCACCCGGCAAAGGCCGCCTTCACGTCCCCCCCCGCCACCTGCCCGGGCAGGTCGTAGGATTGCCACATGTTGATGATCCGCAGGTAGCTGTTCGCGTCGAACCGCTGGACGAAGCTCTTCCCCTTGTGCAACAGGTAGCTCTCGATCCGGTGCTCCAGCAGGTACCCGGCCAGCAGGTCGTCCGGCTGGATGATCACGTTGCGGGCGCGCTGCTCCATGTACTCCAGCGAGATGTACGTCTTGTGGCTGATGATGCGCGCCAAGGCCAACCCGCGCCACGGCGGCTCGTAGCCGTAATAGTCACCGCCGCGAAAGTTGCGGTCCTCGGCGATGGCGAAGATCTGCTCGAAATTCAACGCCTTTGCCAACACCGTCGCCCGCAGCCCGCTGGCGATCGGAATCACGCAGTGCACCCGGTCGGGATACCGCACCGCGAAGTCCATGACGTTGAACCCGCCCATCGACCCCCCGACCACGGCGTGCAGCCGCTGGATCCCGAAGTGATCGACCACCCGCAACTGCATGTCCACATTATCGGAAACCGACGGGAAGGGAAACGCGCGCCCGTACGGCCTCGACGTCCCCGGGATCAGGCTCGCCGGCCCCGTCGAACCGTAACACCCCCCCAGATAGTTGCAGCAGATGATGAAGAACCGGTCCGTATCCAACGCCTTCCCCGGCCCGATGAACCCGTCCCACCACCCCGTGTGATTCTCCTCCGTCCAATACCCCGTCCCCGGCCCCACCGGATCATACCCAGCCGCATGCTGGCTCCCCGACAAGGCATGGAACACCAGGATGGC
>CAZVAQ010000127.1:0-10125 GCA_964625145.1 uncultured Candidatus Sumerlaeota bacterium
GCGAATCCAACGGCGGGATTGGTTCCGTATCCGTACTGGGCGCTGCACGCCGCGAAAACGGTCGCGGGTTGTTCAGGGGCGAACGGGAGACCGAAGCCATCGCTTTGCAGGCGGAGCAATTCCCCGCCCGTAAGCGGATCAATGAACAAACCGCTAATCGCGCCCGGCCCTTCGGGCAGTTCAATCCGCAACAGGACGGGTTGGCGAACATCCCATGGGAACGCCTGCCGACCGGCCTGTTGCCCATTGACCAAAAGCAGCCCGCCACGAACATTGTCGTCCTCGGCGCGCTCCAGGATCAGTGTCACCGCATGATCGGGAAACTCGGGAGAGCGGCTCAAACTGATCCCTGCCCAAATTCCGTTGGTTCCCGCATGATCGTGAAACTGGACAATGGCGGAGAGGGATCGCACGGTGGAAAAATCGTGAATCTCTCCGACTACGGTGGCCCTGTCCCCCCACGGGGCGCTGTCCTCGTTGGCCAAAGTCTGGGAGAGAACCCCACCCTCCAGCACCCAGCCATTCGCCGGTTCCTCATCGGTGCTGACGCCCTTGGGTATTGGGGCATTCGCGAACATGACCGATGGTGCGAAAGTCGCCAGCGCCGCTAGGGACAAAATGGCTATTACGGATTCTTTATGTCCAATTTTTTTGCGCATCATAGAACCCTCGAAAGAATTGAGCGCAGGATTTTCCATTCCTCGACGCGCGTCAAGGTAAAAATTTCTGTTTTTGTGATTTTGGAGGACAAACTTTCAACCGGGGATTCTGCTGGAGCATTGTCCTGTACTTCACACCCCACTCTCAAAAAAACTCCGCATCCTCTCCAACACCTCTGCCGCCGGGCCGTCGTGCACTTCCACCGGTGGCAGCGACCGGAGGAATCGCTTGCCGTAGTTCATCCGCACCAGTCGTTCGTCGGCGACGAGGATGGCGCCGCGGTCGGTGCGCGAGCGGATCAGGCGGCCGAAGCCTTGCTTGAACCGAATCACCGCGCGCGGGATGGAGAGCATCGTGAACGGGTCGCGGCCCTGGGCTTGCAGGCTCTCGTACTGCGCTTCCTGGATCGGTTCGCTGGGGACGGCGAAGGGGAGGCGCGCGAGGATGAGCAGCTCCAGCGCCCGGCCGCGCACGTCGACGCCTTCCCAGAAACTGGCGGTCGCGAAGAGGATGCTCGTTTCGTCCTCGCGGAACCGGCGCAGGAGAATATCGCGGGCTTCCTGGCCCTGCACGTGACAGGCGAATCCCATGCGGCGGGCGACGGGCGCACAACGCTCATGCAGGCGGCGCATCTGCACGGCGCTGGTGAAGAGCACGAGCGCGCGGCCTTCGCTGATGCTGACGGCGCGCAGGATGAAGTCCTCCAGCTTGTTGTCGAACGCGCTCTGACGCGGATCGCCGAGGTCGGTCGCCACGCCGAAGAAGGCCTGCTTGGCAAAATCAAACGGCGTGTCGAGAATCAGCGATTCCAGCGGCCGCGCGCGGGGCGCCTCCGGTTCCTCGGGCAGCTCCACCTCGTCGTCAAAATCGTCGAACGATTCGTGCGGAACGTCCTCGGTGCCGCCGCGGTCGGCGGGCAGCACGGGGATCGGGTCCTCTTCCTGCTGCAGTGAAGGCGTGCGCACGCCGCATCGCTCGAACAGAAAATCGAAGGAGCCATCGATGGCAAGCGTCGCGCTGGTCAGCACCTCCGTGCGGGTGTGCGTGTGAAGCGTCTCGCGCAAGGCATCGGCAACGGAAATGGGCGCCTGGCACAGGCGGATGCTGAGTTTCTCGCGCCGGTCGAGGCCGATCTCCACCCAACGGCACACGGCGGGATGCGGCCGCAGAAACGCGGCGATGAGCAAACGCGCGCGGTCCAGTCGGTCAACCATCGCACGCCATTCCATGGCGACGTTGAGCAGTTCGCTGACGGCGTCCTCGTGGAGGTTGCCGACGGCTTCGAGCACTTCGCGATGCACGGAGAGCGATTCGGCCAGCGTGCGTGTCAGCGCGCGCAGCGATTCCTCGCAGCGCGGCAGCCATTCAGGATGCGAGACGTGCGGGGGGAGAATGCGCAACTTGTGTTCGATGCCGCGCCGCGGCGGATCGAGGCCGGCGACCTGCAGGAAACCCCACGCAAACTCCTCCAGATGCAACTCCACCGCATCGCGCGCCGTGTCGACGGAGTCCGGCAGGTCAAACGTCACGCGCTGGATCAGGCCGTCGGTCGGCGAGATGAGGTTCTTGGCCACGAGATTCTCGACCGCGCGTCGCAACGCCGCCAGCACGCCATGGTGCCCCTTGGTGTCGGTGCGATGGAGCCGCGCCAGTTGGCGCCGCAGGCCCGCGCGGACAATGGTGCTGCCAAGGTGCTCGGTGGCGACTTCCTCCAGGTGATGCGCCTCGTCCAGGATAACGTGTTGATAGGGTGGCAGGACGGCGGCGCTGTCCCAATTGCGCGATTCTCGGCGCACGGCGAGGTCGCTCATGAGGAGCGAATGATTGACGACCAGCACCTCCGCGCGGGCCGCGCGCCGACGCGCGCTGTAGAAGAAGCACTCGTTGTAATGCGGGCATCGCACGCGCAGGCAATTGTCCGCCTCCGACATGATGCGTTCCCACGCATCGTAGTTGGGGGAGACGGGGAGTTCGCCGCGGTCGCCCGTCTCGCTCTTGTCCGCCCACGCGAGCAAGTCGCGCAGTTCGCGCGTCGATTCGTCCGGGATGAGGAGCTGTTGCGGTTGCGAGAGTTCGTCGCGGGCGAAGGCGGCCTTGCGCTTGCAGACGTAATTGGAACGCCCCTTCACGAGCTCCGCGGAAAAGTCGCGGCCGAGGGCATTGCGCACCAACGGCAGGTCCTTGTTCAGAATCTGCTCCTGCAGGTTGATCGTGCGCGTGGAGACGACGACCTTCTCGCGATTCTCCAGCGCATAGAGTATCGACGGGACGAGATAGGCGAGCGATTTGCCGGTGCCGGTGCCGGCTTCGATGACGGCGATGCCCTCGCCATTGAACGCGTCGACAACCGACAAGGCCATGCGGCGCTGCTGCGGGCGGTCCTCGTAGGCACCGAGCCCATCCGCAATGGGCGAACCCGGGCCGAGCAGACGCTCCACCTGCGCGGGATCCAAGGGGGTCTTCTTCCGTTCATCATGAGGACGCGTGACGACGCGCACACGCGAGCAGTCGTTATTGACGATGTAGAACCCGACGCCGAGTTGGAAAAACTCCGAGGCGACATTGATGTCGGCATCCGACGGCAGGAGCCCTCCGCTGGGGTGGTTGTGGATGATGACGTCGCCGGGGCGGACTTCGCGCTTGGAGACGGGGACCTCCCGGGCGGAGCCATAGGCGCGCGATTCGACATCGCGCACCAGGCCATCGGGCCCGCGCCGGCCGATGAAGAAGACTTCCACTCCGCCGGCTTCGCGGATGTCGGTGGCGATATCCCGCGCCGCTTCCGGCAGGAAAGTGTGGCTGGCGGGACCTTCGATGGGTGGGGTCATGGGAGAGAGTGGCCTTGCCGCAGTCGGCGGGAACGCGACAGGTGTAGCGCGAGAGACGGGGAGACTGCCAAGGTGGATTTGCGCGACGAACCATGACGAACCGCTCCGCCAACTCCGCCCCTCCCCCACCCCCATCGCGCCGGCTGATTGGCGCGCTTTGCGCGCTGGCGGTCATCGCGTTTGCATTCTACCAGTACGGCACCTGGCGCCAATACATCGGCGGGTACGTGCGCGGGGATGCGACGCATACGTTCGACGCCATGCTGTCGCGGTTTGCCGCGGGCGAGGGGATGATCCTCCAGCGATCGGGAAGTCATTTCTTCGCCAACCATGTGATGCTGTGGCTCTATCCGATGGGATGGCTGCACGGCATCTGGGACAACCTGTTCATGCAACTGACGCCGTTCAATGTGCTGCTGGCGGCGGCGGTGATTCCGCTGGGGTTGTTTGCTTACACTCGGATTCGCGACGAGGGCTTGGCCTTCCTGGTCGCGCTGCTGTTCGCCACCAACACACTGACTGCGTCGCTGCGGTGGTCGGTGCATCCAGAGGCGATGCTGCCCTTCTTCTGGTTCCTGCTCTTCCTGGGCCTTGATTGGAAACGGCGCGGCTTGATCGTTGCCGGGATCGCAGGGATGTTGTGCATGAAGGAGGACCTGGCGGTCTGGCTCAGCGTCTTTGCAGTGTGGGGACTCGTCTTTGGCCGAATCGAAAGGCGCACGGCGTTGTGGATGCTTGGCACGGGCATCGTTGCCTTTCTCGCCTTCAAGATCATCATGAACTCCGTGCCGCGCATGCCCGATGATCCGGAAGCGGGGTTTTGGTGGGTGGCGCGCTACGACATCCAGGCGGACTCCATGCAGGGCATCGTGTGGTGGATGCTGAGCAACCCGCATGTGATGCTTGGGCGCGTGATCCTGAACGAGACATGGGTCGCGATTGCCATTGCTGGTGGAATTGTTGCGTGGCGCGCGTGGCGGGAACTGCTGCTGCTCATCCCGGGCGCGATTCTGCTCTTCAGCGCCGCGCCCGGCGATCCGTGGCACACGGCGCAGTACTATTACTGTTACCTCTTTGTCCCGCCGTTGTTCCTCGCGCTGTGCGAGAGTTGCCGCCTGCAACGCAACGCCGTGGGCTTGGGCCGATTGAAGTACGCTGTTGGCATGTTGGCGATTGTTTCCCTCTTCCTGACCACGCGGGTGGATGGTTGGTCGCAGAGCCCATGGCAATTCATCGACAAGTCCACCCAACGCGACTTTGTCCAGCTCGTCCTACTCGAACGTCCCAACCAGCGGGCGGCCATGCACTATGACCTGTGCGCCTGGGCGCCACGCGGCTGGCAGATGCTGCACCTGAGCGACGAGCACCTGGCGCGGGCCGACCTGCTCCTGCTCGACATCGACCGCGTCTCGGTCGACATCGGCCGCGAGCGCACAATCGAGCTGATCCAGCAGGCCACGGACCCCGACGGCCCATGGCGATTGGTGGAGTCGATGGGGACGCTGGTCCTGTGGGAGCGAAAAGTCCCGGTGGAGCCTGACGGTGCGGATCGGCCTTGACCGCGTGAAGGAGTCATGCCCCGATTCTTCAGGACATTGGAGCTGTCATCGATCTACATATCTCGTTTATTCTGAGTGATGTGCATAGGACATTTATGGAGACATACAAGAAGACACATCCTTGGATCACTTTCACGGCGAACCTACGAGAGGCATCGCCCAAACTCTGGATCATGCTCGGCGAGTGCCACTCAAAGTGTCAGCATATCGAGGGAGTCCCGCTGCGACCGGACACAGCAAGGGAGCTCTATCAGATCTACTTGGCGAAGGGTGCTTTGGCCACCACCGCCATTGAGGGAAACACCCTGTCCGACGAGGAGGCACTCAAGCGAGTGGAAGGGCAACTTAAGCTGCCACCGTCGCGAGAGTATCTGGGCCAAGAGATCGACAACGTGGTGGCTGCGTGCGGCAAAGTACTTGCCGATTTGAAAGTCGACGCTGGAGCATGTTACACGACATCCTACCTGAAGCAACTGAACGGCCTGATCCTTAAGGGGCTTCCCCTCAATGAAGGAGTAGTCCCTGGAGTCTTGCGAAGCCATTCGGTAGGCGTGGGACGCTATCGCGGAGCACCTGCGGAGGAATGTGAGCACCTCTTGGAGCAGCTCTTCTCCTGGCTCCGTGGTCCCGATTTCAAAGGCGAGCAGGACTTGCGTATCGTCTATGCAATCATCAAGGCCGTTCTCGCTCATCTCTACATCGCTTGGATTCATCCATTCGGCGACGGGAATGGACGAACGGCGCGGCTTCTGGAGTTCATGATATTACTCGAATCGGGAGTCCCAGCCAGCTCCGCCCACCTACTCAGCAATCACTACAACCAAACGAGGACTGAATACTATCGTCAACTCGACGCAGCGAGCCGATCGGGCGGTGATGTGTTGCCGTTTCTTGGATATGCCGTCCAGGGTTTTGTGGACGGTCTGCGGGAACAGATTTCTCGCATCCGAGACCAGCAATGGGATGTAACCTGGCGCAACTATGTACATGAGAAGTTTCGAGATGAGGGATCCTCGACCTCAAAGCGCTGTCGGGACCTCGTCTTGGACCTCTCTCGGCAAGCAGAGGAGCTCCCGGCCTCCAGTATTGCTGGACTCACCCCCCGACTTGCGAAGTCCTACGCTGGCAAAACCTCCAAGACGATCGCAAGAGATCTGAATAGGCTGCTGAAAATGAATCTAGTTGTCAGGACCGGCAAGGGATACCGGGCCAACAAGGAGCTTGTTCTGGCCTTCTTGCCAGAAAGGATTCAATCCAGCGACTGATCGGCCTTGACCGCGTCGCCCTTGGCAGGTGACCTCTCCGCCGGGCCGAAGTGGCGGAATGGCAGACGCGGCGGACTCAAAATCCGTTGGTGGCAACACCGTGAGGGTTCGAGTCCCTCCTTCGGCACCACCCCCCAACTCATTTTACAGCAGGCACGTGTGCGCCAAATCTCGGCGCTGCTTCATGCCGGGAATGAATCGGCGTGGGCCATTGTGCCGCCCGGGTTCCCTAACTATCCACAAAGTCCTGCAGGATCCGGCGGGAGACCTCCAGGCGATATTCGCGCGTTGAGCGGATGTCGTCGATGGGGGCGATTTCGGTTTGCAGGGCTTCCCAGGCGTCCTGGGAGCTGGCGCCGTTGGCGAGGGCAGCTTCCGTCTTGCCGGCACGAATGGTTGTCGGTGCGACGGAGCCCCAGGCCAGGCGCCACGTCTTGCGGTCGGCACTGCGGGTACCGGCAAAGACGACCTTGCTGATGGCTTGGGCCTCGCGCGTGCCGACTTTGCGAAAGACCTGCTTTGGTGCGTTGCACGGCGGAAGAATGATGGCCCCGATCAGTTCTTCGCCTCGCATCACATTGCGACGATAGCCGGTGTAGAAATCGGCGAGCGGCACGCGGCGACTTCCGCTCGTGCTGACAAGTTCGACTTCCGCGTCATACACCATGAGCACGGGCACGGTATCGGCCGCAGGCGATCCATTGGCGATGTTCCCCGCCAGGGTGCCGCGGTTTTGGATCTGCAACGCGCCGGTGACGCGGGCGCTCTCCACAAGCATCGGGTAGCGAGTGGCGACAATCGGATGATGGCGGACGTCCGTGTAGGTTGCCAGTGCGCCGATTCGGATGCTCCCGTCGGACAGTTCGCGCACGTACCGCCACTCATCAGCCAACTGGTGCAGGCTTTGATACTCGCGGCCGGGGACTTTGCCATCATTGAGCCACACCATCACGTCGGTGCCGCCGGCGATGGGAATGAGCGACGGGTTGGTGGCCCGCTGCTCGAGCGCCTCCGCCACAGTTTGCGGTGCGATGCAGGCGAGTGGCGCGAGGTTCGTCATGATCAGCATCCGCAGTCCTCCTCGATCGCGCGCTCAACAGCGCGATAGATCGCCGAGTAGCCGGTGCATCGGCACAGGTTTCCCGCGAGGGCTTCGCGCACGCCGCCCGGGGCACTCTCCGGATGTTCGAGGAAGTGCACCGCGGCCATCAGCATGCCCGGCGTGCAGATGCCGCACTGGGCGCCGCCTTCGTCAATGAAGGCCTGTTGCATGGGATGAAGCGTGCCGTCGTCGTTGGCCAGGCCTTCGACGGTCCAGATGATCGCCTCGTGCGCCTGGCAGGCGGGGACGAGGCAGCTCATGACCAGTTCGCTGTTCACGACAATACTGCACGCGCCGCATTCGCCTTCGCCGCAACCGTACTTCGTGCCCGATGCATCGCACAATTCACGCAGCACATCCAGCAGTGGCGTCATCGGATGCGCATCGACTTCGACACGACGGCCGTTGAGGATGAAGCGGATCTTCTCAGTCACGGATCAATTCCTCCGGCGTCAGCGGGATCTTGTTGAGGGGACGACGCAGCGCCATGGATACTGCCCCAAGGATCGCCGGCGCGGGGCCGTCCATGGGAAGTTCGCCGGCGCCCTTGGCCCCGAAAGCCCCGTATTCATAGGGGTTTTCGATGCATTCCACATGGATCGACGGCGCGTCGGCGGTGGTGGCGATGACATAGTTCGTCATCTGCGTGTTGGCCATGGCGCCTTCGCGCAGCACTACGTTCTCGCATGTGGCCCAGCCGACGCCTTGTGCGATGCCGCCTTCCAGTTGGCCCCATGCCATGACCGGATTCACGACGGTGCCGATGTCAAAGACGGCCCAGAGGTTTTCAACCTTTGGATGCGCAGTGATGGGATCGACGGTCACTTCCGCAATGTTCACGCCCCAGGAGTACGCCCCGTAGGCAGATCCGCGGTAGGTCTCGTCATCCCATTTCAGACCCGGCGGTGGCTCGTAGGTTGTGGCAACGATCGTCTCGCCGTGCCGGGCGAAGTGATCGGTGATGCTCATGCCATTCAAGCGACGCTTGATATCCATCGCGGCACGCTCGATCAACCGGCCGACGACACTGCACGTGCGCGAGGCCACCGTGGGGCCGCTGTTGGGAACGATGGTCGTGCGGGGTTGGACGAAGACAATGTCATCCAGTTCGACGCCGAGTCCTTCCGCGGCGATCTGCGACAGGATCGTCTCGGTGCCCTGTCCCATCTCGGTGGAGGAAACGCGAATCTCGACCTTGCCGTCGCCGCGCGTGGCGAGATGGACGACACTGGCCAGATACACCTCGCCGGAACCCGTGAAGCCGGTGCCGTGCAGGAACGTGGAGATGCCAATGCCCTTTCCCGGTGTGTCTCGGCATTCTTTGATGCGTTGGTCATAGTCTGCCATTTCCAACGCGCGATCGAGCAACGCGTCCATCATCGGCTCGGCATCGAGCACCTGACCCGTGGGAAGGCGGTCCCCCTTGTGCAGGAAGTTCCGCCGCCGCAACTCGACGGGCGAAATGCCGGCCTTGTCGGCCAAAGCGTTCATGGCGCTTTCGATGGCGAACAAACTTTGCGGCGCGCCGAATCCGCGGAACGCGCCATAGGGCGGCGAGTTCGTCCTGTGCGAAGTACCATGAATGCGCGCCGCCGGCCATCGGTATGGCCCGCACGCGTGCAGCACGCCACGCGACAGGACCACGGGTGACAGCGTCATGTACGCACCGGCATCGACCTTGAAGTCGAAGTCCAGCGCCGTCAGGAGGCCGTCCTTGGTGCAACCAATCCGCACTCTTGAGCGCGACGGATGGCGCTTGGTGCTACAGGCCATGTCCTCGCTGCGGTTGTAGATCAAGCGCACGGGCCGTCCGCTCTTGCGCGCTAGTAACGCGGCGTGTATGGCGACGACGCTGGGGAAGTCCTCCTTGCCGCCAAAGGCGCCGCCGGTGGTGTCCTGCAGCACGTCGGCCTGGTCGTCGCGTTCCAATTTGAAGGCGGTCTTCAGCGAGCGATGCACGTAATACGGACACTGATGTGAACCGCGCACGCGGACGGTGTCCCCCTCCCACCAAGCGATGAAACCGTTGGGCTCGATGTAGAGGTGTTCCTGCGCGCCGGTATGGTAGGTCGCTTCAAGGACGATGTCGCTTGAGACGATTGCTGCGTCGGGATCTCCATCCTCGATGCAATACTCCGTCTGCACCGGGCCTGTATCGACATCGAACGCGGCGTCGGTGTCCTGCTCATACTCTATCGTGATCGCGCGCGCGGCGTCCTCCAACACTCCGGGATCAGCATGGGCAAGCAGGAGAATCGGTTCGTGCTTGTGGTTTATCTGGCGATCGGCCAAGGCCGGTTGGTCCTGCGCGATAAGCGGCACCAGATTCACCGGCAGATCCGCGGCGGTTGCGACGGTGATCTCGTCCCACGGAACGCCGGGGCCAAATCGAATGTCGATGATGCGGCCCTTGGCGATGGTGCTGCGGATCGTCCTGCCATGCAGACAACCCGGCACGCACACGTCATCCACATAAAGCGCGCGGCCGGTGACCTTTGCCGCGCCCTCGCGCCGGGGCGGGGATTGGCCAACGATGCGATGGGAAGTGGATGAGGCCATGGGCGAAAGGCTGCGTGGAGGATTGCGATTCGACTGGATGACGGGATAGACAGGATGATGGGGGGAAGGGTGTCAAGCACGCTTGAAAGTGCGCGGCACTCTCCCTCGGCCCTTCGAGCGCCAAACAACACGACTTCACGCGGCTTCTGCCC
>CAZVAQ010000128.1:0-684 GCA_964625145.1 uncultured Candidatus Sumerlaeota bacterium
CAAAGACTAACGCGCGATGTCCAGCGCCATGACAAGAATCGCCATCTCGACAGGAATCTGGTGAAAGTTTGTCGGCTGCCCCCAATACTGCGGGTGCTTGGGATTGGTGCCGAGAAGAAGTCCCTCGCGAAACCATTTGGCGACACGCTGGCGATCAACTGTTTCGCCATCGGCGGGCTCGGTCTGAAGCCACAATGCCGCCAGCAGCGCCGGCCGGGCGTAGGCCTCAAAGCGGTCGGCATTCTCGTCGTGGTCGCTTGCCATGCCGATGATGGGCAGCGTTGAGCATCCCGGCTTCATCAAGGCCACAAGCGGTTCGACCAGCTTCATGGCCATGTCGCGGAACTGAGCGTAGCTTTCGGGAACCGGTGTCATGATGGAACCTTAGTGTGAAGTGGGAGGGACGGCCTTTCGAGCAAGCATACGCATCCACTGTGGGCCAACGTCATCACGTGTAAGTGGACGTCGCTGGACCACCGCATCGGAAACCTCGTCCGCACCAACATCCGCGCCCTGTGCCGGGCGCGGTTGGCCATCCATGTCGGCAAATGGCTGCAGGTTGATGGCGACCGCGGCATCAATCAGGGCGCTCCCCGGCGCAGGCCGGGCCATGCCGGCCAGGGCATGCTGCAGTGCGGGAGCGGCGCGCTCGAAACCGGAGGCAATGTCTGCACCAATCGGCCC
>CAZVAQ010000128.1:694-10067 GCA_964625145.1 uncultured Candidatus Sumerlaeota bacterium
GATGTTGCCACTCCACACACTCTCCTCCGGCATGTTGACAACGTGCATGACCGCGGCCCCGCTTGTCTGGATGGCGTTGTTGGCGATCATGATCCGTCGTGGCGGGAGGGTCGTATCCCCCGAGGAGGACTCGACACCGAACACCATCGTGTCGGCATTGTTTATGAACGTGTTGAAGGCAATCAGGCAGTCCTCCGTCCGGAGGTACCGGTTCAGTGGCGAGTTCGGCACACCGTTCATCAGCACAAGCGAGCCATAGAACAGTTCACCCGCGAGGCCCTCGAAGTAGTTGTTCACCACCACGTGACCGGGGCCGATCAGTCGCACTCCGCCGGAGTTGAACTTGCCATTGCCGAGGAATAGGTTGCCATCAACAACGCAATGGGTCCCGTGACGTATGGTCAACATGCCGGCGCATTCCCGGAATGTGTTGCCGATGTAGCGGTTGCCGACGGACTTGTTGCTGATGACCTCGATCTCGCCGTCGCATCGCTCAAACAGATTGTTGCGAACAATGGCCTCAGAGTGCTGCATCGAACGATCACTTGTCCCGATCCGAATCGTTTCGTAGCCATTGCCGCTTCCCGGGGCGCGGTCGCCAAAGTAGCAATTCTCGATGATCGTCCTATTTGGAGGCCCTCCGTCTTCCAGCCACACTGTCAACGTCACGCCCTTGTGGTCCATGCCGCTGAACCAGCAATTGCTCACGGCATTGCCAGTGCCATAGACGCTGACCCACTTGTAGTCGATGTCAGCGGACTGCGGGTTGAAGTTGACAATGGCCGTATTGGTGAGCGTGCAATTGGTGGCCAAGGTGCTGCTGCTCGTACGGAATGCGATCACCTCATTGCCGTCGCTGAAGCCTTCGGTGAAGAGCAGCCCGTCGACCTTCATGTACTCACCAGCAATGCGTAGACGCGACTGACCGGTCATTACGACCGAGCCACCGCGCTCGGCGGCGAGCACGATGGGTGCGCCAGCCATTCCGCCTCGGCCATTTCGCGTGCGGCGGCCGTCAAAATCGACAACAGCATTCTCCCATCGACCGCTCTTCATGACGATTGTCTGACCGGGTAGCGCGCTTGCGATCGCCTCGTGCAGTTCGTCGACAGTTGCAACAAGATAATCGCCGCTTGTTGCTTCACCACCCGTGACCATTGGGAATGGAGTAGGCGTCGCTCGTGGGGGTTTCCCCAAGATCATTGCCTCAAAGTCAGCGTGACCGAAGCGCGATGGAGATGCCAGGACAAGTGAGTCCACATGCACTTGTGGTTCGCGCACGCCAAGGCGAAGCGTCATGACCTTTTCAACCTGGTCGTCGGTGACGTTGTAAGTGGGCCCGGTGCTCCAGGTATACTGGCCACTCGGGCCAATATTGATCACGGCGGTGGGCAGGGGATCATCAAGGCGGCCGCTGACCCAGGTGGAATCGGTGCTTTTGTCATTGGCCTTGCCGGAGTTCCGCGCACGGACGTGAAGCGTGTACGAACCGGGAGCGGCAAAGCGCACATGATAGATGGCGACGGATTCCTGCAACTCCGGATTTGCGACCTGCTTGTGCGGATCATCGGGAGCACGAAGCGCGCTGCCCCCCAGGGCGGCGTCGTCCTGGACGCGCGTCCAGACTATCGCCTCCGCCTCTGCGGCACCCGTGGGAGTGTTTCCCTGAATATCATTGGATACGTCAGGGTTGATGATCTCGGACGGAGTCGCTGCCGGAATCAGGATCACACCGTGGTCGTTGGACTCGTACACAGCCGCAGCAGTCGCGGTCGCACTTGCAAGGACAACAAGGGCAAGCAGTATCATGAACTTCATCGAGGGTCGCTCCTGTCAAGCAACTGGCGCAGATAGGCAATGTCATCGGTCGTATGCCGTTCCAGCAGGTGCCCTTCACTAAACTCGGCAAAGATGCAGTATGGGCCGGCATATTGACGTTCTGTGAGAAGGCCAACCACGCGTTCCCAATCCACCAAGCCATGCCTCATCGTCGTCCAATGACGACGCCAGCACGTGTGGGATTCTGTCGAGTCCGCCTCGGCCAAATAGCAGCCGTTCTTTACATTGACCATAAGCAGGTGCGACGACAGCAGATCGAGGGCATGCTCGGGGATCTCGCCCGCGAAGGCACAGTGCGCGGGATCCCATACGGCACCGATATGGCGCGATCGTAGTGGCTCCAGAATGCGGAGAACCCCAGCCGCGTTGGCGACGAAGCGCTGATCGTGGTTTTGTAGGCCGAGCGTCACGCCCAAATCTTCGGCAAGTGGGAGCAGCGCGGCGAGGCGGGTGATCCATTGCTTTTCGATGGCGAGATACGATTGTCCCTCAGGCACGGGAATCATGAATCGCACCAGCGGGTGCGGAGTAATAGTTGCGGCCAGACGCAGTGCGGTTTCCGTTGGTTCGGCGGAGATTGCGGCAATCGCGATGCCATGCGCGTTGAAGGCGGCGGAGACTTCCTGCGCTTGCTGTGCGGGGGAATCATGCGTGAGCCAGAAGCCGGGGCGTGCGGGGATCTCGACGGCATTGACACCAAAGGCATGCGCCTTCTCCACGGCCTGCGGCAAGGTCAGCGACTTCCAAGGCTTCATGAACAGGGCGATTGCATTCATCGCGGCGCGTCGACCTCCCTGCCCAGGACAGACGAGAGCGTGATCAGATCAGCAGAAGCCTGCTCCATCAGATATGGGAGCAGGTCGCTCTCCGTGCGTGTGCCCTTTACAAACTCGATAGTCCAAGAACCGATGAAGCCGCGGGCGCGCATCTGTTCGACGCGCTTGTACAGTCGCTCTTGGTCCTCCACCAGGCTCAGGAAGACGCCATCCGATGTTCGCGTCTGCATGTGTGCGTGAACGATCCGCTTGCCCAGGGCATCGAACCAGCCGTCAAGCTCGTCAGGTGTGAGGACGAGCGGATGCACGATGGCAAAGACGCGATCCTCCGGCCATCGCGCGAACGCGCGTGCGGCTGCCGCCGGGGTGTCGACGGTCGTGCCTGGGTGGCACTCGCAGAGAAGTGCCGTCGATGGTGGCAGGATATCCAGCCATTGCAGGACATTTGCCACTTCCTCGTCGAACGCGGCGGGATCCGCGCCCAGATTGAACTTCAGCATGCGCGCGGAGAGCATGGCAGCGGCTTCTGCTTCCATCACCCGACCGGCCGCGCCATCGGCCCTCATGCTCGTGTAGCCGCCATAGACGAGGACTGGAGGCGAGAGATCGATGAGCGCGCTGCGCTCTTCGTCGTCGGAGTCGGCAAAATGCGGCCCCCAGAGTTCCAGCCCATCGAACCCCACCTCGCGCACCCACGGAAGAATCTCCGAAACGCGAAACGATGGCGTACGCGTCGTCCACCGATTGGGCTCAAGGGCTATGGTCCCAAGAAGGATGGCGTCCTGTGGGGGAGAGGAAATCATACCGGGTCATCCACTTCGGCCGTGGGCGTGGTGGAGGTCGCCCGCGTCTCGTGCTCTTGCCACTTCTTGCCGGACCAATGCAGCCCGTAGCCGACTGCAAACATGATGATGGCGACAAAGATGTACGCGGTCCGGTCCCACAGGGAATCCTGCGGCACCACGACGGCGAGCAACAACATAAACGCGCCATAGATGGCAACCAGCGCGCCGAGGAGAGTTCCCTGTTGCGCGTCATTGCCCGTGCCTTCCTCGGAGGCGAAGTGGACAGGTTGCTGTTGCCGCTGGTGGAAACGCTCCACGCGCTGTTTGTACTCCTCGGATTCATACTCATAGAATGGCATCGTGGCGAAGAACCAGATCGTGCCGATGAGGACGTTGCCGAGACCACTCACCGCGTACATGAAGTCGGAAAGCTCGCGGCCCTCAAGGTCTCCATAGCCCAGAAGAGCCGCGGGATTCCCCCACTTCACATACGCGGAGAATACCATGCCGACGACGACGGTGCTCCAGCCGGCCCAGGCGGGAACCCGCTTCACGAACATTCCCCAGACAAGTGGCATTGCGTAGGGAATGGCAATGAGGGATCCGAAGAGCGTCATGATCTCGAAGAGGTCAAAGTCCTCGATGCGATTGACAAGCAGGGCGCAGCCAATGATGAGGAGGCCGAATGCGAAGGACGAGATCTTGCCGACCCACAGTAGCTCCTCATCGCCCGCGTTCCTGCGAAGTACCGGAAAGTAGAAGTTCCGGACCAGGATGCCGGCGTTGCGATTCAGGCCACTGTCCATCGATGACATCGTAGCCGCGAACAATCCACACACCAACAATCCAATCATCCCCGCCGGCAACACTGCAAACCCCATGTAGATATAGGCGCCCTCTTGTGGGTTCGGGAGCGTGGGGAACTCCGCGGCCAGGTCTGGTTGCAGAATGGCGGCGGCCATCGGCGGGACAAACCAGATGACCGGCCCGATCAGCATCAGGAGGAAGGCTAGGAACGCCGCGCGCCGTGCGTGTCGCTCGTCCTTCACGCTCAGGTAGCGGTAAGATTCAAACATGTTGTTCAGCTTGACCGGCTGGATGATCATCGCGGTGATGATCCAGATCCAGACGAAGGACGAGTTCTCCGCCAGTGTCACCTGGAAGAAATGATCGGGTACTTGGGAGACGAAACCGGACACGCCGCCCACGCTCGGATGCCCAAGGGTCGCGATGACCAGGACGAGCGCGACGCACATCAGGATGAGCATCTGGACGAAGTCGGACGCGATCACGGCCCATGCGCCGCCGGCCACCGACACGACAAGGACCGCGAGGCCGACTGTGATGATTGTGAAGTCCACCGACAAGCCGAACGCGCCGGAAGTCACGATCGCCAAGCCGTTCAACCAGATCCCCGCGTAGAAGATGCTGATCGGAATCTGGGACCAGGTGAAGAGCTGTTCGTTTGCCGGACCAAAGCGGTCGCGCACGGCCTCGATGGGCGTGATCGTGCGGAGGCGACGGAACCGCACCGCCGTGAACAGATAGTTGACGAGATAGCCGAGCGCGTTTCCAAGGAAGATCACCGCCGCCACCGATCCGTCCTGAAACGCCTTTCCCGCCGCCCCGGAGAATGTCCACGCGCTGAACTGTGTCATGAACGCCGAGGCCCCGACCATCCACCACAGCATCTTTCCGCCGCCGCGGAAGTAGTCGCTCGTTCCCTTGTTGAAGCTCCTGTAGGCGAAGCCCATCAGGAACATGAAGGCAAAGTAGAAGGCGATGACACCGAGGTCCCAGCCCGAGAGACGCGCTTGTTCCAGCATGTTGGTTCCTCTCGATCGGGGGTGGGCGAGAGTCGCGTTGTCAGTCTGCGTTCAAGCCCTGGATCGACATTGGAACGGTCGTGCGCACGATCCATGCTGGCGCTCAAACCGCAGATCGATGTACTTAAGCATGCGTGCGTAGAGTCCAAGTCCCAGTTCCACTGCCGCCTCCGGAGGGCTCAGCGAATCCGAGTGTTTTCGCCCGATTGCCAGTAATCAGGGTTGGAACCGAGTTTCTCCAGCAGCGGGCGCGTTATTTTGTCGAGTCGCGCGACTACGTCCGCCGGCAGGTCCAGCGTCGCGCCGCGAATATTGGATCGAAGCTGCTCGGGATCGCGTGCGCCCGCCAGGACGCACGTCACGCCGGGTCGCGCCGCCAGCCAACCGAGCGCGAGCTCACCCATCTTCACGCCAACTTCATCCGCCACGGCGCGAATGCCGGTCAGGGCCGCCTGGACTTCCTCCTCCGCACCGGGTTCGCCGTGCCGGGAATCGGGACGATCCGGGCGGAAATGGCGAGTGCGCGTGCGTACTGGCGGAATGTCATCGATCCTTGCGTACTTGCCGGTCAGGAGGCCTTGAAGCAGCGACATGTACGTCATCACGCCTATGTTGAGTTTCCTGCATAGCGGCAGCACCTCCACCTCGATGGCGCGCGACAGCAGGTTGTAGTGCAGTTGGTTGATGGCAATGTCCGGCATGATCGCCGCTGCTTCGGCCAGGTCTTGCACGCCGAAGTTACTGACGCCCACGTGGCGGATTTTCCCTTCCGCGCGCAGCGCCGCCAACGTCTCAAACGCCGCCGGCACACTGTGTTCACGGATGGGCCAGTGGACCATGTAGAGGTCGATGTGGTCGGTTTGCAGCCGGCGCAGGCTTGCCTCGCAGTGCTCCCGCAGGGTCGCAGGGGCGCAGTTCTGCGGCAGGACCTTCGTGCCAATGATCGCGCGGTGGCGCTGGCCGGCGAGGATCCTGCCGAGGACTTCCTCGCTGCGACCGTCGTTGTACGCTTCCGCCACGTCGAAGTAGTTCGCCCCGGAGTCCAGGCAGGCGGCGATCAGGTTGCGCGCCTCCGCCTCCGAATAGCCGCCCCAGTAATCGTTGTCTTTCCCGCCAAGAACCCAGACGCCCACCCCCAGGACGGGCAGTTCAAGGTCAGTGCGACCGCAACGGCGGCGCTCCAATGGCTTGCTGTTCAGCATCGCTGGTGCCTCTTGCTCCCACCCCGGAACCGGGGGCTGCCGGGGCTGACTTTTGGACAGGTCAAATTCGCTGTGGTGTCACTACCTTGGAGTCACCCACAGCGCCTTGATGGAGTCAAGAGTATAGATTGAACTGTCTGGATGATGTCTGGACTATCCAGCCGGCCTAAACCCTTTCGGGGACACGGCGTGACCCGACAAAGGACTGGAGCACGGGGAGCGGATCCAGACGCGGCGGGCCCAGGGTGTGCTCGCAGATGGCGTCCGGTTGCAGGACAATTCGCCGTCGGGCGGTCGTCCGCCGCTGCATCATTTCCTCCAGAACGGCGAAGCAGTTCATGACCGTTTCGCTGGTCCGGGCCCGCGAGCCGGAGATCATCTTTTGGTCGTCAGTATTGCGCATGGGGGCGCTGGCCTGGCTGATCAGGGTCAGGTCCCCGGGGATGTCGATCCCCAGCACGTCGCAAAGGGCCACGAAACGGCGGGCTTTCGCGCTGGTCAGCGTGAACAGCGCCGTGGCGCTGCCGTGCTCCACGAGGAACTGGCGCATCAGGGTAAGATCGTCGTTATGGTGGGTGAGCGATTGCTCGATGGCCTTTTCGTTGATGGCCAGTCCGGCCTCGCGCATGGCGCGTTCGTAGCCCTCGTAGGATTTCCCAAAGCCGCAATCCGGATGGGGATGCCCGGCATAGAGCACTATGTCGCGGTGCCCCGCCTCGATGGCCAGGCGCACCGCCTGATAGGCGGCAAAGACCGCGTCATGATGCACCGTGGGGCGGCTGTCCTCGCCGGGCGCCTCGAAGAAGACGAGCGGAAGTCGCTCCTCCTCCGGCGCTGGGAGCGTGTACCGGGGGAAGGGATGAAGGCTGATGATGGCGACCACGCGTTCGCTGAAACAGGCGCCGCGCACGTCGATGGTGTCCCACCCATTGTCGCCATCCGGGAGGCACTGCACCTCGGTCGTGTAGCCGCGGTCGGTGGCTCCCTTGATCACCGCGTGCATGCGCGACAGATAGACGTGGTCAAAGTGATAGTTCGAGAGCTCCTCGCTCTTTGTCATGGCGATGCCGATGACGCCCTTCGACTTGGCGCCTCGGGGGAGATGGGATTGCAGGAAAGTCCCGCGCCGCTTTTCCTGCCGCACATAACCGTCCTCGCGAAGCGCCTCCAGCGCGCGCTGCACGACGTTGTGGCTCAGGCCGCTCATCTCTGCCAAGGCCGACGCGCCGGGCAGGCGGTCGCCAATCTGCCACCGGCCGGCGTGGATCTCCCGGCAGAGCGCGTCGTAAACCTGCTCCGCCAACGTCAGCCGGAACGTGGTCCGGATCGGGTGGTTGTACAGGCTCCAGCCCGCCTCCTTTGACCTGCCTTCCTTCGAGTTGGAGTCGCGGGAGTTGTCGTCTTTGGCCATGGTCGGATTCGCTTGGGGTGATGGTGCGCCTTCGGAGTACCTAGACTCTCTAGGCCGTATAGGCCCACGCGCGCAAGGCGGAATCCCATTGGCAGCGCAAAAAGCCCTAATCCGCAAGCAGTTTGCCCATCCTCCGAGGCCGCTTGGAAGGCTTGGAGAGGGGTGCCAGTCCACCATTCGGCAGCCGGGAGGCGGTCAAGTATATGCCGGGTTAGTATAATCAATACTGTTGACAAGGGCACTCAAACCGGTCGAAATGGAGCCGGAACAAACAGAAAGCGGGGCCTCGACGACTTCTCACGGGTGACGAACTCCGATGAACAGCTCCCTGCGCCTTCTCCACCTTGCCGAAAAAGAGCCGGATCCGCGCATCTGGACGCGGGTCTTTCTGGAGGCCCTTGAGGAGATAGGAGAACTGACGGTCATCCCGGAGGCTGGAGCCTTGAGCGAGGAGGAGCGCGCCAGCCTCATCCGCGAGCACGACGTCCTCCTGACCGGGTGGAACTGCGCGGTGGTGCCGGTGGCGATTGCCGAAAACCCGGGGCGGCTCGGCTACATCTGCAACATCACCGGAGAAATGTCCCGCTTCGTGCCTGAACGCGTCGTCGATTCGGAGGTGGTCATCACCAACTGGGGGGACTACCCGGCGTATCCGGTGGCGGAGGGGGCCATGGCGCTGTTGCTCGCCGTGCTCAAGGACATGCACCACCAGATATCGGAAATCGAAGCGGACGGTTGGCGCATGGACATGCACCAGCACGGCGGCACGCTGCGCAATCGCCGCATTGGCATCTATGGATTCGGAGTCATAGGCTCCGCATTCTATGAATTGCTGGAGCCCTTCGGTCCGCGCGTTGCCATCTTTGATCCGTACGTGGACATCTTCCCCCCAAAGGCGATGTCGGTCGACAGCCTGGAGGATCTGTTCGGCTTCGCAGAGATCATCGTGATTCACGCCGGCCTGACGGACGAAACCCGCAAGAGCGTCACCGCCGGGCTGTTGGCCAAGCTCCCGCGCCACGGCGTCGTCATCAACACGGCGCGCGGGGCGATCATCGACCAGGAGGCCCTGTTCCGCGAGCTGGAGTCGGGGCGGTTGCGGGCCGGGCTCGACGTGCTCGATCCCGACTACCTCCCTCCGGGGCATCCTGCCCGCAAGTGGCCGAACCTGATCCTGACCGCCCACCGGATCGACCAGGGGTGGCCGGATTTCTACGAAGAACCCACAACCCTCAACGAAATGCAGCGCATCTGCGTGGACAACCTGCGTCGCTTTGCCAAGGGCCAACCCCTGCGGTTCGTCTTCGACAAGCGGCGCTATCAACTCAGCACCTGAGTCACCCCAAACGCGACGACCACCCGCAGGAGTCGGATCATGCAGCACGATGCGCCCGCCCCTCCGCGCCGCCGCTATACTGTCTGGCAGTCCAGACGGACTTCCCCCTCAACCGCGCCCGCCACGGCAACGCGACTGGCACCTAATCAGCCGATACTTTGCGGCTCCGGGACAGAAAACCGCTACTTCGCACCGCCA
>CAZVAQ010000129.1:0-10037 GCA_964625145.1 uncultured Candidatus Sumerlaeota bacterium
GTGATGGCTTCGCGCTGCGAGACGACGCGCTTGGCCAGTTCGTCCTACATGCGCAGCAGCTTCTGCATCTCCTCCTCTTCGAGGCGCACCAGCGGAATGCCCGTCCACTTGGAGATGATGTACGCGACATCATCCTCCGTGATGGTGTGGACGTTCTCCGCGTCGTTCTTCTTGCGGTGCCATTCCTTCAGCGCTTCTTCCTTCTGGGCCAGCAGCTCGTCGCGCTGTTGCTTGATCTCGGCGCACTTCTCGAATTCCTGGCGGTTCTTGTACTCGCGCAGTTGCTCCTCCAGGTCCGCCAGCTCCCTCTCCATTTCCTTGATCTCGGCGGGCTTCATGTTCGCGCGCAGGCGTGCACGGCTCCCCGCCTCGTCGATCACGTCGATGGCCTTGTCCGGCAGGAAACGATCGGTGACGTAGCGCTCGCTCATGTCCACCGCCACGCGCACGGCTTCATCGCTGAAGATCACGTTGTGGTGGCTCTCGTAGCGCGGGCGCAGGCCCTTCACGATCTCGATCGTCTCGGCCTTCGTCGACGGCTCCACCATGATCAGTTGGAATCGCCGATCGAGCGCGCTGTCCTTCTCGATGTACTTGCGGTACTCGTCGAGCGTGGTGGCGCCGATGCACTGGATCTCGCCGCGGCTCAGCGCAGGCTTCAGCATGTTGCTGGCGTCGATGGCGCCTTCTGCCGCGCCGGCGCCAACGAGCGTGTGCAACTCGTCGATGAAGATCAGCACGTCCTGGCTGCGCTGGATCTCCTGCATGATCGCCTTCAGGCGTTCCTCAAACTGACCGCGGTACTTGGTGCCGGCGACGAGGGCGGCCAGGTCCAGCGACAGCAGCCGCTTGTCCATCAGGATGTCCGGAATGTCGGCGCTCACGATGCGCTGCGCCAGCCCTTCGACGATGGCCGTCTTGCCGACGCCCGGCTCGCCGATCAGGATCGGGTTGTTCTTCGTCCGGCGGCACAGCACCTGCAGGATACGCTCGATCTCGTCCTCGCGGCCGATGACCGGATCCAGCTTCGACTCGCGGGCGAGCTGCGTCAGGTCGCGGCCAAACGTGTCGAGGGCGGGCGTCTTGGACTTCTCGCCGCCTTCCGATGACGCGCGCCCGGAGGGCGTCGACCCAGCCGTGGCGGGGGAGTTCCCCTCGATGAGGTTGAGGACCTCGCGCTTCACCTTGTTGAAGTCGATGTTGAAATTGCGCAGGCAACGCGCCGCCAGCGTGTTTTCCTCCTTGATCAGCGCCAGCAGCAGGTGCTCGGTGCCGATCCAGTTGTGGCGCAGTTGCTTGGCGATGTTGCGCGCCGACTCGATGACCTTCTTCGCCTCCACGTTCTGGGGGAAGATGCCAACCGTGGGGCCCTTGCCCACCTCGAGCATGCGCTCGAGCTCCAGCTTCAGGTCATCCAGGTCGATGCCCAGATTCAGCAGCGTTTGCACCGCCAGACCTTCGGCCTTGCGGATGATGCCGAGGAGGAAGTGCTCCGGCCCGATGTAGTCATGACCGAGTCTTCCCGCCTCGTTCCGCGACTGGCGCATGACTTCCTTCCAGCCGGGGGTGAATGGGGTGTCGTTGATAGGCATTGCGCGTGGTACTCCTTGGGTTAGCCGCGAAGGCTGGAAAGGGGGGCGCGGTCTTGGGGTGAAGCCGCACGGGAAAGGGGGGGAGAAAGGTCGGGGTGAGTCCTCAACATCGGTGTGGCTCTATGCGGTTTGGTCTTCAAGGGGCAATCCTTCGCTTTAGTATGGGTTCGGGTCTGCGTCTCTGCCAAGTTGGCGTAACCTTGCCCCATCTCCTAGTTCTGATTAGCTGTACGCTGGATTCGTTCCCGAAGGAATCGGGCGCGGGCCTCATCCCGGGAGGTGGAATCCCCCCAGTCTGCCCGCCGACGTTCCAAATGGGCCGGCTGGATGTCCACAACCATCCTGTTGAGGGCCTTGTGGTCAAGGTCGCGGAAGTACCCTTGGTCGATTCCCAGCCGGATTCGGCTAAGCAGGCGCATGGCCTCCACCGAATCCATCTTCCGGGCATAGGCCAGCAGGGCAAAACTGCGCCAAATGCTGTCATTGGTGGCCGAGGCATGGTACTTGAACAGGTTCAGGCGCCCCTCCTGCTCGCGCTCGACCAGCCGCTCGATCACGTCCAGCAGCGTCTGGTTGATCTGATCCACGGTCCGGCCCAGTGTTATCTCGTTCGACACCTGATAGAAGTCCCCGGCGTATTCGGTGTTCTCGCCATAGAACCCGCGTACGGTGAGTCCATGATGGGCGATTCCCTGCAGACTGGACTCGATTTCCTGCAGCAGGGTCAATCCGGGAAGGTGGAGCATCACCGATGCGCGATACCCCGTGCCCACGTTGGTGGGGCAGGCGGTCAGGAACCCGTAGCGCGTTGACCAGGCATAGTTTAGCACCGACCCGATCGCTTCGTCGATCTCCTGCAGGCGCGTGATGGACTCCCGGATCTGAAGCCCCGGGGCGATGACTTGCAGCCGCAGGTGATCCTCCTCGTTGATGAGGATGGAGGCCATGGCGTCGCGGGAGATGTAGACGGCCAGGTGCTCGTCCTCGCGCTCCATTTCCTTGCTGATGAGCCGGCTCTCCTTTAGATAAGTGCGATCGACCGGATCCAGATCGCGCAGGGCGACCCGGTCAAAGGTCTTCAGTGCGTCAGAACGCGACAGCCCCTCGTCAATTGCGTCCCGAATGCGCAGCTTCACCTCCGGCCGGGCATGGGGGACAAAGGGGAACCCCGCAATATTCCGTGCGAAGCGCACGCGGCTGGAGACCGCGACGTGGCTGGAGGGCGCATCCTCGCCGAGCCATTGATCTGTCAGGTCGAGAAACTGCCTATCCACGGTGCCTCACTCACTCTTGGACGGGCGGGGGGCCGAGTGGCTCTCCGCCTCCTTGTGGATTTCCTGCTCCAGTCGCGCGATCTCGTCGCGCAGGAAAGCGGCTCTCTCGTAGTCCTCGAATTCCACCGCGCTCTTCAGCTCCTCGCGACAAGTGCGGATCTGCTCGTTCAAGGCGGCCAGGGCGGCGGACCCACCTGGGGCCGCTCCGATGTGACGCGCGGCGCGGTGCAATCGCCGCAGGTCCGGTTCAAGCCATTCCTCGAAGCTTTCGTAGCAATCCGGACAACCCAGCATGAACGTCTTGCGATAGGCCGTGAAGTCCAACCCGCAAGTGTGGCAAGTGGGAACCTCGCCGCCGAACTCTTCAGCCGGGTCGGCCTGTTGCTGCTGCTTGACCAGCTCCTTGAGCAGGAGGTCGAAGCTGGCTTGCTTCTGCAGGATGTTTTTCTGGAAGGGGCTGACTTCCGCCGCGCACACCTGGCACAGGAGGATCTGGACTGCCTGACCGGTCTTCTCGATCCTCGTCAGTTTCACTGCCGCGCTGTGTTTACCGCATCGTTCGCACTTCATGACCGGTTTTCTCTGCTGGCTGCCTTGTCGAGTGGGGAAATCCGCATTCGCTCCCATCCCGAGAGGCTTGTCACAATGTGAATGCATCATTGGCGCCAAGAACGCGTCAAGGTTGTTCTCGAACTGGTCGGGGCGCCGGCGGCTGGGGCGACGGGGCGGCAATCCGTCCTCGACACAGCCCCCTCCGATTAGCATTTTCCTGTCCGCCGCCACAAGGTGAGCGAAAGGTTCCATGACGCCCCGGTCCCCCTATCCCGACTCTTCACGGCCCGTGCTGCTGCAGCGCTCGAGGACCCCGTTTCAGGCCGATGTGTGGCGGATCGACCGCCCAACGGGGCCGGTCGTGCGAAAGAGCTTTGAGCGCCAGTCATGGCTTCTGCGGCGGACCATCGGGACATGGATAGTCTGGCGGGAAGTCCGCAACCTGCAGGACTTGGAAGGGATCCCCGGCATCCCGCGCCTGGTCGCGCGCCCGGCTCCGTGGACTCTGGAGATGACCTTCATGCAGGCGGAGAGCCTGCCCACCTATGAGTCCCGGTCTCTGGTGACTGCCGGGTACTTTGATTCGCTGGACAAGATCGTCGCCCAGATGCATGCCCGCGGCATCAGCCATGGCGACCTGCGCCGCCCCAATCTGCTCTGGCATCCGGATACATTGCAGCCGGTCGTGCTCGACTTTGCGCAATCGTTGAGCCGGCGCGATTGGCTCATGCGTCCGTTCCTCTCGCTGGCATTCCGCATCGACCAGGCAAAGCTGCTGCGTCTGCGGGCATGGTTCCTCGGAAAGGAAAACCTGACCGAACAGCAGCGCGAGGATCTGGAGCACAAGACTCCACGGACGATGAAGATCGGCCGGCAATTGCGAAGGCGCTTGTATCGGCCATTGAAGCGCTTGTATCAGGGGCGGCCCCTGACCAAGCAGCACGGCCCCCTCGCTCCCGGACAGCCCAAATGATCCTCGAAGCCGCACATCCGCGTTCCTATCCGCGACTGCGATCCCGGCGCCTGACGATGCGGCTCTATGAAGACCAGGAGATCGCGGCCGTCATGGACTACTATCGTCGCAACGCCGAGTTCCTGACGCCGTGGGAGCCGCGCCGTCCGCCGGATTTCCTCACCGATGGCTACTGGCGTCGCTTCCAGGGCCGGTCGCGCGAGGAGTTCGAGGCAGACATGGCCCTTCGCCTCTTCCTGTTTCCCCATTCGGAACCGCGACGCGTGATCGGCTATGTTGGCATGTTCAACTTTGTTCGTGGCGCGGGTCACTTTTGTACCATTGGCTATAGCCTCGACGAGCAGGCGCAGGGACAAGGCCTGATGGGCGAGGCGCTCAAGCATGTCATCCAGTACGCCTTCAAGGAACTGGGCATGCACAAGATCATGGCCAACTACATGCCGCACAACGTGCGCAGCGGCCGGTTGCTGCGAAGGCTCGGCTTCGTCGTCGAGGGCTTCTCCCGCGATTTCCTGCTCATCAACGGCCGCTGGGAGGACCATGTCATGACCAGCCTGACCAACCCGGACTGGAAACCCCTTTGACGGATGGAAGCCGCTTGCGCACGCTGCTCGCAGGCGTTCCCATCGGAGACCGTGTCGTGTCCATTTCAGTCCAAAGACTCCTGATCCTCGTCGTCGCCATCGTTGCGGTGGCGCTTGTCGATGGTGCGGCGCGCGGCCTGACGATGCCGCCCGCCGCGGCAACGGAGCTTTCCACCAAGACCCAGGAGCTGCTCGCCCAAGCCCGCGCCCGGCAACAGGTCGTCCCGCCCACTGAGCTCATCGCCGACCAGAAGTCCACATCCGGCGAGGAACCCGCTTCCGCCGAATCGCCCGACGACGGCAAGGGGATGCTCACGGCGGACTTCCATCTTGCATGGGAAGCGGGCATTATCCAGGTGGTCGACGCCCGCACCAGCGAACAATTCCAGGCTGGCCACATCCCCGGCGCCCTCAGCATACCGTTCGAGGAGCTGGGCAGCGGCTATCCCGCTGCGTTGGATGTTTTGTCCTTCGATGAGCCGGTGGTCGTGTACTGTGATGGAGGCGAATGCAACGCGTCGCGCAACGTTGCCTCACTGCTCATCGACATGGGATTTCAGGACGTGACAGTTTTCGAGCGCGGCATGCATGCATGGGAAAACGCGGGTTATCCCATCGAAACCGACGGGGGTTTGTGAGGATGGGACATCCGGCGTTCGGAGCATTTCTGTTGATGACCTGCCGATTCGTCGCCGGCGGCGCGCTGGTCCTGGCGGGGCTCATCAAGCTCGGCAATCCGCAGGCGCTGATGCTTTCCATCCAAGGGTACGAACTTGCCCCTGCGTTTCTGATTCCGTTCCTGGCCTATGCGTTGCCGTGGAGCGAACTGGTGATCGGTCTTCTCCTGCTGTACGGCGCATGGTCCCGCGAGGCGGCAACACTCGCCACGGCATTGTTCGCGCTGTTCACATTCGCGGTGATCTCGGTGCTGGTGCGGAAAATCTCGCTCGACTGTGGATGCTTTGGCGGAATGTTTGGCGAGGCCGCCATCGGTTGGCACACCGTCGGGCGCAACGCCGTATTCCTCGCTTGCTCCGTGGCGATTCTCTGGAAAGGTCCCGGGCCCCTTGCGATCGACGCCCTGCTCCATGCCGGCGGCGCGCACGAGGAGGCAACCGCCCCCCGGCGAAACCTGAAGACCGCCCCCGAAAGCACCCCATGAGCTCCACGCCCTCCATCACCCGTACCCTCGGCGCCCAACTGTGGCACGAATCCGATCTCGAACTCATCATTCGCTGGTGGGGGCGGCAGACCGATGCCTTGAAGGCGGAGATCGAATCTCCGGAAGCAGCATTGGAACGCGCCCGCACCCGCGCTCAGCGTGTGCTGGACTTCTGCCAACTCCCCGCGGCAAAGCCCATGAAGACCCCGCGCCAATGGCAGGTGGGATTCGATCCCGCCGCCGCGTGGGAGCGCCTGTGCGTGCCCCTGCGCCATTGGGGCTGGGACATCGCCCGCCAACGCGACGAGCCCACATTCACCAACATCACGCGCACCGCCCTCGAACACGCCGACAAGCCGCTTGTCGTGGTGGCCGACGCGCCGCTCAAGATCAAGCTGTCCTTGGCACAAGCCACCAAGTGTCCCTTCGAGCTGGACCTGCCGCACCTGGCGGCGATGGCACTGGCGCTTGAGTTATACTCGGTCGCCAGCGAACGCATGGGCGCACTCCCAAAGCCCTGGGTTGACGAAGTCGCCGCACCCGCCTTCGCCCAACTCGTGTTGGGGATGCCATTTTCGCCGATGATCTTTGCATTGTTCCCCAAATGAGTGACAGCAGGGACGGCAAGGATAGCAGGGACGGCAGGGACAGCAGGGACGGCAAGGACAGCAGGAACTGGACTCTGCCATAGAGTTTGAACTAGCTGCTGTCTCTGCTTCTCCCCCCAAAGAAAAACCGGGCCGGCGCATTGGCCGGCCCGATTCATCATGGTCACTCTCTTGAATTCTGAATTCAAGGTTCCCTCACTTCTCGCGGTCACGCGGCGGGCGGGGGCGGCGACGTGCAGCGCCACCAGGGCCGGATGACTCGCCGCCGTTCCGGGGCGGACGCGGTCCTCGATCACCGCGATCACCTCCGCGGTCTCCACGGTCGCGATCCCGGCCACCGCCGCCACCTTCACCGCCGCTGGCAGGCGCGCTGCCATCGGGGCGGGGGAGCAGCGCCTTGCGGCTCAGGCGAATGCGGCCGCGGGCCTTGTCCACTTCCACGACCTTCACGGTCACGATGTCGCCGACCTTCACGACGTCCTCGACCTTGTCAACGCGGTGGTGCTCCAGCTCGCTGATGTGGATCATGCCGTCCTTGTTGCCGGGCAGCTCCACGATCGCGCCGCTTTCCAGCGTGCGCAGTACCTTGCCGGTGAAGACTTCGCCTTCTTCGACTTCGCGCAGGATGTCGTCGATCATCTTGATCGCCGCATCGCTGCTGGCCGCGTTCGGGCCGCACACGTAGACTGTGCCGTCGTCTTCGATGTCGATCTTCGCACCCGTGATTTCCTGGATGCCGCGGATCGTCTTGCCGCCGCTGCCGATGATCTCGCGGATGCTCTCCGTCGGGACCTTCAGCAATGTCATGCGTGGCGTCTGCGGCTTCATCTCCGTGCGGTGCGTGGTGACCGCCTCGTTCATCTTGCTGATGATGTGAAGGCGACCGACACGCGCCTGCTCCAGTGCTTCGGACAGCATCTGGCTCGTCACGCCGCTGATCTTGATGTCCATCTGCAGGGCGGTCACGCCCTGCTCGGGTCCGCAGACCTTGAAGTCCATGTCGCCGCAATGATCCTCGATGCCCTGAATGTCGCTCAGGATCGCGTAGCCACCCGCGTCGCTCTCGATCAGGCCCATCGCGATGCCCGCGACCGGCCGCGTCAGCGGCACGCCCGCGTCCATCAACGCCAGCGATGACGAACAAACCGTCGCCATCGACGACGAGCCGTTCGACTCCAGGATGTCCACCACCAGGCGGATCGTGTACGGGAACTCATCCTTCGGCGGCAGCACGGCTTCCACCGCGCGCTCGGCAAGAGCGCCGTGGCCGATCTCGCGACGGCCCGGCCCACGGGGAGGCTTCGCCTCGCCGACCGAGAAGCCTGGAAAGTTGTAGTGCAGGAAGAAGCGCTTGTGCGACGTGCCCGTCATGTCGTCGATCATCTGCATGTCGTCGATCGTGCCGAGCGTACACACGGCCAGCGCCTGCGTCTGCCCGCGCGTGAACAGCGAAGAGCCGTGCACGGACGGCAGCGGATCGGTCTCGCACCAGATGGGGCGGATCTCGGTGGGCTTGCGGCCGTCGGCGCGCACGCCTTCCTTGATCACGCGGCGGCGCATCTCGCGCTCGTCGATGTCGTGGAAGATGGAATTCACCTCGCCCTTGCGCTCGGCGTATTCCTCGCCCAGCGACGCGACGATCTCATCCACCGCCTGCTTGAAGCGATTGTCGCGGGCCTTCTTGTCGTAGGTCTTTGCGATCTCCTTCAGGTGCGGCACCGCCAGCTTCTCGACCTTCTTGACCAGATCCGCGTCCTTTTCCACCGGCGCCACTTCGATCTTCGCCTTGCCGACCTTCTTGCGCAGCTCATCGATCCCCGCGCAGATTTCCTTGATGTGCGCGTGGGCGGTCTCCAGGCCGGCGACCACCTCCGCCTCGGACACTTCCTTCATCCCCGCCTCGACCATGTTGATCGCGTCGGCATGGCCGGCCACGATCAGGTTCATGTCGAGCTGCTCCAGCTCCGTGAACTCGGGGTTCACGATCGTCTGGCCGCCGAGCTTGCCGACGCGCACGCCCGCGATGGGTTGGGAGAATGGGATGTCACTGATGTGAATCGCCGCGCTGGCCGCGCACATCGCGACCATCTCCGCCGGGTTCACCATGTCCATCGCCAGTACGGTGATGGAGACGATGACCTCGCGCTTGAACCCGTCGGGGAACATCGGGCGCAGCGTGCGATCGGTCAGGCGCGCGCGCAGCGACTCATTGTCGCTCGGCCGCGCCTCGCGCTTGAAGAACCCGCCCGGGATGCGGCCCGAAGCGTAGAACTTCTCGCGGTAATCGACCATCAACGGGAAGAAATCCTTCTCCGTGTCCTTGCTGTCCATGACCACGGCGGCCAGCACAACCGTGCCGCCCACCTTGGCCATCACCGCGCCGTTGGCCTGCTTGGCCACCTTGCCGGTGCTGAGTTCGAGAGTCTTCCCCTCGCCAAAGGGGATGTGTGCGATGGTCTCTGTGAAATTCAGACCATCCTTCTGTTCAATTTTGATCTTTGCCATGATGGTGACGCCCTCCGGGGCAATCGGTCGGGGGTGAGACAGACCGCGAGGCCAGGGAGCGCCCATGCTGCTTCGGAATTCACAGGGCGCATCGATCCGGCATTGCGGGGCCGATGCGCCTTGAAAATCCCGAGGCGGGCGGGGCTGGCGGCGTGGGTGGGTCTGGCTGGTGGCAAATGCGTCGTGGCGCCGAGGCCGGAAAACCCGGCCCCGACGCTGCAGTTGTGGTTCAGTTCAATCGGTTTTACGATGGCGCGTTCTGCCTTGTGTCGTTCTGACTTCAGCAGGCCCGGGTTCCCAAGCCTTTCTGAATTCTGACTTCTGAATTCTTTACTTACGCAGGCCCAGACGGGCGATCAGCGCGCGGTAGCGCTCGATGTCCTTGTTGCGCAGGTAGTCCAGCAGGCTCTTGCGATGCCCGACCATCTTCAGCAGCCCGCGGCGGCTGTGGTGGTCCTTCTTGTTCGTCTTCAGGTGCTCGGTCAGATTGTTGATCCGCTCGGTCAGCACTGCCACCTGGACCTCGGGCGAGCCCGTGTCGCCTTCCTTCGTGGCATACTCGACGATGACTTCCTGCTTGCGTTCGGCGGTGATGGACATCGGGCGATTCTCCAGAATCTCTTGAAATATCCCTCTGACCCAGCAGGAGGCCGGAGACAGCCCGCCCCCGAGTCAAGGGACGCGGAGAGTGCGCGGGGCGGGGGGAGCTGTCAAGCGGCATGGCGGGGCAAAGGAGAGCCGGGGGTACCACCTCGACAGCCTCCAAACATCCCAGCTTTCCCCCTCG
>CAZVAQ010000130.1:0-10024 GCA_964625145.1 uncultured Candidatus Sumerlaeota bacterium
TTCCTGTGCCTTGCGGCGCTGTATGAAAGCTGGCCAATCCCCAGCTCAGTGTTGCCGGCATTGCCACTGGGTGTCATTGGTGGCGTCATCGCATCGACGAGCCAGGGGATGCCCAATGACGTGTATTTCCAGATTGGTCTGCTGACCATCCTGGGTCTGACGACAAAGAACGCGATCCTGATCGTGCAGTTCGCAAAAGTTCGCCATGATTCGGGGGTTCCGCTGGTGGATGCGACCATCGAGGCGTCGCGCCTGCGACTGCGGCCAATCGTCATGACGTCGCTGGCATTCGGCATGGGCGTGGTGCCACTTGCATTGGCTCATGGCGCCGGCGCCGGTGCACAGAATGCGATCGGTGTGAGCGTCCTTGGCGGCGTGGTCACCTCCACGTTCCTTGTGACGTTCTACGTGCCACTGTTCTACGTGATCGTGGAGCGCATCTTCGGCAAGAAGCGCGTGGTGACCGCCTCATCGGAAGCAGTGCCCGCCCCTACTGCATGACCCCTGGGTGGTGATCCAATCACCGGTCACAAGTCGCGCAGGGCAGAGTGGTACACTAGCCCTGCGCGATTCATTTTCATCGCCGCTTCACAGGAGGAAGACACCATGCATCCGGACGTTCGCATCGGACACATTCATCTGAAGGTTGCGGACCTGGAGAGGTCGCTTGCGTTCTATCGCGATGTGCTCGGGTTCGAGGTGACGCAGTGGTTCGGCCGCGAGGCGGTGTTCCTGTCCGCCGGTGGCTATCACCATCACATCGGGCTGAACACTTGGGAGAGCAAAGGCGGCGCGCCACCGGCACCGGGGACGACGGGGCTCTATCACGTCGCCATTCTATATCCGACGCGCGGGGAATTGGCTAATGCACTGCGCCGGTTGCGTGTGGCGGGGATTCGCCTGACTGGCGCGGCGGATCATGGAGTCAGTGAGGCGCTGTACCTGAACGATCCTGACGGCAACGGGGTGGAGCTCTACTGGGACCGCAAGAAGGAGGAATGGCCGAGGAAGGCCGATGGCAGCCTGAACATGGTCACGTTGCCGCTGGATCTGGAGGGGTTGCTGGCGGAGCGGTGACAGGCTTGGGCAACTATTCTCCGACCACTTTCGGCGGCGCGGCGAAAACTTCCTCCAGGAAGCTCGCCGCCTGCTGAAGCACCTCAGGCGGTGGCGTTTGATGCCCCATGCCCGGCACGCGGATGAACTGGTTTGGAACCCCCGCCTGAGTCAGTGCGTCGGCAAGGCGTTGGCTCTGGTTGATGGGGACGGTGACGTCGTCCTCGCCATGAATGATGAGGAATGGTGGATCGTCCGGCGTGACCCAGGTGATCGGGTTGACGTCGTGGACGAGCTTCACGATCCCGGGGTAGGGCGGCTCTGGATTCGTGAGGTTCTGCTTCAGGACGCCGAGGCCCTTGCCCGGTCCGCTGAAACCGATGAGACGCGCTCCGGATGAATTCGGCGATTCGTGGTTGCTGGCGGCGCCGGGTGGAGTCGTGACGTCCTCCATGATGTTCAGGAGATCTGTCGGCCCGTACAGATCGACGACGGCCTGCACGCGCGAGGACTGGTCGAGGTTGCCGCCCACGGTTCCTTCAAGATCGGCAACGTCGCCACTGGTCCCCAACAGCGCGACCAGATGCCCACCAGCCGACGTGCCGAGCGCCGCGAAGCGGTCGGGATCGAGATTGTATTTGTCGGCGTTCGCCCGCAGGTAGCGGACGGCACCCTTCACGTCATGAATCTGCGCGGGGAAAGTGACGGGTTCCTCCCCCCACTCGCCCTCCTGCGTGGTGAGACGATACTGGATGCTGGCGACCGCAATGCCGCGCTCGGGGAGGCGGTAGACCGATGACGAGGACTTCAGGTCGTAGGTCCCCTTGTTCCAACCGCCGCCGTGCACACGCACGACAAGGGGCCATGGGCCGCTGGATTCATCAGTCGGCAGGACAATATCCATATGCAGCGGCTGCCCGCCGACGGTGGCGTAGACGACATCATCATGGGTGACAGGAATCTGTGCCTGGGCGACGCCAGTGCCTACCAACAACAGCAGGGCCGACGCGAGATGCACTTTCATGGCTGTTCTCCACGATTGGTTGTCCAAAGTTGGGGGGCCATCCGGAATGGACTGCGATCCATGCCCAGTTGGTCCACTCCCCCACGAACCCGCAACCCAAATGCGGGGGCGACGTGGAGCGGGATAACGGGCTATATTGAGGATGCGTGCATTTTTCACCTGCGTTTGAATGCGTTTTCCGTCAATTGTCGCGTGCAATTGAGGAAGTAGTATGGCGACTGCACGAAACTTTATCGACGATTTGGCCGCCCGCGGGCAGTACAGTTTTGCCCCGGAGGAGCTGATGGAAACCCTGGCTCTGAGCCCAGCGGCAGCAAAGGCGGCCCTGAACCGGTAATCCCGCTCAGGACTCGTGGCCAATCCGTCTCGGGGATTCTGGGTCATTCTGCCCCCCGGAGTACCGTCGTCTGGGGTGCCTACCTCCGGAGCAGTTCGTGCCGAACTTAATGGAGCGTCTCAAGAACCCCTACTACGTCGGGCTGCTCTCCGCTGCACAATATCACGGAGCAGCCCATCATCACCCGCAGGAATTCCAAGTCGTGACGGAGACAAATCGACGCCTGCTGGAATGTGGTGGTGTGCGGGTAGTCTTCATTGCAGCCAAGAGACTGAAGCAAGTGGGTACCCAGACCTTCAATACGCCGCGGGGGATTGGGCAATGTTGCTTCCACGCTTGCGGAGTTGACACCAAACATCGATCCCGCATTGCTGGCCAAGGAGGCTCACAATGCGCCCCTGCATTGGCGGCAACGATTCGGCTGTCTACTGGATCTGATTGGCGCGGGGGACAAGACGGCGGAACTAGCGGTTCTCGTCTCAAAGTCCGCAAGGAACTTCATTCCCCTATCATACCCTCGCGAACAACCGATAATCGCCCGTACCGAGAAGTGGAGAGTCCTGGTCAAAACGGAATTGGACGCGGAGGTTCTCGCGTGTTCCCACAGGACTATATTACCGAGTGGCAAACTGTTGCTCCGTGGATAAACGATGAGCAAGTTGAACAGGACTTGGTGATATCCCGTGCTCGGTCGAGATCTACTCGCATCCGCTCCTGAAAAGTGACCTCGCCTTTCGTAGTGGCACGGCGTTATACAAGCTTCATATCCAGCCTGCCGCGCGCTACTAGGAAGACATCGACCTGATCCAACGGAAGCCCGGACCGATTGGCAGTGTCATGGATGCCTTGCGCTCAACCTTGTCCCCATTGCTGGGAGAGCCCAGGGCAAACAAGGGGGAGGCCGAGTCACGCTGACGCATCGCTTCCGAGCGGAGGGTGCTTCTCAACTTCAGCTTCGCCTCAAGTTCGAGATCAACACGCGGGAGCATGAGGCCTTCCTGGGATTTCGAGAGTTCCCGTACATGGTTTCAAGCTGTTGGTCCAAGCAGTCGGCAACAATCATCACCTATGAACTGGATGAGCGGCTGGCAACAAAGCCTCGGGCACTCTACCCGCGGAGGAAGGGAAGGGATCTCTTTGACCTCGCGCTGGCACTGAAGAATACAAGCACCGATCCTGACAAGGTTGTTGAGCTGTTCGAGCGATACAAGCAGCGTGAAGAATTGTACGTCAACCGCGCGATGTTTGAACGCCACATGCTGGACAAACTAGACCATCCGCAGTTTGGCGCTGACATCCGTCCGCTGCTCAGACCCGAACACAAGTGGGAGGTAGTCGAGGCATACAATGAAGTGGCGAACAAGCTCATCGCGCGGCTTCCCGGTAAGCCTTGGAGAGGGTAGCGCAGCCCCTCACTCTTCGCCCCGATTATCCCGGCATGCCTTGACAATGCGGATCTGCCAGTAGGGGACGCGGCCTCCCAGTACATCGAAGACGGGGCGCAGCTTGTTGTCCGATGCCAAGTCCAGCGCGGCTTCGATGGATGGTTGGACTTCGCGGGGAACCCAAGGGGACGGGTCGGCGATGCCATGGGCGGCGATGTATTCGAGCAGGTAGCCTTCGACGGTGCTGGACGCACGGCCAATGCGTTCGGCGATTTCATCGAGGGGGAGTTCCTCCGCGAACAAACGCGTGGCCATGGCGCGGGCATCCTTTGGGAGAGGGATGCGGGGAGTTTCATCCAACGCGGTCGTATCAGGAGGACGCCCCTCCCACAACGCATCGAGGAAAGCCTCGCCGTAGGCCTTGAGTTTCCGGCGGCCAACACCCTTCACATTGAGGAACTCGTCCAGGTTGCGCGGCTTCTTTCGGGCGATGTCGCGCAGCGTCACGTCGCCAAAGACGACATATGGCGGCACCTTCTGCTCTTCTGCGATCACTTTGCGCCGCGCGCGAAGGCGCTGGAATGCGGCTACTTGTTCCCCGGTCAACTCCTCGTCCATCGACGATGGCAGGGCCGTAGTCGGAGCCAGGCGATCCAGCAGGATTCCCGTGGTGCGATTGCGAAGGATCTGCCATCCGGTTTCGCTGACGCGGAGGTGGCCTTCCTCCCCCTGCTCGACGAAGCCGGACGTGCGCAGTTGTTCGATCCAATCGAGGATGGCGTTCTTCGAATGCTCCTTCAGGAGACCGTGCGTGCTGAGCTTGTCGTGGCCGGACTCGACGATCTTCCTTCCCATGGAGCCGTGCAGGACGTCGGCGGTGTAGGTGGCGTTGTGGGCTTCGTCCAATCGCTTGATGCACGAGAGGATTTTTTGTGCGATGATGTGACTGTCCGGGATGGGCCGTTGACCGCCGGTGCAGTTGTCGCACGTGCCGCAATTGGGTCGGGGATAGCGCTCGCCGAAGTGGCCAAGAAGTCCCGCGCGGCGGCAGGTGGTGCCGGAACACCAGCCGTGCATGAGGTTGAGCTGACGATTGGTGGCCGCCTGCAACTCCGGCGGTGCCTCGCTGTTGATCTTCTTCCATGTCATCAGATCGGCAAACGAATAGAGCAGAAGACATTCGGAGGGAAGTCCGTCGCGGCCGGCGCGGCCGCTTTCCTGCTGGTAGTTCTCGATACTCTTCGGCATGCCCATGTGCACGACATAGCGCACGTCGGGTTTGTTGATGCCCATGCCAAAGGCGATGGTCGCCACGACGATGTCGACGCGATCGGCGACGAAGTCGTCCTGGTTCGCGATGCGCATCTGCGGATCCATGCCCGCGTGATAGGCGACCGCGCTGAAACCGAGAGATCGCAGGCGCTCGGCAGTGCTTTCAGTCTCCTTGCGCGAGATGCAATAGATGATGCCGGACTGGTTCGGATGACGGCGCACCACCTCGAGCATCATGTCGAACCCGCCGCGGCGCGGTTTCGCCGCGTAGAACAGGTTGGGCCGGTCGAAGGAACCGCGAAGGACTTCCGGTTCGCGCAGCTCCAACTGCCCGACGATGTCCAGCGCGACCTCGTGGGTGGCCGTTGCCGTGAAGGCATGCATGTCCACCTGTGGGAACTGGGCGCGCAGCCTGGCGATCTGGCGGTACTCCGGCCGGAAGTCATGCCCCCACATGCTGACGCAATGCGCTTCATCCACGGCGACGAAGGAAAGTTGCGAGCCATTGAGAATGTTGGAGAGGCTCTCCAGCGCGATGCGTTCCGGCGAGACGTAGAGCAGCTTCAGCACGCCGGAGCGCAGCCGCGCGACGACGTCCATGCGCTCGTCCGGCGGTTGGTTGCTGTGCAGGCACCCGGCCTCGACACCGGCCTGGCGGAGTTGTGCCACCTGGTCGCGCATCAGCGAGATCAGCGGCGAGATGACGACGGCGGTACCTTGGCGCAGGATTGCCGGCGCCTGGAAGCAGATCGACTTTCCCCCGCCGGTGGGCAGGACGACCAGCGAGTCGCGCGACTCCATGATGGCGCGCATGGCGGCCTGCTGGTGCGGGCGGAATGTATCGTAGCCCCAAACGTCACGCAGGACGCGGCGCAGTTCACTCATAAATCGGCGCCGCCCGCTCCCGTGCCTGCAACAGCACATCATACATCCTGGCGACAGTGGCCTCATGCCCCGGCTGCACCGCCAGGTTTACAAACTCCCCCGGATCGTTGTCGTGATCGTACAGTTCAATGCCCTCAAGCCCATCCTTGTAGACATTGAGCCGATAGCGATCCGTGCGGACTGACTCGGCTTCCTCGCGCGAGATGGTGTAGACCATCGATCTGGCCGTGCGGCCGTTGGCGGGGTCCTCCAGGACGGGGCGCAGGGACTCGCCGGGGAGATCGCTACGCACCGGAATCCCGGCGACGTCGGACAGTGTCGGGTACAGATCGATCAGCTCGACGAGTTCGCTTGAATGCCCGCCGGTTGTCCATGGTGTCGCGATGATGAGCGGCACGCGCGTGGTGTCCTCGAACAGGCTCAGCTTCTGCCAGGTTGTGTGCTCGCCCAGGTTGTAGCCGTGGTCGCTGACGAAGACGATGACGGTGTTGTCATCGAGGCCGAGGCGCTCGACCTCGTCGAGGATGCGGCCAACCTGCGTGTCCATGAACGTGATGGCCGCGTAGTAGCCCGCGAGGGCCTTGCGCATTTGCTCCTCGTTCATGCCGTACTTCACGGCATTGGTCTGCGTTTGGGCTGCTTCCGGCACGTCGCCCAGATCGTCCTCCGGGACGAAGGGGAGCTCCATATCCTGCCACGGGTACCTGTCGAAGTATTCGCGCGGGGCCACCAGCGGTACGTGCGGACGCACCATGCCCACGCCGAGGAAGAATGGTTGTGGCAGCTCGCGCATCAACTGAATGGCCAGATCGGCGGACTTGGCATCCGCGTGAATCTCCGCGCCGCCGTCGGCCTGCACGGTGACAAAATCCATCCCCTCGTGCGTGACCAAGGGGGTCAGGTCCTCCTTGTCGCCCGGGGCGTTGTGTTCCGGCGCCTGGATGTTGAACGTGCTGGTCCACGAGGCGGGATCCTCGTAACGCGACGTGCCATTCACGATCTCGCCGGGAATACCCATGTGAAACATCTTTCCGACTCGCACGGCATTGTACCCGTGCGCGCGGAAATGCTGGGGCATGGTGACAAGATCGGGAATCCGGTCGCGAAACCCGCCGCTGGGGGGAACTTCATCATTGGGGGCGGCGCGATACATGCCCGATGTCTCCCCCAATGCCGTGGGGTAATGTCCCGTCATGATGGACGAACGGGACGGACCGCAGACGGGGTACTGGCAGTAGGCGCGGGTGAAGACAACGCCGCGCTCTGCCAGGCGGTCCAGGTTCGGCGTCTTGCACTGGGGATGACCGTAGCCGCTGAGCGCCGTCGAGAGATCGTCGGACATGATGAAGATCACGTTGAGGCGCTCGGGTTCGCCCTGGTTCAGGGCGGGGCCGTGGCTGATGGCGCAACCCAGCATCGTGAGTCCCAAGGCGGCCATGCCGAGCGATTGGCTGGCGATGCGGCGGGATATTGCGTTTTTCATGATCCCCTGCCTTTCGATGGCTGGAACGGTCATGCGCGGATGGAAAGCCCAGCCTACCCTCCCGGCTTCGCCGGTCAACGGCGAAGCGCTGGCGGATGCGTTGAACCCCAACGTTCCCTTGACCTGACAGGGTCCACACCCTCCGCATCGAAATGTCGATTCCATCCTCGCGAGGTCCCTGCGTCATGTCCCTGCGTTCCATCGCATGCCTGTGCGCCGCGTTGTCGTTTTCTCCGCTTACCGCTCTCCCCGTCGGGGCAGAGCAAGCACCGCTGGATATCAAGATCGTCAACGGGCGGGTGCTCGACGGTTCGGGCAATGCGTGGTTCCTGGCCGACGTGGGCGTGCGCGATGGCCGAATCGTGGAGGTTGGTGACTTGTCGGACGCAGCGGCCAAGCGCGAGGTCGACGCGACGGGCCTGGTCGTCGCACCGGGCTTTATCGATGTCCACACGCATGCGGACGGCGATGTGTTTGACTTGCCGTTGGCCACCAATTTTGTCCGCGACGGCGTGACCACCATCGTCACCGGCAATTGCGGCGGAAGCGTCCTGGATGTTGGCGAATACCTCGACCGCGTGGACCGCGATGGAGTCGGGGTCAACGTCGCGACGCTGATCGGGCACAATTCGGTGATCCGCGAGCAGAAGGGAAGCGTCGCGGAGCAAGTGACCGACGAGCAACTTGAAGCGGCGCGCGCACGCGTCCGCAAGGCGATGGAGGAGGGAGCCGTCGGCATGTCGACGGGGCTGATCTATCTCCCCGGTCTGTGGAGCCCGACGGAGGAGATCATCGAATTGCAGCGCGTGGCGGCCGAGTATGGCGGCATCTATGCCACGCACATGCGCAACGAGGGCACCGGCATCATGGCGGCCATCGACGAGGCATTGCGCGTCGGGGAGGAAACCGGGTCGCGTGTGCAGATCTCGCACTTCAAGTTGCCGGCGCACGCGCAGCGATTGTTAGGCAACACCGCGACGATGGAGAAGGTGTTCGCCGCCCGGGCTCGAGGCATGGAGGTGTGGGTTGACCAGTATCCCTACACGGCCTCCAGCACCGGCATCACCACGCTCCTGCCGGATTGGGTGCTGGAGAACGGTGGCGAGGCCGCGCGCAAGATCCTGCAGGACGAGGAGCAGGTCGCACGTGTCCGCCAGGAGATGGCCGAAGGCATCGTCAGAAGCCAGCGCGGAGACTACACCTATTGCCAGGTTGCCAATGCCCGCGCGTTCCCCGAGTATTCCGGCAAGCGCATCCCCGAGATCGCCATCATGCGCCGGGAGGTCCCCCGGGACGAGCCCGCCACCATCGAGGAACAGATCGACACGATCATCGCCATCTACCTGAACGGCGGTGCCGGCATGGTCTACCACACCATGAAGGAGGACGCGGTGGAATCAATCATGCGTTCGCCGCTGGTCTCCATCGCATCCGACAGTGGCATTCGCGAGTTTGGCGTGGGTGTCCCGCATCCGCGGGGCTATGGAACGAATGCGCGCGTCCTGGGCGAATATGCTCGTGAGCGTGGTGTCCTGACTCTGGAGGAGGCGATCCGCAAGATGACATCGATGCCCGCGCGTGCGTTTCGGTTCAGCGACCGCGGACTGATCCAACCCGGGTTTGCCGCGGACATCGTCGTCTTCGATCCAACAACCATCACTGACAACGCAACATTTACCGAGCCGCACCAGTACTCCACCGGCTTTGCCTTGGTCATGGTCAACGGCGTTCCCGTCGTCGAGAATGACGAGATCACCGGCGAACGCCCCGGCAAGGCCCTGCGCGGCCCAGGATGGAAGCCCGCCGAAAACAATGAGTCGGGTGGCTAACCATCCAGGGAGCAGACAATCATGGCACTGCGCCTGCAGGACCACCTGATCGAAGGCTTCATCAGCGGCGACCGTTACAGCACCCACGGCGTGATCACGTTCATGGGGCCGGACGGAAGGGAATCACCGATCATCATGACCCTGACGTGCGGCCCGGGGCCGGTTTTCCAGAACCGGGCGATTGATTTTCGCGCCAAGGATCCCTCCAAGGTGAAGCCGCTCCCCCGCGACATCGAGCCGATTCAGGTCGGGGTGCCGGGAGACATGCTCCTGCGCATGGCAAAGATCCCGCGCATCCCCATCGAGGAATGGGATCACGAGTCGCCGCTCGAGTTCGATTGGGAGCTGTGCCTGTATCTCGAATGGTTCAGTCAAGACGGCCGCATCGTGATCGAGCTCGTGGATCCGGTGGTCCACTTGCGGGCAGGCAAGCCGCTCGAGATTCCGGAGATCCCGGAGGAAGGTGTGGGCGGATTCACCTTCATTGTGGTGCATGAAAAGCCCGGCGAACGCGGTGGCACCGCGGAGTATGAGGCGACGAGCTACTCGCCGGTGGATGAGGACGCGGAGGGGTTCGACAAATTTGAGGCCTATCTTGAAAGTCTCAATCGCGAGCGCGATGCGGCGGCGGGATTGGATGATGACGACGACGACCTGTTCGACATCGATGGCGAGCAGTTCGTCGCCACCAAAATGGAGGGCGAAATCCTGGGGAGCCTGCTCCGCCCGCAACAGCTCCCCGCGCCGCACGAC
>CAZVAQ010000131.1:0-10008 GCA_964625145.1 uncultured Candidatus Sumerlaeota bacterium
GACGTGTCCAGAAAACGTGCGTTCCCTATGCACGACCCGGAGTCCCCGCAAGGATTCGCGCGCTCACTCATTCTTCAGCGAGGCCATGTCGATGCAGAAGCGGTACTTCACGTCCGACTTGATCATTCGCTCGTAGGCTTCGTTGATCTTCTGGATCGGGATGACTTCGACGTCGGCCGTGATGTTGTGCGCGCCGCAGAAATCGAGCATCTCCTGGGTTTCCGGAATGCCGCCGATCAGGGATCCCGACAGGCTGCGGCGGCCGAAGATCAGGCCGAAGGCGGAGACGGGCATCGGTCTCTCCGGCGCGCCGACGAGCGTGATGCGGCCATCAACCCCCAAAAGGTTGAGGTACGCGTTGATGTCGTGGTCCGCCGCCACGCAGTCCAGGATGAAGTCAAAGCTGCCCGCGTGGGCCTGCATCTCGTTGGCGTTGCGCGAGACGACGACTTCGTGGGCGCCGAGGCGCAGCGCGTCGTCGCGCTTGGACGGCGAGGTCGTGAAGACCACGACGTGCGCGCCAAACGCGCGTGCAAACTTCACGCCCATGTGGCCAAGCCCGCCCAGCCCCACGACACCCACCTTCATTCCCTTCGTCACGCCCGCCTTGCGCATGGGCGAGTACGTCGTGATCCCCGCGCAGAGCAACGGCGCGGCGCCGGCAAGGTCGAGATTCGTGGGCACGCGCAGCGCAAACCGATCGTTCACCACGATGCTGTCGGAGTACCCGCCGTAGGTCACGCCGCCGAGGTGTTTGTCCGGAGAATTGTAGGTGAACGTGGCGTTGTGGCAGAACTGTTCGAGGCCGGCCTTGCAATTCGGGCAGTCACCATCCGAATCCACCAGACACCCGACCGCGGCCAGGTCGCCGATCTTGAACTTCGTCACCGCCGGGCCGACCTTCGCCACGCGCCCGACAATCTCGTGCCCGGGGACACAGGGATAAACCGTCGGCATCACGCTGTGCCACTCGTCGCGCACCGTGTGGAGATCCGAATGACAAACCCCGCAATACAGGATGTCGATGTGGACGTCGTGCTCGCCCGGCTCGCGGCGCTTGATCTGGTCAAGGGCCAACGGCGAGGTGGGGCTCGCGGCGGAGTAAGCCTTTGCTTTGTGCATGATTCCACGCTCCTGTCATGTCCGGTCTGGGACGATCGATCCTGCAGCGACCAGTACATGCAATTGAGCAGAGTTCTCAGTGGCGTGTCGAGGATTTGTCGCGAGCCAGGAACCCGGCATGAACCAATGCCTTGCGCTTTCCATTCCCTGGCACGAGCATGTGGGCGTGGAAAGCACACACAGGATCCGCCACGACAATGACAGCCCGCCCTTGGTCCCCTCAGCAAGCCCACGCCTGGCACAGGCGCATGCCGTGGCTGGTCGGGGCGAACTATGTGCCGCGGACGGCGATCAACCAGCTTGAAATGTGGCAGGCGGAGTCGTTCGATCTGAAGACGGTCGACCAGGAGCTGGGGTGGGCGGCGTCGCTGGGGTTCAACAGCATGCGCGTGTTCCTGCATCATCTCCTGTGGGAGCAGGACGCGGCGGGGTTTCTGCGGCGCGTGGAGCAGTTTCTCGATGTGGCGGAGCGGCATGGCATCGGCGCGATGTTTGTGCTGTTTGATTCGGTGTGGGATCCGCACCCGCGGCAGGGGCCGCAACGCGCGCCGCATCCGCACCGGCACAACTCCGGATGGGTGCAATCGCCGGGTGCGGAGGTGCTCGCCGATCCGGCACGGCATGATGCGCTGCGCGAGTATGTCACCGGAGTGATCCGGCATTTCCGCGATGACGCGCGCGTGCATGTGTGGGATGTGTGGAACGAGCCCGACAATCCGGTGGTGCAGTACCGCGATGTGGAACTGCCGGACAAGGCGGCGGCAGTGTTGCCGGTGCTGCGCAATGCCTTCGTATGGTCACGCGAGGCGCAACCGTCGCAGCCCATCACGAGCGGGTTGTGGTGCAATTGGCGCGGGAAGAAGATCGATGAGCTTTCCGCGATCCAGCGCCTTCAGGTGGAAGCATCGGACGTGATCTCGTTTCACACGTACGCGCCGGTGGAGGAGGTGCGGCGTGATTTGGAGGCATTGCGCGTGCACGGGCGGCCGATCCTGTGCACGGAGTACATGGCGCGGCCGCTCGGCAGCACGTTTGATCCGGTGATGGGGCTATTCAAGAAAGAGGGCGTCGCGGCGTACAACTGGGGATTCGTCAGCGGCAAGTCACAGACGATCTATCCGTGGGACTCGTGGGAGAAGGTGTATGACGGCGAACCGCGGCCATGGTTCCATGATGTGCTTCGCGAAGATGGTTCGCCGTATGATGAAGCGGAGGCGGATTATATTCGAAGTGTGACCAAGCCAAGATCATGATTAACCACGGGGAGCACGCAGAACACAGGGATGGGATGAGATGCACCCAACAAGAGCAGCGCCTGTTCCCTCATCCTTCATCCTTCCTTGGCAAACTCCACGAACGATTCCGCCAACTGAAATCCGTACAGCGCCAGAACATTCGCACTGTCAGCGGGGGGAAGATTGTCGAAATCCATGGCGCCACGCGTCACGACAAACGCGGGGGTTCCGTTGCGTCCGGGAAAGTAGCGCTCGCGCAGCAGGCGCGCGCGGCGTTCGTGTTCCGCAATCACGGCGGGCCATGTCACGCCGCTGTTCACGCGGTGCAGCGCCAGCATGCCCTGATCGCGCAGGGTCTCGTCCTCCGCGCGGGCGATGCCTTGTGGCGAAGACACGAGGGCGCCCTGGCGCATGAGCTTCAACGTTTGGTCCGCGGGCATGCCGGCAAGGGCGAGCGAGGTGGCCGCCGAAAGTTCATTGTACGGGCCCGATGCCGCGCCGTTGCGTCGCGACAGGAGGAAACGCACGCGAATGCGGCCGGTTTCGACTCCTTCGCGAATAAGCGTGGGGAGTTGCTGCTGCTCGAAGCGCTGGCAAATGGGGCAGTCGAAGTCCGACAGCATCACCAGCTCATAGGGCGCGTCCGCGCTGCCGATGACCATCGCGTCCATCACTTCGTCCAGCTCGCTCTTTGCCGTGGGCGTTGTGGGAATGTTGCTGACGGCGATGTTGGTTGATGGTTGTCCGGCATGCACACCATCGAGGAACGGCCACATTGCACCAACGATGGCAACACCGAGGGCCAACGATTGCAGGGCGGGGAGCAGCGGCGCGGCGAATGCCTGTCGCACGACGCCGAGGCAACTGGCCGCGACCGCAACGGACAGCAGCGACGCCACCTGGCACAGCGGGCACACATCCACAAAGCCGATCCATTGCGACGCGGCAAAGGCACAAGACGATCCCGCATGGAGCAGCGCCGTCATCGCAGTCAGTTGACGAAGGGCAATGTCAAGGCGCTGCGTGCTCAGCCAGCGGAGGACCAGCACCGCACTCATCAATCCCGCGCCCCACCATTCCAGCGAGATGCCGAGCAGCGCCGTGCCGCCGCACGCATTTCCGCAAACGGCGCCGACCGATGCACTCTCCGGTCCGGTCAGCAGGAGCAGGGCCGCTGCGACCAGGAGGTACGAAGCACCGAGGACGTAGGTAGTGATGGGTTGCAGGTACCAGGCCTGGCCGCGGGGAGCGTCCTGCCTCACGGGCGTCGCCTCGCTCGCCCGCTCTGGTTGCTGCGGGGCGGATCGCCTGCCATTCTTCTTCAAATCACCCTCCGGAGCGACTGTTCGGAGCCGGTCAGCAGAACTTCTCCAGCCTGTCGACCCACTCGCGCGCCGTCTGCGGCCGGTCCTCCGACTTCAACATCAGGCCTTGGCGCACGAGTTGTTCCAGCTCCTCGGGGATCTCGCTGTTGAATCCCCGCAGGGAGGGCACAATCTGTCGGCGGATCGAGTCAACCACATCGCGCAGCGTGGTGCCTTCGAAGGGGAACGACCCGGCGGACAGCAGGACATAAATCGTGACGGCCAGCCCCCACAGGTCGGTCATCGGGCTGATGGCGTTGGTCTCCAGCACCTCCGGGGCCGTGAAGCGGTTGGTCACCACGCGCATCTGGGGCAATGTCAGCCGGGTGCTGCCGCGCTCGACGGCCGCGATGCCAAAATCGCACAGGAACGCCCGCCCGTCTGCTTCCTGCAGCAGGATGTTGCTGGGCTTCACATCGCGATGAACGATGCCTTGCATGGATTGGCCGGTGTCGGTGTCCTTCCATGAAAAGCCGTGGGCGTGATCCAATGTGGTCGCGACCTGGCGCATGAGGTCGCAAACCTCTGTCACGCTCAGCCGGTTGCGTGGGGTGGTGTAGCGCTCCAGCGACGCTCCCTCGATGTAGTCCATCAGGAGATAGAGGAACCCGAAGCGCGAGTCACCGCTGGTCTCGTAGACGGGGACCAATCCCGGCGTTCCGGCATCGGCCAATCGCTGCACCAGGTCGGCCTCGCGGCGGAACCGCTGGGCCAGTCGCTCCAGGCGCGAGGAGCCCTTCTCCTCGCCATAGGCCAGCAGCTCGGGCCGCAGGATCTTGATGGCAACCCACCGCGTGGAATCCCGGCTGCGTGCGCGCCACACCTGGCCATAGCCGCCCTCGCCGATGCGTTGGTAGACATGGAAGCGCCATGGGAAGTCACGATAGAGCGAGAGGGGGAAGAAGGCGCTGTGCCATTGGCGCAACAGCGCCTGGCTGACGGAGGTGTCCCCGGGGCGCGCTTCCCAGATCACCGACAGGCGCGGGCCGCTCTGCCCCAGGGTGATCACGTCGTGGCTCTGCAGCTTCACGCTGCCGCGCACGAGGGTCCCGCCGATGAAGGTCCCCTGGGTGCTGGTGAGGTCCTCGAGGATGTAGCTGCCGTGGCCGAGCCGCACAATGCGCGCGTGGAGCCGCGACACGCCGGCGTCCAGGTCGGGATCAAAGATGATGTGGCAGTTGGGGGAACGCCCCAGAAGGATCTCCTCCTGGTCGAACACGAATGTGGTCGGCGGTCGGTCCTTGGCCGTCAGTGCAATCCCCAGAGTCATGCCCCGGCTTGTCCTTCCCGATCCAGTCTTGCAATGCCAACCAATTCATCAGGCGCTCCGCCGCAGGGGTCAAGCCGGTGATGATGAAAAGAAGAGAAAAAGAAGAAAAGAAGAGCCTTCCGGTCGGCCAACTCGCGGCACCATTCTCCCGACTTGCCACCGGTTTCCTCGATCGGCAAGGATGCCGGCCAGCCCCAACAAGGAGCACCCACCCCGCCATGACCGACCCCGCCCCTGTCCCGGGCGCCGCACAACCAAAGCTGGAAGTCACCGGCTCGCGCCTGTTCGACCGATGGATGGCCGACTTGGGCGGTTGCATCGCCTTCACCACGTACTCCACCGGGAAGCTGTTCTTCATCGGCATGCAGGATAGCGGCCGGCTGTCGATCTTCGAGCGCACCCTGGAGCGGGTGATGGGAATGCACGCCACCTCCGAGCGCATCTGGGTCAGCACGATCTACCAATTGTGGCGGTTTGACAACCTGCTTTTGCCGGGCCAGGTGTTCAATGGCTACGACCGCTTGTTTGTCCCGCGCGAATCCCGCGTCACCGGGGACATCGACATCCACGACCTGGCCGTCGATGCCGACGGGCGCGTCGTCTTCGTCAACACGATGTTCAACTGTCTGGCCACGACGGACGACCGGCACAGCTTCATCCCCCTGTGGCGGCCGCCGTGGATCAGCCGCATCGCGCCGGAGGACCGTTGCCACCTGAACGGATTGGCCATGCGCGACGGCAAGCCGCGCTACGCCACGGCCGTCAGCCGCAGCGATGTCGTCGACGGATGGCGCGACCGCCGCCACGATGGCGGTGTCGTCATCGACATCGAGTCGAACGAAGTCATCGCCACGGGCCTGTCCATGCCGCATTCGCCGCGGTGGTATCGCGACCGGTTGTGGCTGCTCAACTCCGGCGAGGGATACTTCGGATACATTGACCCGGCCACCGGCAAGTTTGAACCGGTCTGCTTCTGCCCCGGATACGCGCGCGGGTTGGCGTTTCACGACAAGTGGGCCGTCATCGGTTTGTCCGACCGGCGGGAGAACCGCACGTTCCAGGGGCTCGCGCTGGAGGAAAACCTGCGCCAGCACGACACGGATTCGCGGTGCGGTCTGCTGGTCGTCGACCTCGACACCGGCGAAACGCCCCACGGCGTGCGCATCTCGGGCGTCGTCCGCGAGCTGTTCGACGTGTCGATCCTCCCCGGCGCCAAGCGCCCCATGGCCATCGGATTCCTGACCGACGAGATCAAGAAGTTCATCTCCTTCCCGCCCCAACAATCCTAACCCAAACCCACCACCAGCATACCCTCATTCCAAACCTTCACTCTTCACCCTCTTTTCTTCATCCTTCATCCTTCACCCTTCACCCTTCCATGCCCCTTCCCCGCGGTCGCGATCTTGAAATGATTCGCCAACATCTGGATGGCATCCCTCGTCATCCCTTGCCGGATGGTTATGTGCTGGAGCGTTGGCAGCCGGGGGATGAGGAGAATTGGCTCCGCATCCACCGCATCGCCGATTCCTACAACGATTTCACCGAAGAATCGTTCCGCCGTCACTACGGATTTATCGATACGGAGTGGGCGCGGCGCATCTTGTTTCTGCGGGTGGCTGGTGGAGGCCCGACGGTCGGGACGGCGGGCGCATGGTGGAACGACAATTGGCGCGGCGGTTCATGGGGGCGGCTGCATTGGGTGGCGATCGTGCCGGGTCATCAGGGGCGGGGATTGGCGCGGCCGCTCATCTCGACGGCGCTACACCGGCTGCGCGAGTTGGGTCACCAGCGCGCTTATCTGGACACCAACAGCGTCCGCCCCGTCGCCATTCGGCTCTACGAGGAATTCGGATTCGCGGAGGCAGAACCATGACGACACCGCCGATCCCGCCGCCGGAAGACCGGGTCCCGACGATGCAGCAGCCGCATCCGGTGACGCAGAGTTCGCCCATCGTGTGGACCGGCAAGGGAAAGGCGCCCGTCTGTGCGGCGTGCAACCGGCCGATGCGCGCTTCGCCAGAGTATCCGAACCAGGGGACGGGATGCATCGTCGCGCTGCTGGGTTTGTTGTTCGCGCCGTGCCTCATCGGCATCCCCATCGCCATTTGGGGGCTCGTGATGATGAACGGAAAACGCGACCGATGGGTGTGTCTCGGTTGCGGGCGCGATGTGAAGCCGTAGGCGCAGCCATCAGCCCACCAGAAACGGCATCAGCAACCGCACCAGGCGGCGCGCGCCACCGAGCGTGAGGATGCGTCGGCGGTGCCAGCGGCTGAAATACAATGACCACGCGTAACGCCACTGTCCCAGGTTGATTGCCTGCGCGAGGGCCACGGGAGCACGAACGCGCAACCATTGGTCGATGGCATCGCGATGCACCGGCGGGACGTCCATTTCCGCCAGGTACCTGAAAGTACGGAATGCATTATCCACCACGGGATTGCTGCGTGAGATGGAGACCGGTGTCAGTCGATAGCATGTCGTGAACTCGTCGACGAAGTACGCGCGTCCGTTCGGCCGGGCCCCGGCGCACAAGATGCTGAAGGCATGATCGCATCCATCGCCCATGAGCTCGGCAGGGCGGATGTAGCCTACCTCCTGCGCGAGGTCCGTGCGGATGATGTAGCCATTGTTGGGGAATTGCTGCACGAGGGCGCAGAGGAGGAGGTCGGGCTGGAGGCCCGCATTCCGAGGGAGCCGGTGGAAGGAGCGGTTGACCTGCTCCGTGGCGGTGGAGTTCTCGCTGCCATCGGCGTTGATGATGATGTGCTTGCCAAAGGCAACGACGACATCGGCGACTTCAAAGCACGGCGTCAGCAGCTTCAGCGCATCGACGTGCAACAAGCCGTCATCATGGATGAGGCAGATCAGCTCGCCGCGGGCCCGGCGGAACAAGGAGTCGACGTTGGCCGCCTGGCCAAGGGATGGGCGATTCCAGACGTACTCCACCGGGCACGGCGCGGATTGCCGGATTGCTTCCACGACCGCCGCCGAGCGGTCATCGCATGAATCGTCGCCGACGAGGATTTCCTGGGGCGGGTGGGTTTGATGGACGCAGGACTCGAGACATAGACGCAACAGTTCAGGACGATTGCAGGTTGGGAGGCAGATCGATACGCCCATCGCCCACCTCGGTGCATAAAATATAAAGCGCATGAAAAATATCCAAACTGCGGCCACAGAGATCAAGACCAACCGGATTTGGATTGTTAATGTCCATGATCGGGTGTCCCCCGGGGGCGGGAGCGGGCCAGAGTCCGCGGCATTGCCGAGCCCGACAGGAGGCGCCCCCAGACGATGAACCGCCCGCGAAATCCCAACGACCTTGCAGAATGGCTCCGCACCCGGCTGCTGGAGCTGGCCAAGGAGCAGGACGCGCGGCTGGACATGGCGGCCTTGGCGAGGGAGGTGGACCGGTCGTCCCGGCAACTTTCCCGGATCTTCGCCTCGCGGTATGGGACAACGCCGGGGCGGTTCCTGGCCGACCAGCGCGCCGATCACGCGCGCCAGCTTCTGGCCGAGGGACACGACGTCCTTTCCGCCGCCGTCAAGGCGGGCTACTCCGGCCCGGGGCGCCTGCACGAGGCCATGGTCGTGCGGCTGGGCCTGACGCCCGGAGAACTGCGCGCGGAGGGCGACGGAGTGCGCATTGCCTTCGGAGTCTTCCAGATGGCCCGGCGCATCGCGCTGCTGGCGGCCACCCACCGGGGCATTTGCGCCATACGCTTCAGCGGTCGCCAAGGTCCGCGGGAACATCTGGCCGGCCTCCGCGAAGAGTTCCCCCGGGCCCAGTTCATCGAAGCCCCGGACGAGCTGCAAACCATCGCCGACCGGCTGGCGGCCTACCTGGCCGGGCGCGCCGACCACTTCGCGCCGGACCTGGACGTCGGAGGCACGCCCTTCCAGCGCCAAGTGTGGGAGCACCTGCGCCGCATCCCCCGGGGAGAGACGACCACCTACTCCGAAATCGCCCGGCGTCTCGGCCGCCCGGCGGCGGCCCGGGCCGTGGCAGGGGCCATCGCCCGCAATCCCATCGCCATCGCCATCCCCTGCCATCGGGTCGTCCGCACCGATGGGGGGCTGGGTGGGTACCGCTGGGGGATCGATCTGAAGCGGGAACTGCTGGAGCTGGAGGAGCGCGAACGGACGTCGGGAGGGGCTGGATCGGGCGCGGAGGATTGAAAAAACAAGACTTTTTTGGGCAATCCAAACTCCCCATCCGGCCCAAGCCTTGCATCCAATTATGATTCGGGACCAAAATGGTCCCACATCGGCACAGACAAGGGCCATGGATGCTACGGCTGACCAAACAAACCGACTACGCGATCGTCCTGCTGGCTGTTATGGCCTGCGAGCAGGAAGGGGCGTCCTTCTCGGCCCGTGACCTGTCGGACGGGGCGGCCATTCCGCTGCCGATGACGAGCAAAATCCTGAAATTGCTGGCCAAGGAAGGCCTTTTGGTCAGCCGCCGCGGTGTCAATGGCGGCTATGCCCTGGCCCGGCCAGCCCATGAAATGACGCTCGCCGCCATTCTGGCGACCTTGGAAGGCGGTGTCGCCCTGACGCAATGTGCCGAACATCCGTCCTCCCGCAACGGCACCTGCGCGATTGAGTCATTTTGCCCCATCAGCGGCATCTGGCGCACCATCAATGGAGCCCTGATCAAGACGCTGCACGGCATCACGCTGGCCGATCTGGCCCAGAGCCTCCCGCGGCATCGAGCCCCGGCCCTGTCGCCGCAGCTTCAGCCCGCCCGGACCTGAATACCCGCCAGACCTGACCCACGATCCCCCAATCATTTGCAATCACCCCGGAAGGAAACCACCGCATGACGACATCGACCGCCCAACTCGAGGAACTCGCCAACCGCGGCTACAAGTACGGTTGGGAGACCGACATCGAGAGCGAGAGCGCGCCCCCGGGCCTCAACGAGGACACGGTCCGTTTCATCTCCGCCAAGAAGAACGAGCCCGATTGGCTGCTCGAGTGGCGCCTGAAGGCCCTGGCCGCCTGGCAG
>CAZVAQ010000132.1:0-9884 GCA_964625145.1 uncultured Candidatus Sumerlaeota bacterium
ATGGTGCGGTGAATGAATTGGATGTGCAGGCGTTGGCGAACATGATTGTCAATTAGGATAGTAGCAGTGGCCCCAGAAGGCCGAACCCCAACCGGGGTTCTGTAAAGGCACCCTTGTCGAACTTACGCAACCGCTTCGCGGTAGAGGCTATGGGGCGTTCTTCCGGGGGTAGCCGCGCGTCAACCCTCGGCTATGATACGAAATCCCGTTGGGGTATTTTTGGTCGACGCGACACCGGCCAAAATCCGTGTGCGGTCGGCGTCCAAAACCACTGAACAGTATTGGCATCCTTGCCAATGCTACTTTGAGTGGGTGATTTCTCGCCATCCTGCAACTGTCTTCATGCAAAAAGGGGCCGGTGGTGAGCCGGCCCCTTTATTCATTGGATGAGTGTTTACCTAGCGCAGCTCAATCCCCGCCACTGCTTCGCGTGCAATCTGTTCCAACTTGCCGGCTTCAGCGTCGCGCCAGGCGGCTTCGACCACTGCAAGGTTGCGGCTTCCTTCCTTGCGCAGCACCCACACGTTGTAGCGCCAGATCTCGCCTTCGTAGCGAATGCGCGTTTCCAGGCGCGTGCCGGTGATCTTGGCATGGTTCACGGCGGCGTCGCCGGAGGCGAGGACTTCGTACCCACGCACGCTCTCAAGGCTGCGGCGCAGTGCGGGGGTCCAGAACTCCAGGGTCGTCTGCTGCGGCGGTTCGACGATGCGCACGCGCAGGCGATGGTCTTCCGGCGTCGCGGCCAGCAACGCGTCGCTGATCGAACCAATCACGACAAGTCCCTCCGGCACGCGGTCCTTGCCGGCGCCGCCCAGTTCAAACGGCCGGCCGCGCAACACGCGCGTCAGCCATGGCGTATCCCCCAGCCGCGAGGAGTCGGCGGCGGCCAATGTCGCGTTGATTCCCGTGTTGGCGATCCACGGAAAGCTGGTGGTGTCGCGCGGTTGGTTGGCCGCCTCGGCGAGCTGCTCGATGGTGATCTTGATGGTGGAGGACTCGACGCGGCGCGTGATGCCGCGGCGCTGGCCTTCCATGCGCTCGATCTCCTCGGTCAGGCGGCGCAGTTCGCGCTCGATGTTCAGCATGTCCTCGACCTTTTCCGCCTTGGCCAGCAGATCGGTCAGGCGCCCGTGCCCTTCGCGCGCAATGCCCAGGCGCAGGTCCAGGTCGGCGACTTCCTCCGTCACGTCCTGGATGTTCGTCCATCGCTGGGCGACGACGCCGATGGTGGCCAGGCGGTCCATCGTGTCCTCGAACCGTTCGGGCGGAACGCGCGCTTCCAACGAACCGATCTGCGACTTGTAGATCAGGCCGCCTTCGCTTTCGATGACCTGGACGGCCTCTTCCTGCGCGCGGTCGATGTTGGGCACGCGCAGCCAAATGCCGCCTTCCTTCGTCAGCAGACGGTCCCGGACAAGCGGCGAAACCGGCGTGGCGGTGGGGGCATTGGAGGCAACGGGTGTGGGTGTGGCGGCGCTGGCGACCATGCGCACATCCGCGGGAGCACCAAGAAAAGCACCGGCTGCGCCAAAGGAATCATCAAAGGATTGGGCTTTGCGTGCCACGACGCGACTGTGGGTCACGTCGACACCTTCATCAGACGCAAACTGCAGGTCCCCGCCACCGTCGTAATCAGCCAGCGAGACCGTGCGGCTGCCACAGGCAGTTGCGGACAGAAAGACGACGGCCACCAGCAGCAGCCATGAAAGGGTGCGCAGCATGGGTATTAGCTCCGGTTATTGGAATGGGCTGTTGGTTGAAGGGGGTGAGGGCATCCCTGCTTGTCAGCCATGGCCTTGGCGTCGGCTGGCCCGAGCTTGATCTGTGGCTTGTTTCCCACAGGCCTTGTCATTCCGAAGGGGGTCGCGCGGGACGCGTCGCTCCCTTCGATTGGGGATTCTCATCCACCCGCAATCCTATGACCGCGCCAGATAGGCTCTTGTTCCCCGTGCGCGCAATCGGGCGCGCAAAATTCTTTGGGCCAGACGCTCGTCCGCTTCGTCGAGGAACCGGATTTCGGACCGCAGTACTCGCAGACCTTCCAGATCCACATCGAGTTCCTCGATCTTCACCCAGTCCTTCTCTGTCACGATCACCCAGTCGGCCTTGCGCTTGGCGCGGGCCTTCTTCCATTCGGCGAGGTGCCGGGGGGTGATGCGCGCATGGTCGGAGAGGTTGCGCGTCCCCAGTACCCGGGCGCCCAAGCCTTCGACTGCGGCGCGCACGGATTCCGGATTCCCGACGCCACAGGCGATGAGCACGCGCTTGCCGGACAGCGACTCCGGCGGGGCCAGCTCGCCGGTCTGCGGGTCGAGAATCTCCGACGGCACCAGCCGTGTGCGCACCACCGGGATGCCGGGGTATTGCTTGCCGAGGTTGCGCGCCATGCGGCGCGAGCGCGCGTCGTCGTCGCACCGCGTCAGGACGATCAGGTGCGCATGACCAAGCACTCCCAGCGGTTCGCGGAGCGTGCCACGCGGGAACAGGCGCAGGCGCTGGAGCGGTTGCGTCGAATCGATCAGGACGATGTCCCCCTGGCGTTCGAGCTGGACGTGTTGCAAACCGTCGTCGAGCACGACCGTGTCGACGGCATAGCGCTGCAAAGCCATGCGCCCGGCGCGATAACGGTTGGAGCAGGCGATGACCGGAACATGCCCGAGGGCTTGCGCCAGGAGCACCGGCTCGTCGCCGGCCTTCTCGGTCGTGGCGCGCAGGCGGCGGCCATCATGGACGATGGTGAGCGCGTCCTCGTCCTCGCGTCCGTAGCCGCGGGAGAGGATGACGGGCTTGCGGCCTTCCTCCTCCAGCCAACGTGTCAGCCAGATCGTGAAGGGCGTCTTCCCCGTGCCGCCAAGGGTGACATTGCCGACGGAGAGCACGGCGGCCTCCAGGCGCTGGCGCTGGCGAACACCCATGTCGTGCAGCATGCGGTTCGTCCACGCTGCCGAGCCGTAGACGGGCGCGGCCGCGGCCAGGGCGATTTGAACGGCGCGCTCGATGGGGCTGGAGGCTTCGCGGTCGTCGGCGAGTCGCTTGAACAGATTGTACATCCCGGGGTTTCTCCACGAGCGAATTGTTCTCGGCCTTATGCACGGGCGACGCGCCCGCACAGCCAACACTGGCGCCGCGGCCAGCGTCGGGCAATGGGAGCTTCACCGGATGCTTGGAGATTGGCCGCTGCTGGGCGTCAAAGTCCCGCCTCGACCGTCGAGCTGGTCAGAGGCGGGAGGCTCAGGCATGGGGCAAACGACAATACTTGAGAGTGGGGAAAACACCGCTGACGGTGGAGAGCAAGGAGAAAGAACGACACAGTAATGATCTTTTGCGTCATCCTGTCGCAGAGAGGGTGGGATAAAAGGATTAACCGGCCATTTATAAAAGGTTTGATGCGCCTTTTTATAGAATGCGCCCGGAATCATTATCGTGAAACTTTCGCTTTTCAATTGACGGCCTTTCGCCTTTTCGGCTCTCCATTCGCAGGATTTCGCCACGGAGGTGCCGGTCATGCTCACACTGTTGCGGGTGAAGGATTACGCCCTTGTCGAGTCGCTCGATGTAAAGCTGGGCGCGGGGCTCATCGTCCTGACCGGCGAGACTGGCTCGGGAAAATCCGTCCTGGTGGAGTGCCTGCAGTTGCTGCTGGGCGCGCGTGCCAATCCCGCCTCCATCCGCCGCGGAGCGGAATGTGCGGAAATCGAAGGAGTCGTCGAGGTCGACGCGGCCGGCAGCGTGCTGGCGTGGCTGGCGGAGGAGGGGTTCCCGTGCGAGGAGGCTGGCGAGATCCTGCTGCGCAGGGAGATTCAGGCGCGCGGCCGCAGTCGTGCGTGGATCAACGGCCGGTTGGCGACCGTGGGGCAATTGGCGGCCTTGGGGCAGCAACTGGCGGACTGGCACGGGCAGGACGAAGCGCACTCATTGGCAGAGCCCGGCCGGCAGGGCGAGCTGTTCGACGAGGCGTGTGGCCTGACCGCCGCGGCCGAAGCGGTGCGCACCAGTTGGGAGGCCGCCAGCGCCGTGCGCGCGCGACTGGAGGAACTGGACACCGACGACCGCGCGTGGCGCGCGCGGCTGGACTTTCTGGAATTTCAGATCGCGGAGATCGAAGGGGTCGCTCCGGTCCTCGGGGAGGACGATTCGTTGCGCGCCGAACGCGAGCGGCTGGCCCACGCCGAGGAGTTGGAAGCGGGTACCAAGGAGGCGCTCGCGTGGCTGGCGGACGGCGAGGACCAAGTCCCCTCCGCGTGTGATCTGGTGGGACAGTCGCTGGGGCGCGTGCGCCAACTGGCGTCGCGGGATCCGGAACTGGCGGCCATGGTGGATGATCTGGCGGAGGCGGCCTCGCGCTTGGATGACGCGGCGCGGGGACTGCAAGGTTATCTGGGCCGTGTGCAGCACGATCCCGAACGCTTGGCCGAGGTGGACGAAAGGCTCGACGCGTTGCGGCGTCTGGAGCGCAAGCACGGTGCGGGTGCCGCGGCATTGTTGGAGACTCTGGAGCGGCTGAGCGCGGAGGCGGAAGAACTGCGCGGACGCGACAGCGCGCGCGACCGGTTGGAGCAGGAACTGCGGCGGGCGGATGAGGCGCTGGCCAAGGCGGCGGCAACGCTGTCGAAGAAGCGCCGCGCGGCGGCCGGTGCCTTCGCCCGCAAGGTCCGCGATCTGGCGCGTGGCTTGGCGATGCCCAGGGCGGAGTTCGATGTGGCCTTCCGCGCGCCGGTGCGCGGCCTCGATGTCGCGGGCGCCGGTACCATCGCCAGCCATGGCGCCGAGCGTGTGGAGTTCCTCTTTTCGGCGAACCCGGGCGAGGCACCCGCGCCGTTGGCAGACATCGCGAGTGGCGGCGAGCTGGCGCGCGTGATGCTGGCCCTGCGCGCCACGACTGCCGGGCACGACCGCACGCCGATCCTGATCTTCGACGAGATCGACGCCGGAATCAGCGGCGAGGCGGCCCTTCGCGTGGGGGATGCGCTGCTGGCCCTCTCGCGCAATCACCAGGTCCTGTGCGTCACGCACCAGGCCAGCGTCGCCGCCCGCGCGGATCATCACCTGGTGGTGAGCAAGGACGAACGCAGCGGCCGCACGATGACCCGCGTCGCCGCCGTCAACGCAGCAGCACGCCGCGACGAACTGGCCCGCCTCCTCGACGGCAACTCCGGCGCCAAGAGCCGCGAGCTGGCCGAGGAGATGATTCGGGGGAGTAAGGAGCCGGGATTCAGGAATCAGGATTCAGGAGTCGAGGCTCGGGTGTTGGCGATTGCTGGGTGATAGGAGCGAGAAGATCTCAGGATGCATAGAATTCACCCATCCAAAGTAGCATGGCCATCTTGGCCATGACGCCTTCTCTGTGGGATTGGACTTCTGGGCGGAGCTCAAGACTGGCGGGTATGGGTCAGGATGCCCCAGCCACTTTATCGGCCCTGACTCCCGACTCCTGACCCCTGACTCCCGCTCCCCCCCTCCCCTCCTCACCCCTTGCCCCGGGTGGGCCGGGGGATTGGGGATTCGGGCCGAATTGAATCCGGGACCGGGTGAATGCCGCAGACCCAACAACGGTTGATGATGCGCAGGCGGATTGTGGTTCCGCTGGCGGCGACGGTTTTTCAGACCAATCTCGCGGACAATGCCTTCCGCCTCATGGTGTGGATCTACCTGGGGGCTTACGCCGCCCGCGTGGGACAATCCCCCGACCTGTACCGCACGCTCATCGGATTGTTCTACACGTTGCCGTGGGTGTTCCTGTCGCTGTTCGCGGGGGAGATCGCCGACCGCTACGCCAAGCGCGGCGTGATCCGCACCACCAAGATGGCCGAGGTGTTCATCCTCGGTATTGGCGCCATGGTGATGGCGTGGTGGCCGTCGGACGTGGCGGCGCTGGCGGTGCTGACGGCGCTGGCCACGCGCAACGCGTTGTTCGGACCGGCGACCTATGGGCTCATCCCGGAGATCGTCGCCAAGCAGCGCCTCTCCTTTGCCAATGGGTTGGTGGACGGGATGACTTTCCTGGGCGCCATACTGGGGACGTCGCTCGGCGGGTTGGTCATCGATCTGTCCGGCGGCGACATCGCCATGCCCATGGCAATGCTGGCGGTGTTCGCGGTGATGGGTGTGGTGGTGACGTACCTGATCGTGCCGGCGCCGCCCGCGTCGCCTTTTCACCGCATCCATCCGGTGCCCTTGCGTCGGACCTTGGCGCACATCCGCGCCATGCGCGCGACGCCGGGGATGGCGTGGGCAATCCGCGGGATCGTGATGTGGTGGGCCATGGCGGCGCTGACGCTGCAGACATCGATGAAGCTGGCCGAGGACACGCTGCTGCTGACGGGATTCGGCACCAGCCGCTTCTTTATCTACGTGGGCGTGGGCGTGGCATTGGGGAGCTTGTCGGCCGGCTGGATTTCCGGCCGCAAGATCGAGATGGGTCTGGTGCCGCTCGGCGGCATCGGCATGTCGCTGGCCGCCCTGTTGGTGTTCTGGCTGCCGCGCACCGAGCCCGGCATGGCGATCCCCATTTCCATGGTGGGATTCTTCTCGGGTTGGTTCGTCATTCCGCTGAAGACGTTCGTGCAAAACGCCGCACCGCGCGACACCCGCGGCGGCATGCTGGGCACGATCAACCTGCTGCAGTATCTGGCCATCTGCTTGTCGGCGGGCGGCGTGTATTATGTGCTGACGGAAGCGTTCCGCCTGGACGCGCCGCACATGTTCCTCTTCATCGGCATCTGCTCCTGCTTCATCACGCTGGGGGCGCTGCTGGTCGTGGGTGTGGACATGGCGGGATTCCTGCGCCGGCATCGCCTGCGCTGGCAGCGGCGCCTGCGGAAGATGATGGCGTAGACGCAGCCGTCGCGCGGGCGGAAGCGCTTGCCCCACGCTGGCATTGGGTCCTTCCATGCCCCGATATGGATGGAGCCCCAAAGCATGAGAGTCTCGATTTGCATACCATCTTACAATCGTCCCGACCTGCTCCGGGAATGCCTGCAATCCTGCATCAGCCAAACCCGCCCGCCATTTGAAATCCTGGTGGGTGACGACTCGACAACGCGCATTGGTGAAACAGAAGCTGTTGTCAAGGAAATGGCGGAGAAGGCACCCTGCCCGATCCACTATTGGAAGAACAATCCCCGCCGCCTGCAGGGCGGAAACATCCACGATTGTTTCCAGCGCGCGCAGGGGGACCTCATCTGCCTGATCCACGATGACGACAAGCTGACCGAGCGGACCCTGGAGGTGCTCGTCCCTCCGTTTGACGATCCCACCGTCGGCGTTGCCTACGGCAAGCAGTACGTCATCAACCATGAAGGCGAGATCGACGAGCATCGCACCATGGCCGGCGTGCGCGGCTTCTTCAAGACCCCCGAGTACGCCGGCCGCCAGGATGACATGCTCCTCGCCGCGATCCTCCAGCAATTCCCCAACAACGGCTATGTGATCCGCGCGGAACTTGCGAAGGCGGTTGGCTATCTCGACGCGGAGCGCCACATGGGCGATGGTTGCGACCAGGGCTTTGCGGTCTTCTGCGCGTTGAAGCGGCCCGACCTGAAGCCCTACTTCGCCGATGAGTTCACCGCTTGCTATCGCCTCTCAAGGTTCAGCGCCGGCCGCGGGCATCGCGATTGCGACACGGCCTATCGCACGGTGAAGTACATCTCGCGCATGAAGCACGACATCCTCAGACATCCGCAGGTGGACGCGTGGCTGCGCACGCGCATCGGTGTCGCCATCAACCAGGCCGTCCGACACAGCGACATGCGCTTTGCATGGGAGATATTCTGGAGCAGATGGCACCGCGGAGAGATCCTGACGCCGCGCGGCCTTGCCCGCCTCGGCCGCATCGTCACCGGCTGCATCCGCGTCCAATGGATGACGCTCCTGGGCCGCACGCCCGAACGTCCCCGTGCGTTTGGATGATGATGCGGGTGGCGAGTTGTCACGCCAATGCCCTTGCCACAACCAACATGACATGAAGATGCCCCCCCATCGCAAGCTGCGCGATGGGGGGGCGTTTGATTCACCTGCTTCAATTGGTGCTGCTGGCGACTTCCTTTTCCTTCTGCTTGATCAACGCGTCGATGCGCTCCTCCACCTTGAAGGTGGCCGGATGGCCGCGCCAGACGATCTTCCCTTCCTGATCAACAAGGAACGCCGTCGGCACGCCGCTGATGACATAGGTGCGCATGGCGGTGGCCTTCCATCCGCTGCCGCCTTCCTCGCACCACAGATGTGTGACGTTGTCCCAACCGCGGTCGGCGACGTGTTTCTTCAGCGTCTCGATCTCGTCGTCGCAACTGATGGCCAGGATGGCGGCCTTGCCGTTCCAATCGGCGGCACGGCGCTTCAGGATGTCGCTGTTGTGCTGCATCGGCTCCTGGCATGGCCCGCACCACGTGGCCCAGAAGTCGAGGAACAACACCTGGCCGCGATAGTCGGAGAGCTTCACGTTCTCGCCCGTGCTCATGCTGACCAGCGTGACATCCGGCGCAATGTCGCCAGCCTCGGGCGGCATGCTCATGGTCGCGCTCACCTGTTTCTCCTTCATCTCCAGCCGCCCGATGTCCTCGTCAGAATCGGAGACCAGGACGTAGTTGGGCGCATCCTCGCCGCTCTTGAGCTCCGTGATGGTGGCGACTCCGTTTTCGTCGGCCACGCCGGACGCGATCTCCGCCGGCCGCAGGAGCGACGTGTCTTGAACCTTCAACTTCCACTTCACCCCGGCGGCGGGCGAACCGTCGGGCCGCGTCAGGGTGATTGTCGCCGTGGCGTCGCCCTTCAGCGCTTCCTTGTCAAAGCGCTTGTACGTGCTGGCGACTTCGGTCACTTCGCCCTCGGAGATGACCAGTTGCTTGCGCTCGTGGAAAGCCTTCGACGGTTCAATGTTCCAACGTGTCATGGGCGTTCCGGCGTAGAATTCGGCGCTGTAGCGGCCGCCGGGAGCGAGGTTATCAATCCGATGCTCGAAGCTTGCGGCGTCCTTGAGCGTCTCGGTGTAGAGTTGATAACCGATGCCGCCCGAGCCGCCGGGCAGGGAGATGGAACCACCGATCTCCACCGTGATCTCGCCGGCATCCATGCCGTCGGGGACCTTGAAGCGGACCAGCGCGCTGCCGGGCTTGGGGAGCTCAATGATCTTGTCCCATGTCTGGGTGTCCACCGGCTCCTTCGATACCCAACCGAGAAGGTACTCCGGGTCATTGATGCCGAGAAAGATCGGGTCCTCGTTCAACTTGGGGACGTGGAAACTGAACCTGCCATCCCCCATCGGTTCGACTTTCGAGAGTGTGTGGAAGCCTTCGGTACCCCAGAAGATCGGCCCCATGGTTTCCTGTCCAAAGACAAAGGGAACAACATTGTCGGGCAACGGCCGGTCTTCCGGTGCCTTCAGTTGGACGGTGATCTCGCGCCCTTCGGGGATGGTGATGGTTGCGTCGGCCTCGGAGGGATTTTCCATCTCGCCAAGGTCCAGCGTTGCCCATGCATACCCCGGCGCCGTGGCGATGACCTTCACCTTTGTCGGTGCGTTGGCGATGGCGCGCAGGTTTCTGGTGGAGACGACGCCGTTTTCGTCCGCGGCCTGCGACTCGTGGCTGCCGTACTGTCCCTTCAGCAGGATCAACACGCGGGCTTTGGGAATGGGATCTCCCAGCTCGTTGACAACCCGGATATCGGCGTTGGCGTTGGTGGCTGCAATTGCGGCGACCGTGAGTGCGATGGCGAGAGTGGTGTACTTCATGGGTGCGCTCCCGAGGGTGATGAACATAGGAGACTTTTCAGACTCTAGGTGGTTAGGCCGCAGGTGCGGCGGATGTGTCAAGGGGGGGGAGGATGAAGGCGGAAGGATGAAGGATGAAGGATGAAGGTGGAAGGATGAAGGCGGAAGGATGATGCAT
>CAZVAQ010000133.1:0-2597 GCA_964625145.1 uncultured Candidatus Sumerlaeota bacterium
AGCGGGATGATCTTGCCTTCCTGAACGCGGGGCCGATCCTGGATGCCGAGCATACCGGGGATGTTGGGTCCGTAGATGTCAGCGTCCAACAAGCCGACCCGCGCGCCAAGGCGCTGCAGGCCGATGGCAAGATTGACGGCAGTGGTGGACTTGCCAACGCCCCCCTTGCCAGAGCCGACGGCGATGACATTGCGCACGCCGGGGATCTGCTGCTTCCCCTCCGGCACGGCGCCTCGGCTGGTGTTGGCGGTGAGCTCGATGAGAATGTCGGCGATGCCGGGAACCTTGCGGATGGCCGCCTCGCAATCGCGCCGGATGCGGTCCTTCATGGGGCAGGCAGGGGTCGTGAGTTGGACCACGACGCGGGCATTGCCCTTCCCGTCCACCTCGACCTCCTTCACCATCTGGAGGGTGACCAGATCCTGGTTCAAGTCGGGATCGGGTACGGTGCGAAGGGCTTCAAGAACAGCGGCCTTGAGGTCTGGCATGGCTCATCCTGGGGGAGTTGGGCACCCAGTTCCGGGGTAAGCAGGATGGGTGCCCGTTAGAAAGCCGTCAGCGCCTGGTGCGTCCTCTTGACTCAGAGGAGGGCAAGTAGGCCCCGCGCAGGGCGTCGGGCAGGCGGACTTCAATGGGGCGAATGCGGACCATGGGAACTTGGCGGGTCAGGATGCTGACGCGACGGCTGTCGCCAGTGTCCTCTTGGACGATGAAGATGCGATGGTCTGCGGCGTTGTTGTTCAGGAAGCGGAAACTCGGGTCCAGAGCCGGACTCGAACCGCCAACATACTCGACCCGAATCTCGGCCTGAATGCCAGTGAAGCCCTGCATGCGGGTCATCTGCCCCGGATCCAGGATTCGTGTCTGGGGTTCTTCTGTCACGCGCGCATCGGCACTGGCGGCGGTGATGCGGATCACGTTCGGAGTGCTGTTGTGAATCTCGAACATGTTCCACTGGGGCGCGTACTCGCCCGGGTAATACTGCATCGCCTCAATATTGTCGGTCTTCGGCGCAATGACTTTCCCTTCCGCATTCACCAGAGGATAGAAGAGATCCGTGGTGATGAGCACGAGGGGCTTGCTGGCGTTATTGACGGCGCCGATGGGAATCACACCAAGCTCCGGCCGCGACATGGAATAAATGTAGTGGTAGTAGACCTGTTCGTTGACGAGCGATACCGGAGCCGTGCTCCCACCTTCGATGATGACCGGCTCCGTGGCCAATCGGGCGGCGTTCAGATCGATCGCTGCAACAACGATCCGGTCCGGTGTCTGGTTGATGTATTGGACCGCTGTTCGATCGCGGGCTGCGACCAGATAGCTCATCGGGATTTGCTGTCGCGGATCGCGGATGTAGGGTCCGAGAACCTCCAACGCCTTCGCTTCCTGCTCCTGCAATGAAGTGCGAGGAACGGGCGTCGGCGTGGGCTCAGGAGTCGGCGTGGGAGGAGGTGGCGGCATCAGGCGGAAAACCGTGCGGAAGCCGACATGCTCCAGCGTCGTGGTCATCAGACCGGGGACGCGCTGAGTCAAACGCCCGTCGGCCGCCCGATCGGTGACGTTTCCGCCGCGGATGGTGCGCGAATCGGAGACAGTCTCGACGCTGGGGTTCTCCTGCCCGTCGACCAGGGAGTAATAGCCGCGGTGGTAGTAGTCCTTGGTCCACTCCGAGACGTTTCCACCAAGGTCATAGACACCAAAGGGGGATTTGTCTCGAGGACTGGATCCGCCGGAGCGGGCACCAGCCATGGGTCCGAGTGCGACGCGGGCGGCGCCCTCCTCGGGATTGCTCCCCCAAGGATACAAATTGCTGTCGGGGCCACGGCCGGCAACCTCCCATTCCGCCTCGGTGGGGAGATCCTTGCCGTGATGCCGCGCATAGCCCAGAGAGTCCATATAGGTAATCCCGATGGCGGGAAGGTCCGGGCCGATCATGTCCTGATTCACTGTCACCGAGGGGCGACGGGCTCCGCGAACGGCGGCGAACTCGCCATAGGTCTTCTGATCCACCTCATACCGGTCGATGTAATACCAGCCCAAGGTCACGGTTGCCTGGGGGGATTCGCTGGGCGGGACCTCGTCCCGTGTCCCTGTGGGACGGCCGATGGTGTAGGTTCCTTGCGGAATCAAGACCATCTCCCTGCCATCAGTCTTCCAGATCACCTCTCGTGGCAGGACGCCATAGGTGCCCGTGTCGACCATTTCCGTGCCGGAGATGGGCTCGAAGGGAAATCCCTGCCCCTGGGCCACCGAAGGCGCGAGTGTCGGGACGAGGAAAGTCAGGGAAGCAAGTGCCGCAAAAAAGCTCCGAACGCTCAACATGGCCAGTCACCTCTCACGCCATGGTTTCGAGGTGAGTAGGCCGCAGCGGCGGGAGTGAAGCAAAGAAAAAGTGGTCGGGACGGGTGAGGCCAGTCGGCCGCGATGGCAATTGCCTTGCCCGGGAAGGGGGGCAATCTCTCTGTGGTCCGTGGTGGCAAATGCGGCGGGAGTGGCAGTCCATGGTCTGGCGCCTGCTTGTCAGGACCAAGCACACCCTAAGACGGCTCTATGAGTTTTCTTATGGGGAGTGGCGGGGATTGAAGGATCCGCAGGTC
>CAZVAQ010000133.1:2697-9867 GCA_964625145.1 uncultured Candidatus Sumerlaeota bacterium
GCGGACAATTTCAGCCAGGGCGGACTGTGTTCGCTGATCGATCTCGAAACCGGGGCGTTGTCGGCGGCGAAAAGGGACAAACCGGAGTTTCCCGGCGAGCAGATCGAGAAACACCCCGAAACGGGCGTTCAAATCGAAGGCACCGTGGTGCCGCGGTGGCGCGAAGTATGTGAGTTGATGCTACAGGTCTCGGAAACATTCCCGGACCTGCTGGTGGTCTGTTGGGATCTGGCCATCACGCCGGACGGGATCTGCATCATCGAGAGCAACGCCGGCACGCCGGCCATCACTCTATCGCAGATACATCGCCCATTGCTGCTCGATGAGCGCGCGCGGCGGTTCCTGGCATATCACGGCGTCATCAAGCGCCGAAGAGCAGAATACCTCGACCGCCGGGCAGCGACATTGCCACCCGGCGGTCGCAAGGCCTGATCACCCGTTCTTGCGCTCGAATTCCTTCAGGAACTCGACCAGGCTCTGCACCTGCTCCAGTGTCACGGCGTTGTAGATGCTGGCGCGAAGGCCGCCGACGGAGCGATGGCCCTTCAGGCCGGAGTAGCCCGCGGCGGTAGCTTCCTTCACCAGCTTGCCTTCCAGCTCCTCGCTGGGCAGGCGCCAGGTGACGTTCATGATGGAGCGGCTGCCGGGCTTCACATGCGGGCGCCAGAAGTCGCTGGAGTCGAGCAGGTCGTAGAGCGTGGCGGCCTTCTTCTCGTTGTTCCTGCCGATGACTTCCAATCCGCCCTGCTTCTTGATCCAATTGAAGACGCGGCCCATGAGGTAGATCGCAAACGTGGGTGGCGTGTTCAGGCAGCTCTCATTCGCTGCGTGCTCGCGGTACTGGAGCATCTTCGGGATGGTGGTGCTCCCCGTTTCCATGAAGTCCTTCTTCATGACCACGAGTGTGCAGCCCGCGGGGCCGAGGTTCTTTTGGGCACCGGCATAGATCACCGTGTGGCGCGCGAAATCCGTCGGCCGGCACATGATGTCCGAGCTGGCATCGCAGACCAGGGGAGCCTCCGCCTCAGGAATCGCGTGAAACTGCGAGCCGTAAATCGTGTTGTTGGAGGTATAATGCGTGTACTTCGCGCCGGGCGCGAAATCAAAGCTCGTGGGGATGTAGTCGTAGTTGGTGTCCTTGCTGGAGGCGGCGATATGGACATTGCCGTAGGCCTTTGCCTCCTTGATGGCCTTGGAGGACCAGACGCCAGTGTCGATGTAGTTGGCCGTCCCCCCCTGAAGGAAGCTCATGGGGATGCTGAAGAACTGGGTCGTGGCGCCGCCGGAGAGGAACAGGACGGCGAACTCGTCGGAAAGGCCCATCAACTCGCGGCAATCGGCTTCCGTCTGGTGCAGGACAGCGACGAATTCCTTGCCGCGATGGCTGTGTTCCATGACGCCGATTCCGGAGCCGGCGAGGCTGAGGATGTCCTCCCGGGCTTCCTCGAGGACTTCGAGGGGAAGGGCCGAGGGACCGGCGCTGAAGTTGGCAATACGACCGGTGGCGAGACTGGCTGTCATAGTGAGTTGGGCATCCCTTCTGGGTCGAAAGTGGGCGGTGTCCTATTCACCGGCCGGGCCGGGAGTCAATCGGCACTCTGAAAGAGAACGCGCCGGCCGGCGGATGCGAAGCCCGTTGACCAAGCCCGGCCAAAGGGCCAAGCAAGGGCCATGAAGCTCCTCCCAACCCTTGCCAGCCTCGTGCCTCTCCTCCTCGCGACCGCCCTGTGCTCCTGTCGCGTGGAGCCGACGGACCCGGTTTTGCCCGTGCCGGAGGCCGAAGAACTCGGGCCCCAGATGGAGCGGATAGTGGATCAGTTGATCGAGCGCTCACTGGCCGCCACCCGCGAAGAGGCGTTTCAGTTCGAGGATGGCCGGTCAGGCATACGGCGCGTGCCAGCAACCCAAGATGTGGATTTCCCTCCCGCCAACTGGACGCCCCCGGGGGTGGAGCTGCTCTCAACACCGGGCGAGCAAGTAGCCGAGTTTGAACCCGACCGGCGCCCGTGGGCCATCCTGGTGGATAATGCAGGCACCGCCGTCGCCGCCCGGGAGAAGGACATTCTGATCATCGAGACAGACGGCTCGACGCGGACCCTGCCCCTGCCGGGTGTGACCTCGCTGCAATGGAATGCCGACGGGTCGCTCCTGCTGGTGGATTCCCCGGACGTCAAGCACCTGCTGCTGTGGCCATCGTTGGAACCGGAGATTGATCTGTTGGAGGAGGGCTTCCGCGGTCGGCTTCACTTTTCCCCGCAGGGAGAAGGCATCTGGCAGGTGGCAGACATCTTCGACCCCGATCCATCCAGTGAAGTCCGCGCGCTGGTGGTTTCCATCAAGGAAAGAATGGTTGGCGCGGCAAGCGAACGCGACGTCATCACAAATCCACTCCCTCTGGCATCATTTGGGACGCTTCCCCAAATCGGAACCGCGTGGGGACATCGCATTCGTTCCGGAATGATTCTGCCACGGCCCGCGCCGATTTGGACTTTGAACGCTGCTCTAAAGCCCGAGACCGCACTTTCGGATCCGGGTGATTTCGTGGACTTTTCGCCGATGGCAAGCCAAGCGGGACTGATCGTTTTCCTGCGGGCGCGGCGGCTGATCGATGGCGACAGCGGCCTGCAAATGGCCCCACACGTGCGCGCATGGATGGCGAACCTTGAAACGGGAGACAATGGAGACGATGTTGACCAAAGACCACTGACCGCGGAGCCGACTTATGGTGTGGCAGTGTCGCCAAACGGTGAGTGGATTGTCACGTTGGTGGAACGCCACGGGAGCATGCAACTCGTGCGCTCCGCAGCCAACGATCTGCTGGAGCGCGACCTGCGCGAAAGCCAACGTGCCGTTCAGGACTTCGAGTCCGCCGTGGGGCGAGTCGTGAGCCAACTTCGTGAAGCGTGGGATGCGGAACCTTGGCGTCCGATTCTCGAGGCGGAGACGATTGCTTACGAGCAGCCGCTCAACGATGCCGCCGAAGTCCTGCCTCGCATGGCGAACGTGTTGCGCGATGCCTTGGCTAGAGAACACGGCCTTCAACTCCCACAATCCCGCCAGGCAATCGCCATGCTGGACGCTTGGTTGCGCGAAGCGGACGGATTGTTGGAGGAGGAGAACGCAACAATTCTGGCGGTTGGTGCGCTATACGGAGAGTTGCTCGCCCGGGAACCCGGTGTGACATGGGATTTTCGGATGATCCTGCCGGCGCTGTCGAATGATCTGACAGCCACCACGGAACCGGAAGGGGGACTCTATCGCCTTCATAGTCCCTTCTTCGCCGCGCGGGAGGCCATCAGCGGCCGGATCCCGCTGACGGCATCCGCGGCGGAAGCCCTCGCCGATGAGCATCGGGCGGTGGGCCTGGTGGAGAACTTCAGCCCCCGCGCGCGGGCGGCGTTCGCCCTCGCAGAGCTCCAACGAGCCGGCGTCCCCATGGAGGGAACCGTGTCGATGGAGCATTGGGAGCGAATCGTGCAGGAGGAGACCGGCAATCTGGTGGCGAATGAGGGTGCATGGAGCGCCGCCAATGCCCGTGGGGAGGCGGGAGTGGCCTTTGCCGCCGCCATGAACATGGCCGAGACGGATCCCGCGAATCCGCATTTCCTGCTCCGTTTCGCCCGGGAGCTGATCCTGACGGGGCTGGATGAGCCGGCCGGTCGATTGCTCAACTATGTGGCGATCCTGTCGCCGCACGACCCGGAGGTCCGCCTTGCGGTTGCGACCGCCTATCTCGACCTCTTTCAATGGGAGGAGGCTGAACGCCGGTTGCAGGACATCGCCCGCGATTTTCCCGCCGAACAACCGGTCGTCGCCGATCACATGGAAGTCCTGCGGGAGTTGCGCGATGAAGCCACAGGCGCGGACTGAAAGGATCACGGCCACATGATCGTCGGCGTGGGGATAGACATCGTGGATGTCGAGCGCTTCGAGAGCGCGATGGCTCGTCGCGGCGAGCGTTTGCGCGTGCGCCTCTACACCCCGGAAGAGTGCGCCGAATGCGACGACCGCCCGAACCCCATGCGAAGTCTGGCCGCGCGATTCGCCGCAAAGGAGGCTTTCTCCAAGGCGCTCGGCACGGGGATGAGCGGAGGATTGCGATGGCGTGACTTCTCCATCAAGTCGGAATTCGGCAAGCCCATCGCCATCCTTAGCGATTCCGCCCTGCTGCGAATCCGCACAATCGGAGCCAGCCGCGTGCACGTGTCGCTCTCCCACAGCGGTGCGAGTGCCATTGCACTCGTGATCCTGGAGTCATAGGCTCCGCCTCATGCACTGGTTCCTCATCGCCCTGTCCCCACTGCTCCCCTTTCTGCCGCTGGATCCACCAGTGGAGGAGGAGAATGACGCACCTTCAACTTTGGATTCGCAGGAGGTGTGGACAGAGCTGCCGGTGGACGAAAGTGAAGAAGAACCCGAGACGCGCGTGGAGTCAGCACCGTTGCCGCAAGCTGCGCCGCTCCCGCGGGATCCGGAGGTGCTCATCGGCCGAGAGCCCACCGCCGCCGCCTGGAGCGCCGCGCGCACGCGGATCCAGAAGAATTTTGACGACCTTCGCAGGGGGATGCGCCTGCCGTTTGATTCATGGGATTTCGACGAGTCGATGGACACTTGGCGTGACGGCCTGGACATCTATGCCGAGTACGCCGTCGCGTTGGCCGGCGACGATATCGAACAGATCGAGCGCGACGTCCGAATCCTGGAAGTGCTCTCCGGATACTTGGTCATCGATTACGAGAAGGGCAATCCGGTGCACATCGAGGCAACCGTGCGGCAGATGGATCAGGTGCTGCAGAGATTGGAGCACCGATCCACGCAGGCCGATGCGCGCGCCGGCCGCGTGGACCAATGGGGCTACGCCATGTTTCCCCCGGATTGGGGAGAACCGCGCTATCGCGATGGGGATTTTGCCGACGGATTGATGTTTCATTCGTCCCGCGAGCTGGCCTTGATGATTCGCGAGCGCTACAACCGATTGTTCCGGATTCATCCCGACCGGTTGGCATCGGACACGGAGACCATCTCGCGCGAGGTGGTGGAACTGTCGCGCGCGCTGGCGCGACGCCAGTCGGAGCTGCCAGACCTGTCGCGGCCAGGGTTTCGCAACGCAACGATGCGCCTGGAAGTAATCGCCGAGAACATCGTGGAGTTCAGTCGCGAGCACGACCGCCACGGCTACAATCGCCAGGTCGTCCTCCTCGGAGAGACCCTGCGCGATCTGGAAAGCTTCCTCGTGCTTTCCGAGGCGAATCAGCCGTGAGCGAACCTGGCCCCGATAAGCCCGTGTGGATGAAGAGCCTGCAAACGGCGCTGATGATTGGCCTCGTGGCCGGGGCGTTTGCACTGCTTTGGGAGGCAAAGCTGTGGATCCAATATCCCGGGCCGGTGCCGTTGGCGATGATCGCCATCGCCGTGGCCGTGTTGCAGCCGCAACTCGGCTGGAAGCAGCAACCGCAAGGAGTGCGCGTTGCCCTGGGTTTGCTTGGCGCGGGATTGCTGCTGCCGTTGGCGGGATTGATCGGATTGGCGCGAGAGCCCGACGCGGCACTGCTGGCCAGTCCCTACTGGTTCTTTGTCATCGGGGCACTCGCACTGGGATTCGGCCATCGCGGGCGGCCGCTTCCGGTGGTGGTGATGACATTCGTTGCAATCGCGGCATTGCGCATCTGGGGTGCGTGGCAATCGGGCTTCGACGTCGCGGACGAGGCCACATGGTGGGTTCCCATGTCGCTGTGGGTCGTGGCCGTGACCGTCTCGGATCGCTTTGCAGCAAAGGGCCTTCTGCCGGAATCGGCGCCGTTGCTGGCGGCCATCTCCTGGTTTGTGCTGGTGTTGGTGACGATGACGATCCAGGAATCCCGCCACCCCACGCCGCAGTTCTTTGCCAACGATCGCGAGGCCACCCTGACCGCGATCGCCGAGGCACCGGTCGTCGGCTGGGGGCTGGGCAGCGCACAGCGCGTGTTCCTGGAAACGGCAACGCGAGATCCGAACGACGCGCCATTAACCGCACGCGCGGTGTTGCGATTGGCCAGCGATGTCGGACTGCTCCCCCTGCTGTTGATCGCCGTCGGAGCCTTGATGCTGGTGGGCAGGGCTTTGCGCGATCCCCAATGGGACAGCGCGCGCATCATCCTGCTTGGCGCGGCGGGGTTCTTTCTTGTCGCAATGATTTCCAGCCGCAGCGAATGGCCGGTGTTTCTCGCACTCCTCGGATTCAGCTTCATGGCGGCGTTTGCACCGCGCGTAAAGTCCACGACGGTCGAAAGACGTTCATATTTGGCGACACTGGCGATCATCGCGCCGATGATCCTGCTGGCGGCGGCGTTGGCAGTCGCACGAATTCATCACAACATGCAGAAATCCCACATCAATCCGGAGGCATGGACGTTTCTCCCGACTTGGAGCTTGCCCCTGCGCGACAAGTCATTGGCGCTGCGAAGCCGCCAGCCTACGGACGTGGAAAGTTTGGAACAAGTGGCGCGCCGCTGGACACGCGTGACACCGCACGAAGAGCGCGCGTGGATCGAGCTAATCAGGGTTGTGCACTTTGTCCATGGCGCAGCCGAAGCTGAACCCATCGCGCGCGAAGCTACAGAGCGCCTGCCCTGGTCCGACACCGTGGCCGCATGGCGCCGGCGGATTCTGGTGGAGCTGGACAAGCACGACGAGGCGTTGCAGTTCCTCGAGTCGCTGCGCGAGCGCAGAGGCTCCTTGCCACCAGCGCTGCGGGGCCGTTTGCTGGAGTTGAGATTTCAAACCCGGGAGAATCAGGACGATGGCCGTTGAGATCGAATGGAAGTTCCTGGTCACCCACCTGCCGGCGCTCCCCGACGCGCCGTACGTCGACGTGGTGCAGGGCTACCTCTCGCAGCAAGGCGCCTCGGTCCGCGTCCGCATTGCCGGTGACGAAGGCTACCTGACCGTCAAAGGGTCGCCGCAATCGGGCCACGGCCCCGGCACACCCGTCGCCCGCATGGAGTTCGAGTATCGCGTGCCGCTGAAGGACGCCGAGGAGATGATGACCATGGCCGGCCTCATCATCCAAAAGCGCCGCTACTTCCTGCCCAACCATGTCGAACTCGACGTCTTCTGCGGCGAACACGAAGGCTTCGTCATGGCCGAAGTGGAAGTCGAAGGCGAAGGCCCCATGCCCGAACCGCCCGAAGG
>CAZVAQ010000134.1:0-227 GCA_964625145.1 uncultured Candidatus Sumerlaeota bacterium
AAACAACCATGCGACCGGCGGGGACGGCAATGAGCTCATCATCTGGCGTTTCGGGCATGGTCCGTACCTCACGCTCAATGGCGGCGCGGGGACGGACACGATGCGCTTCATCCATGGGGCCAGCTTGAATGATCCCATCGTCATCCAGCGCAATCCCGTCAGCCCCACCCTGCTGACCGTCAACGGCGGAGTCACCTATACTCTGGGACAACCCCATAATATCAATC
>CAZVAQ010000134.1:237-9680 GCA_964625145.1 uncultured Candidatus Sumerlaeota bacterium
GGTCGAGGTCCACACCGTATCGATCCCGAACGCCGTCGAGACGGGCCATCTTCCAACCTGGCTGGAATCGCTAAGAATCGTTGCCAATGGGCTTCCCCTGCAGGCAACGGTGCAGGCTTTCGAGCCAACGACGCCGGGTGGAACCTACCAAAGCATTTGGGTGATGGGCGCCGATGGATTCGAGGCCGATTCGAGCCTGGTCATCCACGGCATCGAAGGAGCGGACTCGCGCTTCGACACGCAACCACTCGGTTTCGACGGAACGGACTACACACCAGGCTGGGTCGCCGTTCGCACCGGAGGCAGCGGTCCGCTGAACGTTTACAGCGAGAATATGAAAACCATCACCATGCTTGGCCATGGTGGCGAGGATCTCTTCGTGCCCCAATTCTGGCCAACCACGACGCAGATCCTCGAAGGTGGGCCCGACATGGACAGAATCCTCATGGCCACCAACCAACAACCCTACACCGCCGCAATGGATGGCCCCTACACGGTTCTCACCCGCGAGAACTTCGCGTCCATTCGCTACAACAGCATCGAGATCGAGGACATCAATCCGACCACGCCACCCGCGCTTCCCGGCGACGTGACCGGCGATGGCGTGGTGAATGTGGCAGATGTCACCATGCTGGCGCATCATCTGAATGGTTCTGGTGCACTGGTGGCGCCGGACAACGCGGATGTGGATGATGACGGCGATGTGGACGCCGATGATCTGGATGCGTTGGTGGAGATGATCGTGAACTGAATCACGCCAAAGAGTCCGGGAGTTCCTTTGGCATCAATCCCTGCCAAAGGGGCTCTCGGGCTTTTCGATCGGTTCGCCGCTCTCCTCGATTTCCTTCTTCCGCTCCTGGAAGAGGCTTTCGAGCTTGGAGAGCTTGTCTTTCTGGGCCTGCTTGGCCTCTTCGACCTGGCGCTCGATGCGCTCGCTGGCGGTTTCCACGCGCTTGCGCGCGTCTGCGAACCGGTCGCCGGTGCTCTCGGACTCATCCAGGAGCGGTTTGCGGTGCTCCACGACCTTGCCGGTCTTGGCATCGACGACCAGGATGGAGGAGCAACCGGGGCATTTGACTTGAAGCGTCTTCATGGTGCAATGATCCCGTGACTAAGCTGCGGTCCCGCGAACGGGCGGGGCCATGGCCGACGGTTGATCATGGACCCCAATAGACAACGGGCGCACCGAAAATCGGTGCGCCCGTGGTTGGTTGAGTACTGAAAAAGAGAACAATCCGGGTCTTTTTCAGGTTGGACCCTATTACTTCAGGATCGGCGACTGTCCAGAGACGAAGAGGGCATAGGCCGTGACGTCTTCGACATTGGTGGCACCGCTGTCGTTGATGTCAAGATCGGCCGAGCCGTCGACGATCTGCTGGGCCAAGAGCTGGACGTCGTCCAGATCGTGGCTGTTGTCGCTGTTCAAGTCGCCGTAGTTGGGGGTAACGGCGGGATCATAGGACGGAGGAGGCGTGCCGGCGGTCGGAGAGGTGCCGAAGCCCACCTCGAAGTTGTCGGAGAAGCCGTCCTGGTCATAATCGCCAACCGGGGAGGAAGCATAGAGCGTGATCGCGTCGACGTTGGCGCCCGACTCGCTGCCAATGCCGATGCCGCTAAGGCTGGAGACCGAGTCATCGCGGAACGCGACGTTCTGCAGGTGGGGCTGGCCGTCGACGGCGAGGCTGAAGGTGCGGCTGCCATAGTCGATGGCGACGGTCATCTGGTGCCAGGCGCTGTTGGAGAAGGCCACGGGGCCCGCGGGCTCGACGAAATCGCCGGCGACGCCGTCATAGGCGGCCACGGCGATGTTGCTGCCGTCGATCGTGCGGAAGCCGAGGAGGACTGCGATGGGGTTGCCGCCGGTGGGGGCAGTGAGCGTCTCGCTGCCGGCACCGTAGTAGTAGCCTTCGACGATGACATAGTTGGTGCCGCCGGGGGCCGCAGCCGCCAAGCTGGCAGCCGTGTTGGCGTCCAGTTGCACGTAGCCATCGCCTTCGGCCGCGGTGAGCGGACCGGTAACGACGGAGGCGGTTCCGCTGTCCACAACCCAGCCGGACTGGCCGTTGAGGTTGCCGACGGAGAAGTCACCACCGTCGAAGCTGTTGGAAGAGATGACCGACTGGGCGTTGGCAGTACTCGCCAGAACTCCAGCGCTAAGCGCCAATGCGGCGAGGACGGCCGTCTTGCGAACTCTCCAAATTCCGTCCATCATGGGTGTACATCCTTTCGTGGGTGTTTTGGCGAGGTGGCGATCTCTTTGGGGGATGGTGTCCCCCTTCGAGCTTGGTGCATCGTTCCGCCGTGCGGCACCCTGAAGTTTGGCTGGCGTCCACATAGATGTCCGATGCTGTCCAAACCGATAGGGCGGGCGGCGCCACAACGCAAGCCCTAAATGCCTCTCGGCGAACGAAAATCAAGGGCTTGCTGGCGGTTTCCAGGTGCTTGACATTGCTTTACTTGGCGATTTCAGCTGCCTGAAACCACAGGGCCAGCTCGCGGGCGGCGGCCTCCGGACTGTCGGAGCCATGGACAACGTTTTCCGTCACCGTGGTGCAGAAGTCCCCCCGCAGGCTCCCCGGGGCCGCGTTCGCCGGGTTTGTCGCGCCCATCAGGTTGCGCACATGGGCGATGGCGTTTTCCCCCCGGGCTGCCAGGGCCACCAACGGTCCGCCGGTCATGAATGCCTTCAGCTCCGGATAGAACGACTTCTCGACGTGCGCCTCGTAATGCTTGTCGGCCAGCTCCACGCTCATGGTCAGCATCTTCAGGCCCACGATACGCAGGCCCTTGCGCTCCAGGCGACCAATGACCTCCCCAATCAGGCCACGACGCACACCGTCGGGCTTCACCAGCACCAGTGTTGTTTCCTCTGCCATTTGGTTGTTTCCTCCGCGTTTGAATAACCCACAGTGGGGAGCGGGAGGAAAGGCGCCGCCGCCCCGTGGCGCAATGGGAAGGATGGTCTTGAGGACAATTGCTCTGGACTTGGTACCGCGCTTGCGCGAGTCCCAGTCAGCGAGGTATTGAAGGCATGGCATCCCGTTCTGTTCCAGCTTTGGTCACGCCTTCCCTGCTGGTGTGGGCGCGCGAGCAAGCTGGCTATACACAGCAAGAAGCCGCCGACCGGCTGGATGTGCAGCCGGAGCGTCTGGCTGCATGGGAGAGCGGGAAGCTCCGCCCCACTCTCGCACAGGCGAGGAAGATGGCTGATGTGTATCATCGCCCGCTGGCGTTGTTGTTCCTGGATGTCCCCCCCGAGGACCGGGATGAGGTTGCGGAGTTTCGCCGTCTTCCCGGCACATTCAACCGGGAGATGTCCCCGCAATTGCGATTGGCGATTCGCCAGGCGACGAGGCGTCGCGAAGCAATCGTCAGCGTACTTGCCGCGGAGGAAGCAGGGCGGGAGCGTTTCAAGCTTTCCTGCGGGATCGATGAGGAACCGGAAACCGTCGCTGCGCGACTGAGATCAGCGTTGCAGGTGACCGAGACGTCCCAGAGATCAGGTCCTCGGAATCGCTCTTTTAGCCTTTGGAGAGAGGCCGTTGAGGCACAAGGTTGTCTTGTATTTCAGCAACCGCGAATCCCCGTGGACGAAATGCGGGCATTGTGTGTGCCCGTGAATCCTCTTCCGGTGATTCTCATCAACAGTGCCGACTGTTTCGAGGGGCGGATCTTCAGTTTGCTGCACGAGACCGTGCATCTGATGTTGGCGAATGGAGGCTTTGTTGAGGAAGGGGTGAGCCGCACGCGCGTTCCTTCGCACCGGCCAGTCGAAGTTTTCTCCAATGCAGTGGCTGCCGCGGTCTTGCTGCCTGCGGGTATGCTCCGCTCGGATAGGGATGTCGCGCTATGCATGGAGCGCGGCCAGTGGACTGACACCCACGTGCGCAAGATCGCCGGGCGCTATCGCGTCAGCAGGGAGTGCCTCTTCCGCAGACTTGAGACATTGGGGATGGTTTCAAACGCGGAATACTGCAGAAGGCGGGCACTATGGGAAAACGAGGAGCAGGCGGGAGAACCGCCAAGTTCCAGAGGGGAGGCCAAGATACCAAGGCCGACGCTAGTCCTCAGCTGGCTGGGAAGAAAGTATGCCGGCTTGGTTTTGCGCTCGGTGTATGAAGGCCGCATGACATTGAGTGATGCGACCGAGCACCTCGGCCTGCGGCTTGAGCATCTGGAGAGATTCGAGAAAGCCATCCCTGTCGGTTCTGTCGGGAGCCTGTAATGGCTTCAGGGCCACGATATTCGTTGGACACTAGTACCTTGATCCATGCTTGGCATGACTATCCCATAACAGTTCTTGAGAATCTGTGGGTCCGCCTTGCGTAGTTGGCTGACGAGCAGCGGCTGCTCATCTCAGACGAAGCGCTGGTGGAAGTGAAACCAAAGGATGAGAGGCTGGTGAACTGGGCCAAGGGCCTTGCAGGGGCGGTGGTTATTTCGGACCAGGAGATTCAGGAGAAAGTCAGATATATTGTATCCAAGTACAAGAACCTGGTTCCACCCAACAGTGATAAGTCGAGAGGCGACCCGTTCGTGATCGCCGTCGCGATGGTGAAACAAGCGCATGTTGTCTCGCATGAGTCGACAACCGGGAACCATAACGGCCCCAGGATTCCCGATGTGTGCCGCCATGAAGGTATCCCATGCATCCGTATCGTCAACCTTCTGATGCTGGAAGGCTGGAAGTTCCGTTAGGGCCAGGGGGACTGGCAGAGGTCCCCAACGGCCGTGAGCCTTGAACGGGATGCATCGTGCCTCATCCTGCAAGATGCTTGACCGCACAGCCCCCCTGCGCGCTTAAGTCAATCGCGCTCCCATTTCCCCCACTCGTTCCGCTCGTTACGAGGGGAGCCTTCCAAGAACGTGACGCTCAATTGCCCCAAGGAGGCCGTGGAGCCATGGCGAACAACCGTATCGTGATACTGATCGTGATGCTGATGATCGTGGTGGGATCGTCGGTGTCGTGTGCGAAGCTGCGCGGTGGTGCCGCCGCACCGCCGGCCGAGGACATCAAGCTCATCCTCTTCATCACGTCGGACGGGTTCAGCAGCGATTATGTCGACCGGTTCAACCCGCCCAACATCCAGCAGCTCATCGCGGAAGGCGCCCGCGTGCAGCATTCGCGCACTGTCTTTCCGGCGAACACGACGCCCAACATGACCGCGCTGGCGACGGGTTCCTATCCGAAGACCAACGGCGTGGCGAACAACAACCAATACGACCGCACCCAGGACCGTATCCTCGGCGGTCCGCGCGCCGACGGCATCAAGTCCATCGCCGGGATGCTGGGCGACGCGGGCTGGACGCCGGCCGCCATCTCGCACTTTATCCTGCAGAATCGGGGAGTGCCGGAGGAATGGTACTTTCAGGTGGAAGCCTACACGCACGACCTGAAAGTGCCCTATGGCCTGGCGGACAAGGTCATCGAGTTGGTCAACGCGGGAGAGGCGAACTTCATCGCCGTCAATTTCGGCATCACCGACACGGTGGGCCATCGCTACGGCCCGAACGGGAAGGAAATCGAGGAGACCGTCCTGGCCGTGGACGGCGCCATCGGCCGCATCGTCGAGGCGCTGAAGGCGAAGGGTATCTACGAGAACACGCTGATCACGATGAACGCCGACCATGGCATGTCGGCGATTGAGGGGAAGAACGTCTCGATCCTGCCGTCGGTGGCACTGCGCAATGCGGGCTTCAAGGTCGCCATGTCCCAGGCCGAACTCGCCGACGACACCGAGATCGTGCTCCTCAAGGGCGGCATCCGCATCGTTTATTTCCGCAAGCTGTCAGAAGCGCGCAAGCAGCAGGCGATCGACACGCTCAAGGCCATCGAAGGCATCGAGATCTACGACCGCGAGATGCTTGACGCATTGCACTGCCACCCGGAGTTCAGCGGCGACCTCATGCTTCATCCAAAGCCGGGTTACACCATCGAAGGGGCCGGCAACACCGGTGGCCAGCACGGTCGCATGACCGAATCGAACCCAATCCTGTTCTTCCGCGGTCCCGGCATTCGCAAGGGTGCCACCGTGGCCGAGGCGGAGAACGTCGACATCGTGCCGACGATCCTGCACCTGGTGAGCGTGCCCCCTGCCGAGACGGTGGATGGCAAGGTGATCAAGGGCGTGTTGGCGAGGTAGGATTTCCGGACGCGGGACTTGCGCGGTGATGATCTGGAGTGCGCCGGCTCTGGAGTGCGACCGCTTGCTGCCGCTCTCCAAACCGGCGCATTCACCGGCCCATCAACGCCACCTGCCCATCATCGCCGATCGTCATGAGGTGCATGTGCAATGCAGCCGCGTGAGTTGCCAGCGGCAGGGAAAGACTTTCCTCCCGCTCGCGGAGGTGCCGGTAAACCAGATTGGCCGTGGCCTTGTCGGGCACAGAGAGGCCTCCCTGCAGCTTCAGCACCTGCCAGCGTTCGGATTCCCGCCATGAGAGCAGGACTTCCAGGGCCTCTTCCGGGGGGATAGAGAAGCCATTCTCCTCAACGATCTCCGCGGCTTCCCGCAGCAACTTGTCGGAATCCAGCAGCCCATAGTACTCCGCGGCCTCGCGCCCGATCTTTCGCCTGCTCAAGTTCATCACCACGACCTCGCGATTGAGGGCGTCGTATTCCTCCATCGTCGAGGGGTGACAGGGGACGCATCCCTGTCCCGCTCTCCAAAGGGCCAACTGCCGATCCCAATATTCGTCGGCCGCTTCCCGTGATAGGCCATTGTAGTTCCCCACTTCACGCCAGGCATCCTTCAACTCGGCAAGTTGCTCGGAGGTCAGCTCTCCGCCTGCATCAAACACGGCGATGGCATCGAGGGCCAGTTGGTTGAATCGCTGCATGGCCGGTGTGAAGGGGGGGATCAGTCCCCGCTCGCGCCAGTCCTCAATGGCTCGCTGCACCTCGTCTTCCTGCACGGCGGCGCGTTCCTTCATCTCTTGCTTCAGGATCTCGTCGGCCCAGGAGAGGATTGCCTGAGTCTCCATCTGCGCTTCGGAGCGCGTCGATGAGCCAAACAAGTCTTCAGCCACCACACGCTGGGAGACCATCTTTTCCAGCTCGGTCGCCGACAATTCATGGCCGTACAGCGTTGCGACGACAGAATCGGCCACGGCGACCGTTGCCGACAGCAGAAGGCCGGTGGCGAGCATCACGACTTGGCGCAAGCGGATCATGGAAGCACTCTCCCGAGTGAAGATCGTGCATCCATTACGCTCCAACCGATCCGCGTATTCAACCAAAAGCTGCCTTCCATGTCTTGTAGCTTCCCGCCAGGTTGCGCACCGCAAAGCCCCGCTGCATCAGGATGCGGGCTGCGTTGTAGGAGCGCTGGCCGGATTGGCAATGGACCAGAATCCTGCGGTCGCGTGGCAGCTCATCCAGTCGCGCGCGCAATTGCCCGAGCGGAATGTGAATGGAACCCGGGATGAGTCCGCCCTCGCGCTCGGCCTCTTCGCGCACGTCGAGGATCAGGGTCGATGTGTCGTCGGGATCGACCTCGTGCCATTGGGCCGCCTCCACCAAGCCGTTCGCGATGTTTTGTGCGGCCATGCCGGCCATGTTCACCGGGTCTTTTGCAGAGCCGTAGGGTGGCGCATAGGCCAATTCGAGCTCTGCAAGGTCGTCGATGGTCATGCCGCCCATGATGGCCGTGGCGATCACGTCGATGCGCTTGTCGACACCATCCTCGCCAACAGCCTGCGCGCCGAGCACCTTGCGGGTTTTCGGATCGAAGATCAGCTTCATGGCGATGGGCTTCGCGCCGGGGAAGTATCCCGCGTGCGATCCGGGATGCAGGTGGACGACCTGATAGTCGCGTCCGGTTCGCTTGAGTGCCTTCTCGTTTGCACCCGTGGCGGCGGCGGCCATGTCGAACACGCGCAGGATCGAGGTCCCAATCGCGCCGCGAAATCGCGAATCCATCCCGCAGATCTGGTCCGCGGCGATGCGCCCCTGGCGATTGGCAGGACCCGCCAACGGAATCAACGCCCACTCCTCCAACACCGGATTCCAGACCTCGACCGCATCGCCAACCGCGTAGATGGCCGGGTCGCTGGTCCGCATCGCATTGTTCACGCGAATGCCGCCGCGGTCGCCGATCTCCAAGCCCGCACTGCGCGCAAGCTGGACCTCGGGCTTCACACCGATGGCCAGGACAATGAGATCCGCGGCAAGACGAAGGCCCGACTCGGCCACGACAACAGCGGACTGGGCCGACTCGCCCGCGGCTGCCTTCTCAAAGCGCACCACCTTCTGACCCACGTGCAACTTCACACCATGCTTCTGCATTGCTGCTGACACATGCGCCGCCATCTCGGGGTCCAGAGGGGCGAGAATCTGTGGCAAAGCCTCGACCAGATTCACCTCGAGACCACGATGCTTGAGCTGCTCCGCCACCTCCAGCCCGATGAAGCCGCCACCGATGACGACCGCATTGCGCGCGTCATGGGATTCGATCCATGCGATGATCGCGTCCATGTCGGGGATGTTGCGCAGGGTGAAGATGCCCGGTTGGCCGATGCCATCGATTGGTGGACGCATCGGCGCCGCGCCGGGGGAGAGGACTAGCGCGTCGTAGCGCTCGCGCGAGGTCGCCCCGGTCTCGAGATTGCGAACCTCGATCTCCTTCGCAGCGCGGTCGATGGAGACAACCTCGTGGCGGACGCGCACGTCGATGTTCAGGTTGGCGCGAAACTTCTCCGGCGTCTGCAGGATCAGCTTCTCGCGGCGCGGAATCTCCCCGCCAATGTGATACGGCAATCCACAATTCGCAAACGACACGAATGGCCCGCGTTCGAAGACGATGATCTCGGCATCCTCTGACAGACGCCGCGCGCGGGCCGCGCAACTGGCACCACCGGCAACGCCCCCAACAATCAGGATGCGCTGTGCAATGGACATGGGCTCACACCTTGTTGATGAAGTGGCAGATATTTCGGGTGGCTCAGCGAACGCTGCACGATGCACCGTGCGCGTGCCTTGCAGATTGATTCCACGGCATGCGCGCCAACAACAACGCCATGCCGCACCAATCCGTCGCACCGGCAAAAGCCAGGCCGCAGCCGACAAACAACGTGCCGATGGCCCAAAGCGGATGCAGCGTCAGCGCGAGGACGGAGAAGATGATCAACATCACGCCGGCGATGAGACGCACCTGACGCTCCAGGCTGATGACGCCGCGCTCGCGCTCGGCCGGCAACCCGGCGCTGACCCATGCGTCCGTACCGCCGCGTACCAACAGCACATTATCGATTCCCGCTGCCGCGCAGCGATCCGCCGCTTGCCGCGCCCGCGCGCCGGATTTGCAGATGACCGCGATCGGCGACTTGGCCCCGGCCAACGACTTGACTGCGCTGTCGTCCAGCGACTGCAGCGGCATCAACTCCGCCCCCTCTGCATGCACCAACCGGTACTCAACGGGAGTGCGCACATCGATCAGGCGGAT